>DATHYN010000016.1:0-75998 GCA_035459145.1 Anaerolineae bacterium | reverse complement strand
GGTGGGGAGGCGGGGGTGGGAGGGTTTGGGGCCGAGTTGGGGGCGGCGTTGACGGCCAAGCGATTCGTAGGTGAAAAGGCGTGGGGGGTGTTGTTTATGGTGCCAGATGAAGGGTGGCGTCAACTGGTGGATAGTTTAGTGGTGGGGCGAAAAGGGATACCAACCCCCCGATATTTGTATGTGACGGATAAGCGTTATCGGGCTAAGGTGTGGCCGATGGCTGATGGTTTTACATTGCATTTTATGGATGAGGGATTGCGGGAGGTGGTGGGGGGGGATTTGCCTGATGATGTTGAAGATGTATTGGTTTTGCGTCAAAAAGGGGGGGATGAGCCGGATGGGATGGCGTTTGGGTATGTGGCCATGCATGAGGGAAGCTGTGTGGCGTGGTCGATGATTGATTGCATTGTAGATGGTCATGGCGATATTGGGGTGCAGACGGAGTTGGCCTATCGGCAGAAGGGGTTGGGAATGGCGGTATCGGGGGCGACAATCGCGTATGGGGTGGCGCATGGGGTGCCGGTTGTGCATTGGGATGTGATTTCGTTTAACAAGCCATCGATAGGGATGGCGGAGAAGCATGGATTGCGGCGAGAGTTGGTTTATGATCAGAATTTGATTGTGTATGATGAGATGAGTTATGTGGCGAATTTGGCGTGGCATCATATGGATAAGGGGGAGTTTGAAGAGGTGTTGGGGGTGGCCGAGGCGTTGGTAATGATGGAGAAAGGGGCCAAACATGCCCATTTTTTGTCGGCGGCGGCGTGGGCGGGGTTGGGGGATGTGGCGAAGTGTGTGGGGTATATGCACAAGGCGATTGATTGTGGGTGGGATAGTGTGACAGAGGTGGCTCATTGTGAGCCGTTACAGGCGGTGGCGGAGACGGAAGCGTGGGCAGAGGTGGCGGTGCGGTTGGAGGGTTAGTTAGGTAAGATGAGGATTGCCTGACAATTTGGGTAGAGTGAGTTAAGATTGGGATTGTTTTATTGATGAAGGGCTATATTTAGATAGTCATGGTTTTAAAGATTAAAGAAAGGAAGGGGTAGATGGATACAACGGCCGTTATACAAATGTTACTTCACGGCAATCAACTTAAACGAACAGTCCGAACCGGTTGGGTTTATAGTGGGGTACCCAGCCCTGAAAATGTGGCTGCGCATAGTTATGGTGTTTGTTACAGCTTATTGGTTTTGGCCCAATTAATTGATGAAGAGATCGATTTAGGCCATGCGTTAGCCTTAGCGGTGATTCATGATTTGCCGGAAGGGGTGACGAGTGATATTCCCAGCCCAGCGTGGCGAATGATACCGGGGACGGTGAAAGGGGATTTGGAAGAGGTGGTGATGGATAAGATTGTGGCGGGGCAGGCGTGGGCAGAGCCGTTGCGCGCCTTATGGGCTGAGATGAATGCTGATGAGACGGCGGAAGCGCATTTGGTCCATGATGCCGACAAAATCGATATGTTTTTGCAGGCGTATAAGTATGAACGACAAACAGGCAATCGGGATATTGCCCGTTTTTGGGATAAGTATCATACATTTCATTATGAGCAATCGCAGGCGATTTACGATACATTGCGCCAATGGCGGGAGGCTGAAGGGTTATGAGTAGTCGGCAGGTGATGAATACGACGCGGGGGGAGGTGTTGTTGGCCGAGGCGAAATGGTGTAATAGTTTTATGACGAAGTTGCGTGGGTTTACGTTCAAAAAAAGTTTGAGCGAAACGGAAGGGTTGGTATTGGTGGAAAAAAGTGACAGTAAGTTGGCGACATCGATTCATATGTTATTTGTTAATTTTGATTTAGGGGTGATTTGGGTGAATAGTGCTGGTTTGGTGGTGCATACGGTGGTGGCAAAGCCGTGGAAGTTGTCTTATGCGCCGCCGGCGCCGGCGCGTTATGTGATCGAAGGGCATCCTGTTTTGTTAGATAAGGTAGCGATTGGTGATAAGATCGCTTTTCCGTTAGGGTGAGATATGATGAGTTTGGGGTTGAAACGATGGTTGGTGCGGTGGATGATGTTGGTGGTGATGGTAGGGTGGGGATTGTGGCCATTAACGGTGGTGTGGGGGCAGACGGCGACGCCGGTGGCGCCTATTAGCGGTGAGAATGATGATATTCCACGAACGCACATTATTGAAGCGGGGGAGACGCTGTTCATTATTGCGGAGCAATATAGTACGACGGTGGAGGCGTTGCAGTTGGTGAATGGGATTGATGATCCCGCGTTGATTTTTGCGGGGCAGGAGTTGTTAATTCCTGGTGGTGGTGGTGTGGCGGTACCGACGGTAGTGATGGTGCAGGCGGGGGATAGTGTGGCGGGGTTGGCCGAGGCGTATAACACGACGGCCGAGGCGATTATGCGTAATAATTGGTTGTTGAATCCGTTATATTTAGTGGGGGGACAGCGGTTGGTGATTGAAAGTCGGACAGGGAGTGATGAGCCGCAAGAAGTGACGGGCGGGGTACATGTGGTGGGGGTCGGCGAGACGTTGGTTGATGTGGCGCGGCAGTATGGGATGAGTGTGGCGACGTTGGCGACGATGAATGAATTAGAGTTGGGGGCGGTGGTGTGGCCGGGGGTTAGGTTGCGGGTGGCGGGAGAACGGCCGTTTCAAAAATTAACCGGCGGTTGGCAAGCGTTATTGTTACGCGCCTTGCCTAGTCAGCAAGGGGAAACATTATCTTTGTATGTGGAGCATCAGTTAGAGGGGGTACCACAGGGGCAGTTTTTAGGACAGACATTGCAATTTGCGCCGTATGGAAGCGGGTATGTGGCGGTGATAGGGATTGATGCATTTATGGAGCCGGGTTTGTACCGATTAACGTTATCGGGGATGGGGACGGAGCGGCCGTGGGAGCCATGGGGACAAGATATATTGATTGATTCGGCCGGATTTGGGACGCAGGTGATTACGTTGCCGGAGAGTATGGGGGTGTTGTTGGAGCCGGGGGTGCGGGCCGAGGAAGATGATTTCTTGGCGACGATATTTAGCCAATCGGTGATCACGCCTCAATGGGCGGGGCTGTTTCAGCCCCCAGTGACGGGGACAGTGGTGACGGCGGGGTATGGGGATGCACGTTCGTATAATGGGGGGCCGATAGAGATTTATCATTCAGGGATTGATTTTGGGGCCGTGGTGGGGACGCCGGTGGTGGCCCCGGCTAATGGGACAGTGGTGTTTACGGGAACGACATTGATCCGCGGCAACGTTATCATCCTTGATCACGGCTTGGGGGTGATGACGGCGTATTATCATTTGGAAGAGGTGTTTGTGAATGTGGGGGAACAGGTGGGAACGGGAACGCGTTTGGGGTCGGTGGGGTCAACCGGTTTATCGAGCGGGCCTCATTTGCATTGGGATGTGCGTGTTCATAATGTGACGGTGAATGGGGAGCAATGGTTAGCGGAATCATTTCCGTGAGATTTTACATATTAGATTAGAAAAAAGGGGGGAAGGGGCAGATGAGGGCTGATTTGATGTACAATAAATGCTTACTGTGCAAATTATATTCGTAATTATGGAGTAAGTTGATTGTATGAGTGATATTAAACGGCATAAATCGGAGCAGGCGAAAGGTGGCTTAGGCACATTTCTCTTAGGTGGGGTAATGGCTTTGGCTGGTGGTTACTTGTTAACGAATCAAGTGCAGGTGTCAACTGGTTTTTGGGGGCACCGTTGGTCGTTATTTGGTAGTGTATCAGTTTCTGCTTTTGGGATGACAGTTTTGTTACTGATGTTTGGGTTGGGTTTTATATTTTATGATAGTCGGTCGGTGGCGGGATGGTTGTTATCGGCGGGATCGTTGTTATTGATTTTTGTGGGTATTATTGCTAATTTAGAAGTTTACTTTGCAACAACAAGTTTGTATACGACATTAATTATGCTGGGTTTGTTAGCGGGGGGGATTGGATTAATGTTACGGGCGTTGCGAGCGTATGATGATGTGCTTGATGATGAGTGAAGGTGCCTATGGAATGGGAACTGACAGCGGCGCAAGAGGCGGTGATTCTCGCTGAGGGGAGCCTTTTTGTGCGGGGGCCGGCTGGTGCGGGCAAAACGACAGCATTGGCGGGGAAATTGGTTGATTTGTTATTGAGGGGGGCAGGGGCTGAGCGTATCCTGTTGTTGGTGGCGGAGCCATCGCGACAGGATATTTTTTGGTCGGCATTGCAGGAGGCGGGGGTAGGGGTGCGGAGTGAGTTAAAGGTTGTGACATATGCGCGATGGGGGCAGGAGATGGTCAATCTGTTTTGGCCGTTGGTGGCGGCCGAGGCCGGTTTTGCTCAGCCAGAGCAGTCACCAACGATGTTAAATTATGATTTGGCGCAGTTATTGATGTGGGAATTATTGGCGCCAATGTTAGATAATGAGATTTGGCATCAATTACGGTTACGGCCGCAGCAGATAGTGAGTCAATTGTTAGATATATTGAATCGGGCGGCGTTGAATGGGATGAGTTTAGAGGCGGCTCATGCGCGGCATGTGGCGAGTTGGTCAGGGGAGCCGGAGCGGTTGATTCAGTTAGAGTGGGCGCAGAAAGGGGTGGCGGCGTTTCGGGCGCGTTGTTATGAGCAGAATTTGTTGGATTTATCGTTGACAACGGCCGTTTTTCAAGAGCACATTCTGCCCCACGAAGCGTTCCAAAGCTATTTTACAGAACAGTTTCAACATTTATTGGTTGATAATAGTGAAGAGTTGCCCCCAGTGGGGCAACAGTTTGTGTATCAGCTGGGGCCCCGATTAGAGACGTTGGTGATTAATTATGATGATAAGGGGGGCTATAAACGGTTTTTGGGGGCGGATCCGGCATCGGCGGCGAATTTGATTACAATTTGTGAGCAAGAAGTTGTTTTAGTGCCGTTGGTGAACACGGTGGCGTTGGAGCATGTGGGGAATCAGGTACAGAACTTTTTAGAGCATACGACATTGCCGACGGCCGAGGCAGAGGGGGCGATTTGGGCGACGGTGACAGGGCGGTATCGGCGAGAGATGGTGGTTGAGGTGGCCGATTTATTGGGGACGATGTTGGCTGAGTATGAGATTGAGGCGGAAGAGATCGTTATTTTGGCGCCGTATTTGGATGGGGCGTTGCGTTATATGTTGGGGCAACAGTTGGGGCAGAGGGGGATTCCGTATCATTTTGATCGGCGGCGGCAGAGTCCGCGGGAAGAGCCGAGGGTGCGGGCGTGGTTAACGTGGTTGGCGTTGGCGCAGCGTGAGCGGGTGGTGGCGGTGTCACGTTATGATGTGGCCGAGGCGTTGGCGTTGAGTATTGAGGGGTTGGATCCGGTGCGGGCGGCGTTGATTAGTGAGGGAGGGTATGATGAGGCCGAGGGGCGGTTGTTGCCCGTGGCGACGTGGTCAGAGCAGTTGGTGGCGCGAGTGGGGGTATTGGCGGGTGAGCAAGTGGAGCGAATTCGGGTGTGGTTAGCGGCGCAGGGGGAGGAGATGTTATATCCGGAGCTATTTTTGCCGAAGTTTTTTCATGAGGTGTGGACGCGGCCACCCTTGCGGCAGACGGATGTTGATGAGGCGGGGGCGGCCGTATGTGGTTGGTTGGTAAAGATTGCTGAGCATTTGCGGGAAGCGGGGCGGGCCTTGGGTTGGGAGACGGCGGAAACGTTAACGGCTAAATTGATGACCGGGGTTTATCAGGGGTTGGTGGTAGCGAATCCACCAGATTTAGGTGAGGGGGGAGAGGATGGGGGGATAACGATTGCGACGGTTTACAGTTATTTATTATCGGAACAGACGACGCGGGTGCAGGTGTGGTTAGAGGTGGGGGCGGGGGGATGGTGGGATATACCGCGTCAGCCGTTGAGTAATGCGTTTGTGTTGGCGCCGAGTTGGCCGGCCGAGGGGTTGTGGACAGCGGAGGAAGAGTTTACAATAAGACATGAGTTATTGAGCCGAATTATACAAGGGTTAACGAATCGGTGTCGAGATGGGTTAATTATTGCCCACAGTGGTTTAGATCGACGAGGGGGGCGGCAAGAGGGTGTTTTATGGCGTGCTTTAGCGCCAATTTGGCCAGAGACGGCAATAATAATCGAAGAGTAAGGGACACGAAGCATGACAACAGAACCACGCTTGCAATTACATTTATTTGGGCCGCCGGAAGCGGTGTGGGAAGGGGAAGTGGTGCGTGATTTTGGGTCACGCAAAGCGATAGGGTTATTGGCTTATTTAGCGGTATACCATGGACCGGCGACGCGGACACATTTAGTGGATCTTTTCTGGATGGACAAGACGGAGGCGAGCGGGCGGCGCAATTTGAGCTGGGTGTTGAGTATGATTGGGAAGGTGTTGCCCGATTGTTTGATTACGGATCGGCATTCGGTGACGTTTGGTCATGGGGAGGATGTGATGGTGGACACGGCCGTTTTTGATGCGGCGGTGCGGCAAAATGAGATTGATGCGTTGGAGAAGGCGGTGGGGCTTTATCGGGGAGATTTTTTAGAGGGGTTGTATATTAACAATGTGCCTACATTTGAGTCGTGGGTGGCGACGGAGCGGGAGCATTGGCGGCAGCGATTGGGGCAAGCGTTACAGACGTTGGTGACGCATTATGAAGAGCGGGCTGAGTGGAGCAAAGTGCGGCGTTATGTGACGCAGTTGTTAGAGTTAGATAATTGGAATGAGGAGGCGCATCGACAGTTGATGCGGGTGTTGGCGTGGCAAGGGCATAAAGGGTTGGCGCTGAGCCAGTATGAATTGTGTCGTGATGTGTTGGAGGAGGAGTTGGGGATTGAGCCGGATGAAGAGACAGTGGCGTTGTATGAGCAGATTTTGCATGATGATTTAGAGGAGGCGCCGGTGGCGGCCGAGGCGGTCGCTGAAGGGGGGCGGCATAATTTACCACAGCAGTTGACCCCGTTGATTGGACGAGACGACGAGGTTGCGGAGCTATGTGCGCGATTACAGAAAGAAGATTGTCATTTGTTAACGATACAAGCGAGTGGAGGGATGGGCAAGACCCGTTTGGGCTTGCAGGTGGCGCAAAATTTATTGAGTGAGTTTAAAGATGGCGTCTATTTTGTGTCATTATCGGGGGTAGATGAGCAAGCATTGTTGGCAACCATTGCGGGGACATTGGAAGTGCCGTTAAAAAGTCAGCAACCGACACAGACACAGTTAATGCATTATTTACGACAGAAAGAGATGTTATTGGTCTTGGATAATTTTGAGCATATTATTATGCAAGCGCCATTGGTGGTGGGGTTATTACAGGGGGCGCCACAAGTAAAAGTGATTGTGACTTCGCAGGTACGTTTAAATGTGCAAGGTGAGTGGGTATTTGAAGTTGGAGGGTTAGCGGTGCCGGACGAGGTTGATGTTGATGAAGCGGTCAATTACAGTGCTGTTCGCCTGTTTTTGCAGGGAGCGAGACGGATACGGCCTGATTTTGTTTTGACGAAGGGGGATGTGCCGGCGATTGCGCGCATATGTCAATTGGTGGTGGGGATGCCGTTGGGGATTGAGTTAGCCTCTAGTTGGGTGGCGGTCTTGAGCTGTCAGGAGATTGCGAAAGAGTTAGAGAAGGATTTAACGGCATTGACGACAGCGATGGTGGATATGCCGGAGCGTCATCGGAGTTTGGAGGCGGTATTTGAGCATTCGTGGAGTTTGTTGACGGGTGAGGAGCAGGAGGCGTTGCGGCGTTTGGCGGTCTTTCGGGGTGGGTTTGATCGGGCGGCGGCGGGGGCGGTGGCCGAGGCGTCATTGGTGACGATGGCGGCATTGGTGAATAAATCATTTGTACAGAGGTCGACATTGGGTCGATATCAGTTACATGAGAGTTTGCGGCAATATGCGTGGCGCAAGTTAGCGGTGGAGCCGGCGGTGTTAGCGGTGACGCAAGAGCGATATAGTCGGTATTATGCGGCGTATATGCAGGCGCGGGAATCGGAGTTGAAGGGGCGTGAGCGGGCAGGCGGGGAGAAGCCGGTGTTACGGAGTTTGGCCGAGGCGAGTCGTTATTATGCCCGTTATTTGCATGATAAGGAAGCGGATTTGAAAGGGGGGAGACAAGAAGAAGCGTTATTAGACATTGAGGCGGAGATTGAAAATATACGGGCGAGTTGGAATTGGTTATTGGGTGAGGGGTTGGTAGATGAGATTGATCAATTTTTAGAGAGTTTGTTTTTATTTTATGATATACGGAGTTGGTTTGAGGAGGGGGCGTTGGCGTTGGTGGCGGCGGTGAAGTTGTTGCGGGGGGTGGAACGGCCGTTGCCGTTGGGCCGAGCTTTGGCGCGGCAAGGGTGGTTTCAGTTTCATTTAGGGGAGGGGGAGAAAGCGATGGGGGCGTTGTTAGAGGCGATTCGTTTGTTGGAAGGGGCGGAGGGGTGGCGTGAGTTGCCGTTTTGTTATAACTATTTGGCGGCCGTGTATCGGCATCGACGGTCGTTGAAGGAGGCGGAGGTATACATACAGAAAAGTTTAGATTTATGTGAAGAGTTAGGGGATCAATCAGGATTAGCGATTGCTTGGGATATTTGGGGCGGGATAGCGTACGATAGTGGTGATTATCGGGCGGCGCAAAAGCGTTGTCGACGCAGTTTGGCTTTAAAAGAGACAAATGGAGACCATTGGGGGATGGGATTTTCGTTAATGTTATTAGGCGATATTGCGCAGGCCGAAGCGTCTTGGGAAGATGCGGAAGCGTTATTTAGCGAAAGTTTGGCTATTAGACGAGAGTTAGATGATAAGCGAGGGATTGCGCAATGTTTACATCATTTAGGCGATGTGGCACGTGCTCAAAACGATTGGGAGAAAGCACAGGCACTATATGAAGAGAGTTTAGGTTTAATGCAAGCGATTGGGGAGCAGTGGGGGATATTAGAGGTGCTGGCGGAGATGGCGGAGATGGCGATTGGCAATCAATCGTGGGATGAGGCACGGGGTTGGTTATTAGATGGCATGGCAACCGCTATTTATTTAGAGGCACCCGTTCAACTACAGCAGTTGGGGAGTAGGTTGGCGACGGTATTATTGACGTTGGAGCATGACGAGGAGGCGTTGTTATTAGCTACCGTGGTACAAGGACAAGTGGAAGAGGGTGGTGAAGGGGTAGGTGTGCGTATGGATGAGGTGATGGGGAAAGCTAGTGAGCGATTGCCGGAGAAGACGCGTCAGCAATTGATAGAGAGAGGTCGGGGGATGGATTGGGCCGCATTTTGGCGTTATAGTGAGCGTTACTGGTGACGCATTGATCTTTTTTTCACAAGCGTAGGGTTGGCGTAGGGTTGGCGTTGAGTTGCCGTCGTGTGAGCGTCAGAAAAAAAGCGTAGAATAAAAAGCGAAGAGAGATAGCCTCTTCTTCTTCTCCTCCTTTAAACGAGAGTCGGGATTCGGCGTTCTTGGCTCTCAACATGAATTTAACGGGATGGTTTTGGGCAGAGACCATCCCGTTTTCGTGTGTATAAGGGGAATGAGAGTAGAAGATTCTCAATTTATGGTGGGTGAGCTATAATTCCAGTATGAAAACAGACAAAACAGATAGATCAAAAAGTGTGTGGCGAGCGGCAGGCATTGTTAGCTTCGCTTTTGTTGTGAGTCGCGTGTTGGGTTTGGGGCGACAGATGGTTATAAATGGGTTATATGGGGCGAGCAGTATTGAAGCAACCGCCTATGAGACTGCGAGTCGATTTCCGGAGTTGATATTTTTTGTTATAGCGGGAGGGGCTTTAGGTTCGGCCTTCATTCCTACCTTTGCGCAGTATTGGGAAGAAGAGGGGGAGCCGGCGGCGTGGCAATTGTTTTCGGGGGTGGTTAATTTGGTGGTGGTGGCGACGGTGGTGGTGGTGGGGATAACAGCGTTAATGGCGCCACAAATTGTTTTATTTTTCTTAGGGGATTTAGTTGGGGGGACGCCAGAGCTATTTGATTTGACCGTTGTTTTGTTGCGGATTATGTTATTAACGCCGATCATTTTTGGGATAAGTGGGGTGGTGATGGCGACATTAAATGCACGCTATCATTTCGCGATGCCAGCGATTGCGCCTATTATTTATAATATTGGTATTATTGTGGGGGCTTTGGTGTGGGCGCCCAATGTTAAGGGGTTGGCGGTGGGGATGGTTTTAGGGGCGTTGGGGCATTTGTTGGTGCAATTACCAGCGTTGCGGGCCGAGGGGGTAGAATATCATTTATCGGTTTCATTGCAGGATAAGGGGATTCGGCAAGTATTGCGGTTGATGGCACCACGGGTTTTGGGTTTATCATTTAGCCAGATTAATCATTTAATTACTACATTTTTGGCGCAATCGATGGTTTTGGGCAGTATTCCCGCGTTGGGGATTGCATGGCGGGTGATGTTATTACCGCAAGGGGTACTGGGGCAAGCGTTGGGGATTGCGACATTTCCGACGTTGTCGGCGATGGCGGTGGGGGCGAAGTGGGCCGAGATGCGGCAATTGATAGCGCAATCATTGCGCTCCATCTTCTTTTTAGGTTTACCAGCGACATTACAATTAATGTTTTTGCGAGAACAAGTGGTGGCTTTATTATTTGAGCGTGGGCAGTTTACAGCGGCTGACACGATATTGGTGGCAGACACGTTGTTTTTCTTCGCGTTGGGGATTACGGCTTTATCCGCGCTCGAAGTGATTGCGCGCGCATTTTACGCCTTACAAGACACGACGACACCCGTTGTGGCTGGCGGGATGCAGTTATTGTTGATGGGAGTGCTGGGTTATATATTGGGGCAATGGTTATTTCCATCATGGTCGTTGTTGCCTGTTGGCGGGTTGGCATTGGCGGTGACGCTCTCGAATTTTATGGAAGTTGGTATTTTACTATGGTTATTGGGCCAGCGAATTGAAGGGATAGATGGGGAATATTTATGGGCAGGTGCGTGGCGGATGATGGTTTGTGGATTGGGCTTAGCTGTGGTTACATGGTTAAGTTTATTACTGCTGGGTGACGTGTGGGTTGTAACGGAATTGGTGGTGGCTGGTGTTATAGGTGGGTTGGCTTATATTGGATTAGCTTGGTGGATGGGGTTAGATGAGTTGAATTTGTTAATACGTTTAGGTGAGCGTATTTTGGGGAGAGTCAAAGGGTTATGGAATAGATTTATTTAAATTGTAGTTAACCTAAATACATTTGTGGTAAGTTGGGTAGATTGTAACGAAAATAATCTGGAACTTGCTATTGTGATTGATTGTAGGTAGGGGGAGAATTCGGTGGTTTTGAACGTGGAATGCGTGGGTTTTTGTAGAGCTAGGTCACTATTGTTAGGTTTGCTTATGGTGAATGTGGGTTGTTAGGGTGAATTGGATAGTTTCACAGTAAGTAACTATTGGTGGGTGTTTTAGGAATAAAAAAAGTCACTTTGTTTGTTCCTAATTGCGGGCAAAGTGACGACTATTCAATATTTAATTGGTTAAAAGATATTAGTTGTGATTAATGAGCAGTAGCCGCACCATCGCTAATATAGACAGTGCCTTGCGTCATAATTTCATTATTGACCCAAATTTCGACATCGTATTGGCCTGGTTGGAAGCCATCTTCCGGATTTAAGTAAACGTAGCCTGGACCGTTATTGCCATATTGCCACATCTCATTGCCACCACCGACAACTTTGCCTTTATAGCGCCAGACCCAAGACCAAGCCATGCCATCACGCATATGTTCATAATCAAAGGTGGCATATAGAGTGAACTGGCCAGTGTTAAAGATACGGCGGGGCGTAACGGGGGCGTAATTATCATTTACATATTGGGTAAAAACGAGGGGGGTTAATTGGGCATTAGCGATTGTTTTTATTTCAGGTGAAACGCTATTATATTCTTCAGGGAGGATGGGGGATGTTGGGGCAAAAGAAAGTGCTTGGTTATTCGTTGCTTGACTGTCGATATTGATTACTTCACCGACATCAGTTCGACTAGCAAGCGAGGAGAGAGCATTTGCTTGTGGGAGTGAATTGGCTAAAGAGTTGATAAGGCCGGCATTAGAGCCAATATCCACAATTTCAGGAATATCAATGGTATTGGCGACCGGGAGGGTGGCGATGGTGGTGGCGGGTTTGGCGTTATTGATAACGGCCGTTCGCACCGTCACATCAGCCGGTGGTTGAAAGGCATAGGCGGCTGTAAATAGAGTCGCCAAAATCAAGCCACAACTAACCAGAGCATAATTTTGCAATCGTTGTTGGGCTTGACGCCTTAGAAAATAATATGGTGAATGCTTAATATCATACCAAGCCTTAACACTTATACTCAGCGTTAAAGCGATTAGGCCAATTAAAGAGCCTAATAATATTGGTGTGATGACCCCGCCCATAGATCCTATGTTCAAGCTATTGCCTCTTCCGCATTGTAGTTACCTTTGTTTGATACATTGTTGGCAACTATTTGCTAAATTAGATTAAAAATCGTTACTGCATTATAAACAAAAACGTACTATTTTGCAAAATTGAGTGAATAAAGCGTGAAAATGTCACCCATTTGTCCCCGATTGTGTCCATAAAAACTGCCTGTTTTTAATCTTACTCTCATTCTGGGCTCATAAATGGTGTTTGGTAGACATAACGTTATAATAGCGTCGGTTAATGATAATGTATTTGAGTTAGTATTAATGTGAGTTATAGTAGCCAATAGAGCGTAGGAGATCGAGAGACAATGTTTCAATTTGTAACAATTTATCGGCGAGTGGATGATGAGATGGTATTAGAAGAATTCTTTTCCAACCAGCATTTGCCGTTAGCGGAACAGTTGCCGGGTTTGGTTAAAACGGAAGTAAGTCGTATTACGGGGAAACCAGGGGGAGAGTCTCGTTTTCATATGATGTATACATTATATTTTGATGATGAGGATAGCTTTTGGCGAGCTTTAGGCAGTCAGCCAGGATTGGCGTTAATGCAGGCCTTAAAACCGTGGGGGGAACAGCGATTGGTGACGTGGTTTTATGCTGAGGCTTGGGAAGAGTGGCGCGAGGATGTATTGGCGCGAGAAGAAGAGTAGTTATCGTCTGGTTATTGGTTCGGGGCGGCAGGTATAAAGAATTGATAGACGAAGGGGGCATAAACAAAATGATTGGTTTGGCCAGTGTCATTACGGCCACCGAAAAGATGGACACGATTTTCTATGGTAGTGAGGACTGGGTAGGGGGACAAATCAGTGTCAGTTAATGGCGGAGCGGGGATTGGTTCCCAAGTCATTGTGTTTGGCGTGTAGAGCCATCCCCAATTATTGGTCAGGTTTGAGCTGAAGAAATAAAGTTTATTGAGCAAAATAGCGGTACCGCCAGCTGGTAATGGTTGGGGAGATTGGGGACAAGTGGACCATTCTTGGGTAGCGATATCGAACTTTTCGCAGGTTGTTAATGGGCCAGATTCATTTTGGCCACCGACAATAAACAGATTGCCAGCGACAATGCCACCAGTGGCGAACGCGCGGGACGTGGGCATGGGGGGCAATGTGCGCCATTGTTGTTGACTGGGATCGAATTGGTAGATGCTATTGTGATATTCGTTTTGATTTTGGCCACCAACATAATAAAGGAAGCTACTATCGGTGATGGCGAGGCCGGCGGCGCGTGGCTGGGGTAGATTGGTAATGGGGCGCCAAGCGTCATTGACGGGGCTGTAAACTTCTACGGAGCTGGTCGCGTTGCCATTTTGTTGACGGCCGCCAGGAACATAAATTTCACCGCTGAGGACAGCGGCGGTGGTGTCGGCAACGGCCGTTAACTTATCAGCTGCTGGCCGCCATTCGCCTGTCAGTGACGAAAAAGCAAAAACGTTATTCGTCACAGCTTGCTCTAATTGCCCCCCTATCTGGTAAACATTCACACCAATAGTGGCCACAGCCATCCGCTGAATAGTTTGGGGAGGTGGCTGGCTTAAAAACCAACGACTATCGTCTATTTGGGTAATTTCATAGGGGGTGGGAGTGGGGGTGATACTGGTGACGGGTAAGGTGCCGGCAGAGCGCCAAGACAGAAGAATAATGGTGACCAAGATAAAGAACATGATGGTTACAATCGCGATTAATGATTGTAGATGTGAGTAAGCGGCAGTGGTGGGGATGGGGGGGGCGGTGGGAGCGAGGGTTGATTCGGAGAGTGGTGGTATTGATGGAGATGTTGTTTGGGGAGCGGGTGCGGTCAATTGGGGAGGTTTGGCTTGTTGTGGTATTGAGTCTGTAGGGGGTGGGGGAGATAATGGCTCTGTTGGGGCAGTATCAGTGATAGTATCTGTCTTATCAGTTGTGCTAGCCGTATCAGCCGTATCAGTTGCATCAGTTGTAAGGAGGTTTTGTTGTAGAGCAACTGTCGTAGCTTCCGTGCGCGAAGATACGCCTAGTTTGGTGTATATGTTGCGCAAGTGAACTTTGACCGTATGAGGGCTTATATGCAAGGTCTCGGCAATTTCACGATTGGAAGAGCCGGTGGTTACACATTGCAAAACATCTAATTCGCGACTACTGAGTTCATCTCCTAAATCAGGCATAGTGTGTTGATTATAGTAGATAAAGCGATAACGGGAAACTAATTTTTTAATCTAATTAGTTTCCCGTTATCTTGTTACCCATTGCCAGGCCAATAATTGGTCTGACAGTTTGCATATAAAATGCTCAAGAAAGAATCAGGTTAAGATGATTCTTTTTTAATAAAATAGCCTAATTAATCGCTTGTAATTCGTAAAGCTTGGCTTTTATTTCCATGACAGTACGGCGTAAATTAGGGTCTGTTTCCATTAGGCCCGCGATTTTTTCATAGCCATACAGAATGGTGGTATGGTCACGGTTGCCTAAATGTTGTCCAATTTGTGGTAAGGAAGCTTCTGTTTCGGTGCGGGCGAGATACATGGCAATTTGCCGAGGGAAGGCGATGGTACGGCTACGACTGCCACTTTCAAGGGCATCTTTGGTGACATTAAAGTGGCTAGCGACCATTTCAATGACTTGATTGACATTTACTTTTTGGATTTGTTGGGTTAGATCAGCTAAAGCGGCCTCGGCCACATCCATCGTCAATGATTGATCCATCAATTGTGCGTAGGCGATCACCTTATTAAGGGCTCCTTCTAATTCGCGAATATTGTTACGAATACGGTGAACAATAAGATCGTTGACTTCATCTGGTAGTGGGATGTTGAGACTTTCGGCTTTCATCTGCAAAATCGCTTTCCGCATTTCGAGATTAGGTAATTGAATGTCAGCCATCAGCCCCCATTCAAAGCGTGATTGAAGCCGTTCTTCTAGGGTAACCATCGATTTGGGTGGCCGGTCACTCGAGAGCACGACTTGATTACCACGACTGTGTAAATCATTAAATGTATGGAAAAGTTCTTCTTGGGTGCTTTCTTTACCGGCGATAAATTGGATATCATCAATGAGGAGGACGTTGGGAGTCCGGTATTTCTCGCGGAAATCAGCCATTTTTTGATTACGGATAGATTGAATCAGATCATTTGTGAATGTTTCTGAAGAGACGTAGCAAACGTTATAACCACTCTCTTGACATTTTTGACCAATCGCATGTAAAAGATGTGTTTTGCCTAAACCAACCCCACCATAAATGAAGAGGGGATTGTACGTTTGGCCTGGATTTTCAGCGACAGATAGGGCTGCGGCATGGGCGAGACGATTACTTGGCCCGACGACAAAGCTACTAAAAATATAACGTGGATAGAGAGGGGCGTCACCCACATAAGTGCCGGGACCGCGCCGGGGCCGCGCAGCTGGTACACCATTAGGTGTGGTGGCAATCGGTGTTTCTATTTTGTCTGGGTATGAATCTTGGGGATCCGGGACTGATTCTTCAGCAGCGGCTTGCATTAAGGTATCAGACAGAACAACAAAGCGGATGGAGATCGATTCTCCAATAACGGCTGACAATGTTCTCACAATCATATCGTTAAGACGATTTTCTAACCAATCTTTGGCATACTCATTTCGTACACCAACCACATACTCAACACTATCGTAAGCAATGAGGTGAGCATCCTTCAACCAAGTGTTGAAAGTTGCTTGTGTCATTTGTAACTCTAGTTCACCGAGTGTGGCTTTCCAGGCCGCTTCCGGAGACATCATGTTGTTATTTACCCCTCTGCTCAAACACGCAAAACAGACAATATTAATAAAAGTTGGGTACCAACTTGTTACAGTCTGTTGGCAACAATTCAACTGATCTTTCCCCAATCAGTTGTCCCCAATTGTTGTTATGTTGATGCGCATAGATGTTATATTGAATAAAAAACCGTTATTAGGCCCGAAAGCTCATTAGTATAAGCAATCTTTATATAAGCGCTTCTCCATTCTAACAAATGCGCGCTTTGAAAGCAATCAAATGGGGGAGGAATTCTTAAATTGATTACAAGAGAATGAAATGTTTGACAAGGATAATCATTATTAGTTAGAATAAACGAGATATATGGTTGTGCTGTGGAGGTGCAAATGAGTATGATAAAAGTATCAGCCCAATCACGAACATCATCAGTAGCTGGTGCTATTGCTGGTGTTATCCGTGAACAAGGGCGTGCAGAGGTGCAGGCGGTTGGCGCCGGTGCTGTTAACCAAGCGGTAAAAGCGGTTGCTATTGCCACCGGGTATATGGCAGACGAAGATGTCGAAGTGGTTAGCATTCCGTCATTTGTCGAGATTGACATTGATGGTCAAGAAAGGACAGCGTTGCGCATTTTAGTTGAACCACGCCATTAAAAAGATTGCTGGCGGCTTTCCTAAATAAAGCAATGTTGTTAGCCAATGGCTAGCTCATTTATATGTACGCTCAAAAAAAGGGTTCCTAATTTTAGGAACCCTTTTTCATTTAATGTCACTTATATCAGATTAGTTAGGACCAGTTTTCGAGATGTTTCTTGATGCTGGCAACGAAGGCGTCAGCGGTGGCGCCATCGAGGATACGGTGGTCGAAGGTTAAGCCGACGTAAGCCATGGGGCGGATGGCGATAGCGTCGTTGACAACAACAACCCGTTTTTCAATTTTGCCAACGCCCAAAATCCCGCATTGGGGTTGATTGATGATGGGGGTGGCGAAAAGGCTCCCGGAAACACCATGATTGGTGATGGTAAAGGTGCCGCCTTGTACTTCATCTGGTTTAAGCTCTTGGTTACGGGCACGGAGGGTGAGGTCGTTGATGGCGCGGGCGAGGCCGAGTAAATTAAGCCCATCCGCTTGCTTGAGAACAGGGACGATAAGGCCATCATCAATCGCGGCGGCCATACCGATATTAATAGCAGATTTAAGGATAACGCCATTATCGCTCCAGCTGCTGTTCACCCAAGGATTCTCTTTAAGTGCTTTGATGGTGGCGGAGACGATGTAGGCGGTAAATGTTAGATTGGCACCACCACGGGCGAATTCAGCCTTGTGGGCCGCCCGGTGGGCGGCGATGGTAGAGAAGTCAACCTCAAATATTGTAGTGACATGTGGGCTGGTATGTTTACTGTGTACCATATGTTTGGCGATTGAGCGACGCATACTGGTTAGGGGAACGAGTTCGTCGCCCGCGGCCGGCCGCGGGCTCGGCGCGGGTGTTGGCGCGGGTGTTGGGGTGGGCGTTGGTGCCGGGGCGGGTACGGGGGTAACTGGGGCGGGGGCGACCGAGGTGGCTACGGGGGCGGCTTGGGGTTGGCTATCACGTTGCTCGACGTAAGCGAGAATATCTTTTTTGGTGATACGGCCATGCATGCCGGTGCCTGTTACTTGGCTTAAATCGACATTGTGCTCGCCGGCGATACGACCAACGACAGGGCTAATGCGACCGGTATATGGTTTGTTGGCCGTAGGGGCGGAGCCGTTGGCGCCTTTGTTGCTACTGGTGGGTACGGAAGGTGCGGGGGTAGGGGGGGCCGGGGCTGTCGTGGGACTAGCGGCTGGAGCTGAGGCCCCATCGATACTTTCGCCTGGTTCACCAATATAGGCGAGGACGGTACCGACGGGAACGGTTTCGCCTTCCGGAATCAGAATTTTAAGAAGTGTGCCAGCGACCTCGGCCGTCGCCTCGGTCGTCACTTTATCCGTTTCAATTTCTAAAATGGGCTCATATTTATCAACGTGCTCTCCCTCTTGCTTTAACCAGCGGGAGATGAGCCCTTCAATTACACCTTCGCCCATTTCGGGCAAAATTACTTGGGTTGCCATGTTCTTTTTACCTTCTCTCTATTTATAAAAGATGGGATATGCTTGTGGATCGATTTCGTGCATCATTTCGTAGATGACATCGAAAATCTCTTCGACATTTGGTTTGCTGAAATAGTTGCCATCGGAACCGTAAGGGGGCCGATGGGGTTTGGCCGATAAAGTGCGTGGTTCACCATCGAGCCACCAATAACCACCTTGCTCTTCGAGTACTTTTTGCAGCATGAAGGCGGTGGTACCACCGGGGACGTCTTCATCAAGGAAGAGGATGTTGCTTGTTTTCTTAAGGGAGTCAACGATCATGTGATTGGTATCGAAGGGGATGAGGGATTGAACATCGATGACCTCGGCCTCAATACCGACTTCGCTTAGTTTCGCGGCGGCGTTGAGGGCGATAGGACAGCAAGCCCCGTAGGTTACGACGGTGATATCACTACCTTGGCGTAAGATT
Source organism: Anaerolineae bacterium (assembly GCA_035459145.1). Lineage (GTDB taxonomy): Bacteria > Chloroflexota > Anaerolineae > Promineifilales > Promineifilaceae > DATHYN01. Next base: position 57,432 of record DATHYN010000016.1, on the reverse strand, counting down.
TCGGGGGTGCCGAGGGGGATGGTCATCGTATCGATATTATCGGGCAATTTTTCTTTAAGCCGATAGCTGTTTAAGACTTCAATAATTAAGCCGGGTTCGTCTGATTGGAAGAGGGTGTTGTAGAAGCCGGCGGCTTGGGTCATATTGCGCGGTACCAAGAGGTAAATCCCTTGGATTAAGTTCATGATACCGGCGATGGGAGAGCCGGAGTGCCAGATACCTTCGAGACGATGGCCACGGGTGCGGATGATGACGGGTGCTTTTTGACCCCCTTTGGTGCGCCATTGGAGGGTAGCGAGGTCATCGGACATGATTTGGAGGGCGTACAGGATGTAGTCGAGGTATTGGATTTCGGCGATGGGGCGGAGGCCGCGCATGGCGAGGCCGATCGCTTGGCCGAGGATGGTGGTTTCGCGAATGCCGGTGTCACTGACGCGTAGTTCCCCATATTTCTCTTGGAGGCCAACAAACCCTTGATTAACATCGCCCAGATGGCCGACATCTTCGCCGAAGGCGATGACGCGTGGGTCGCGGGCGAGAATGGTATCGAAAAGGGTGTTCATTATCTCCGAGCCGTTGACGGTGGGGGATGAGTTGGAGTAGCTGGGAGGGACGACGGGGACATTACGGGCTGATTGGTCTGATTGGCTGTAGAGATGGGAGCTGTAGCGGTCATAATTGAGCGCTTCTTGCTCTTTTTGCCATTGGCGTAGGGTTTCTTGGGTGGGGAGGTTTTCGTCGCGGGTGAGGATGAGGGCATCACGAATAGCGATGAGGCTATCTTTGCGGTAGGGGACTTTGCTACGGCGGAGTTTGGCGGCCGAGGCGCTGATTTTGTCCCCATGTTGTGAGCTGGCGGCTAAGGTATCGAGCATATCGGCAACATGATTGAGTTCGGCCATGATCGTTGCGGTATGCTTTTCCCACGCTTGTTCACGCGCATTTTCTGCTTCCGCTTTGGCCTCGGCCTCCACTTGGTCAAGTTCCTCGGCCGTAGCAATCCCCTCGGCCAAAATCCATTCGCGCATTTTCAAGAGACAATCGTACTCTTCTTCCCAAGCTAAACGCTCCGCTGTTTTGTATCGTTCGTGGCTACCAGAGGTTGAGTGGCCTTGTGGTTGGGTGACTTCGATGACGTGGATGATGCTGGGGACATGCTCGTCGCGAGCGATGGTGGTCGCTTCTTGATACGCATTGACCAGTTGGGCATAATCCCAACCTTTGACTGTGTATAAATCGTAACCAGCTTGGCTCCCGGCCTCACGTTGGAAACCGCTGAGGAGAGCGGTTAAATCTTCTTTGGTGATTTGGTATTTATTGGGTACGGAGATGCCGTAGCCGTCATCCCAAATGGAGAGGACGAGCGGGGCGCCGAGGACGCCCACGGCGTTGACCGCTTCCCAGAACATCCCTTCGGCACAGCTGGCGTTGCCAATGGTGCCAAAAGCGACTTCGTTTCCATTTTTGGAAAAGTTGGTATATTGATGGAGGTCGGGGAGGTCACGATAGAGGCGGGAGGCGTAGGCGAGGCCGACGAGGCGAGGCATTTGAGAGCCCGTGGGGGAGACATCGGCGGAGGTGTTGTAGGTATCGGTTTGGCTGAGCCATTGGCCGTTGTCATCGAGTTGGCGGGTGCCGTAGTGGCCGTTCATGGAGCGGCCGGCCGAGGCGGGTTCAGCGTTGACATCGGGGTGGGCGTATAGTTGGGCGAAGAACTGTTCGATGGTCATCATGCCGAGGGCGAACATAATCGTTTGGTCACGATAGTAGCCAGAGCGGGTATCACCATGTTGGAACGAGCGGGCGAGAGCGACTTGAGCGACCTCTTTGCCGTCACCGAAGATACCAAATTTGGCTTTGCCGCTTAATACTTCACGACGGCCAATGAGGCTGGCTTGTCGGCTGGCAAAAGCGACCTGATAATCACGGATAATGTCTTTAGCGGTTAAATTATGGAGAATGGTATTTTCTTGTTCACCAATCATCTTAATTCGCAACTCCTTATACAAGTTACTAAGTTGATTTCAACATAAATAGTTGAAATCTGCTTAAGGGCCAGACGTTGATGATAAGAACGAGGGAGGAGGGGAAAGTTGTCTGGCTCAGTGGTAGGAAATAGGTAAAACTTACTGTATCTAGTGGGTTTGACCAGTAAGTGCATTAAGCAGGAAAGCTGGTTTGTTAAAGTAAGAGCCAATAACAGACCAGTACAAAAATTCAGTTATTAATAATATTGAAGCAAGCGTGTTAATTTAAGGGCAAAACCTTGGCATTGTCAAAGTGGATACGAACGCCGCCTTCACCCAAGGTTTGGACGAGTAGACCGATATCGCCTTTGGTGAGAGTGGGGTCTGAGACACGGCCAACCTCGATACCATTGACGGCGAAGACGAAGTTAGAGCCCTCGGCCGTTACGCGCAGAATATTGGTTTCATTAAGCCCTTGTTTAATCGCGCTTGTTTCCACCCAGCCTTGACCGACGAGTGGTGTTTCATTTTCACTACAGCCGAGGGAGCAGTAGCCCATCCATGCATGGCCATCGCCACTAATTTTAAAGAGATAGAAAGCGCCATTATTGGGGTCGAGGGATGAGCGAAAGAGCAGACCGTAACCGTTATCAAGTGGACCAGCCACTTGGGTTGCCTCTAGTTCATAGATACCATCCCCTTGATTGGTGCCAGCTGTGGCCCAGAAGATACCAATCGGTTCCTCAACGGTAAACTCATAAAAGCCGTTGTTAATCCGGCTAGAGGCGCCGAGCACATTGCCCGTTTCCCAACTACCTTGGGTATCGAACGTTTCGTGATAAGGTTCATTGGCCCCACAAGCGGCGAGTAAAAGAGATAAAAGTAAAAAAATCGTGGTCAGACGATAACGAGAAAGGGATAATTTAGTCATAATTAGGTTCATCATTTTATAAAAGAGAAAGGGTTGGTGAGCGAGCAACGCTTTAGGTTGGGTGTGTTGATTGGCCTATATGGCTACAACTTATGCTTGTTTAGTAAGAAAGACGTCGCATTATTGTGAGCGCACCTCAAGGGTAAATTGTAGCTAAAAAGAGGGATTTAGTCGAATTAAGGGCATTAAGTTAAATATTTTCGGCATTTTTTCTTAAGGTGGCAAAAAAAAAACCGCCAAATTTGGCGGTTTTTTCTGATTATTTGTTTAAAGTGTAAGGTTAGAGCGCTTCGGCCACGATTTGAGCGATGTCTTTGACTTCGATGGTCGCTTCGCTATTTTGTTTGGCGTCATTCATCATGACAGCGCAGAAAGGACAGCCGACGGCGACGGTTTGGGCGCCGGTGGCGGCGGCTTCATTGAAGCGATTGACATTAACGCTTTCGTCACCATGTTCTTCCTCTTTCCACATTTGGGCCCCACCAGCACCACAGCAGAATGAGTTTTCTTTACTGCGGTCCATTTCGAGGAGGGTAGCACCGGCGGCGGCGAGGGCGTCGCGGGGGGCGTCATACTCTTTGTTGTGGCGGCCGAGGTAGCAGGGGTCATGGAAGGTGATGGGTTCGAGTTTGTTGCCGTTTAATTTGAGTTTGCCTTTACCGACGAGGTCACTAATCATTTGGGTGTGGTGGAGGACATGGTAGTGGCCACCTAATTCGGCGTACTCTTTGCCGATGGTGGTGAAGCAGTGAGGACAGCTAGCGACGATACGTTTTTCGTTGGCGCCGATTTCATTGAGGAGTTCGATGTTGGCCGAGGCCATTTCGAAGAAGAGGTATTCGTTACCGGCACGGCGAGCGGAGTCACCGGTACAGCTTTCTTGTTCACCGAGAATGGCGTAGCTGACACCAGCCGCTTGCAAGATGGTGGCCACTGCTTGGGCCACTTTTTGGGCGCTGGGGTCGAAGGCGCCGGCACAGCCGACCCAGAAGAGATATTCGAAATCTGGATTTTCTTCGACGGTAGGGACGTGGAAATCGAGCCCTTTGGTCCATTCGACACGGCTTTCGGTGGTGCCCCAGGGGTTGCTGAGCCGTTCCATCCCTTCGAAGGCTGATTGGAGTTCATGGGGGAATTCGTTTTCCATGAGGACTTGACCACGGCGCATATCGAGGATGTCGAGCATCGGTTCATTGCCGACGGGGCAGACTTCGACGCAGGCGCCGCAAGAGGTACAAGCCCAGAGGGCGCTGGCGCTCATGACGAAATCCATCATCGGGATATCAAGTTCTTCGCCAGCGGCGAGGGCGTCGCTATGTTCTTTAATAAAGTATCGTTTATTGACCTCGACAGCGGCGGGGGAGAGCTCTTTGCCGGTGTGGTAGGCGGGGCAGGCATCTTGGCAACGGTTACACATGATACAGGCATAAGCGTCGAGAAGTTGGGATTTATGGAGGTCGGTGAGGTAGGTGACGCCGAACTGTTCGATTTCTTCATCTTCAAAGTTAAGGGCGTGGAGGGCGCCGAGGGCGGGGCGTTCGCGGCGGGTCATAAAGTTGAGGGGGCCCATGAAGAGGTGGGCGTGTTTGGTGTAGGGGAAGTAGGGGAGGAAGATGAGGATGAGGCCGAGGGCGATCCACCAGCTAACCCGCCAACCATTCATGAGCGCGGCTTCTGACATTTCGGGGAGGAAACCAGAGGCAAAAGTGGCAAATGGTTGCCACGCATCAGGTTCAATGGCGGTGAGGAAGACGACACTCATGAAACGAAAGCCGACATGAAGGAGGATAAAGGTTAAGACGATACCAGAGGCGGTGAAAATAGCTTCACGGGCGTGGGGGTAAACAGTGACATTGTCACGAAAGGTGAGCTCTTTGCGGCGGGGATTAGGGGTAAAGCGACGCAGAGTTAGATAAACGGTACCCGTCAAGATGCCGATGGTGAGAACATCAGCGGCAAGCCGGTAGAAGTTGGCGAAGATGTTGTGATGAATCGCTTCGTAGAAGCCGGGCACCATCCCTTCGAGGATATCGACGAGATTAACGAGGAGGTAAAAGATAAAGCCCCAAGCGACCATACTATGGAAAATAGATGTAAGGCGGCGATGGCGAAGGATGAAACCTTGACTAAAGAGGGCGATAATACCGGTGCGTAGACGTTCTGGCAGTTTATTAAGTTGCCAACTGCCTTGACCACGGTTGATAATAGCAAACATATCAGTGAAGGTGTGGTAGGCAGCGGTACTAGATATGATCACGAGTAGGATGAAAAGAACTTTTTCAAAAAGAGATAACATAGTTTCCTCTCCGTCGATAGAGATATGGATATTTTAAGTGTAAACAGAAGGAGGAAATGAGTGGGGGATAAAAATGTTTACGTAATTCTAATAAGATAGGGGAGTTTATCATAGGACGGCGGGTGAGGCAAGATGACGCGGTGTGTTATTTTGATTTTGGGGTAAATTGGCTGTTTTTAGTTGAATTTTGGGGATAGTTAAGAATTGATGTTAAAACAGATGATAGGGTTAGCGGAGAACAAGATCGAATTAAGGGTGATGTTAGAAGTGGATACCTGCCTGCGCAGGTATGGCAGCCTTGATTTGATGGCAAAGGTAGCTGAATTTTTACTGGCCGTGGGGATAGCGTGGGGGAGGGAGCGGGATTTGGCGGGATAAGTGGGTATAATGGGAGGTATGATGAAAAATAATTGGCAACGAATTGTGATGATAATAGCTGGGGTGGGTTTGTTGGTCGCTTTATGGCCGCCGGCGTGGTCGGTGTATGGGGTGACGGGGGAGGAGGCGTTGGCGGGGCAGGTGCGGGGATTGTGGCATTGGGGGCAAACGGCCGTTCGGCCCCAACCCCAACTAGCCCCCCAAGCAACGATTACCCCCACAGCGGAAACAGTCCTCGGTATGAACACCTTTTTACAAATAGAAGTGCTGCCTGAAGTGCGTGAAGAGACATTAAAAATGTTAAACGAAGCCGGTTTTGGTTATATTCGGCAACATTTTCCGTGGGAAGATATTGAAATCCATGGTAAAGGGGATTTTATAGATCGGCGTAATGATCCTGAAGGGGTAGATGCGTGGGCTAAATATGACAATATTGTGACCTTAGCCGAACAGTATGAGATTGAGATTATTGCTCGTTTGGATAATCCGCCATCATGGACACGGGCGGAGCCTGATGAGGTGATTGGGTCGCATGGGCCACCAGACGATTACAATGATTATGGTGATTTTGTGGCGGCCGTGGCCGAGAGGTATCGGGGGCGTGTCCATTATTATCAGTTATGGAATGAGCCCAACATCTATCCGGAGTGGGGAGAACGCGCCCCTGACCCGGAAGGGTATACGGCGTTGTTGTGTGAAGGGTATCGGCGGATTAAAGAAGTGGATCCGGAGGCGATTATTTTGGCGGGGGCGTTGTCACCGACATTGGCGATGACAGATCGGCATATGAATAATGTGGTTTATTTGCAGAGGATGTATCAGGCGGGGGCGAGTGACTGCTTTGATGTTTTTTCAGCGCAGGGGTATGGGTTGTGGTCGGGGCCAACGGATAGACGGTTGCGGCCAACGGTGATTAATTACCCCCATCATCTGTTATTGCGGGATGTGATGGTGGTGAATGGGGATGAGAGCAAGCCGATGTGGATTAGTGAGATGGGGTGGAATACGGTACCAGAGGATTTGCCAGCGCAGTATGGGCGGGTGACGGCCGAACAGCAAGGGCGATATGGGGTGGAGGCGTATGAGCGGGTGGTGCGTGAGTGGCCGTGGGTGGGGGTAGCGAATTATTGGTTTTTTAAGCGACCGGGTGATTGGGAAAAGGGGGAGAGTTGGTATTATTTTCGGTTGTTGGAGCCAGATTTTACGCCGACGGAGGGGTATGGGGTGTTGGCCGAGTTTGGGGCGGGTGGTGTGGATGTGGCGGTACGGCCGAGTTGGTTGTACGGGTGGGATCGGCTGCGGCCGTGGTTGTTTCGGGTGAGTGCGGCGGTGTTGATGTTTGGTTTGTTGGGGTGGTTGGGGAAGGGGGAGGAGATGATTTGATGGTATGTGTCTGTTTGAGTTAAGAGTTAGTTTGTGTTAGGTTTGATGGGTTTTAACGCGGATTTTGGGGATTTGACGGATTTTTTTTTGTATTGTGAAGTGAGAGGGGGTATGCAGTTGGAGATTTGGCAAAGGGTGTGTTTGTGTTGCGTTGAAACCTGTCATTAACCAGAACCCGTCTCGAGCGAAGATTATCCCGATCTACCCTTGCCAAAACCAGCACAAACAGACAGGGATAACATCGGGTAAGAGGGTTGGAGATAAAGTTCAACTGATTTCAAACACACCCTTTGGCAAACGCACTACTTTCTGGCAAATGGTGGTATCTTTAGTTTGAAGGTGGGCTTTTTTTAGGGCGGCGGTAGTAGATGAGGGTGGCGGGACGAAGGAAGTACCACCAGTTGAAGCCAACCCAAGCGATGGCGAAGAGGATACTTAAGATAGTGACAAGGGTGGTGGTGCTGTCGAGGATGCCGGTTTGGAGAATGATGACATAGCTGAAGATTTGGATGGCGTAATAGATGGTGAGGAGGTAGAGGAGGGCGGTGCGGCCGCGGTCGCGACCGCTCCATGTGCTCCACGAAGCCCAAAGAATTAAGATAGGGAGGGCGACGCCAACTAAACGGGTGACGGCGGGTAAAAGAAAAAAGTTACCTTGGCTTTGGAAGAAGGTGCGGATAAGGGGGACGGTACCGGCTAGAATGATATTGGTGGTGCACATGATGGGCACACCGAGCGGGCGTGGGGGGCGTTCGAAGCTGGGTTCGTCGGCCGAGGGGGGGCGATATTTACCAGCCATAGCTACCGGGAATTCCTTTGAACGGACCAACGATATCAGGGGTGATCCAACCACCGTAGAATTGACCGGGTTGGGGAGTGACAAGTTGACCAGCGACATAGCAGGCATCCATGGGGCCGGCGTAGAAGGCGACGTAGTTGGCGATGGGGGCGAAGGCGGGGGTGGGGGAGGGGTAGTACCAAGCGACGCGGGGGGCGGAACGGCCGTTCACCACCAAATCATAATATTTCCCCTGCCCCTTCCATTCGCACAATGAACTGCCTGCCGCCGATTGTAAATAAGCCATGTCAATACCCATCGGAGGCAAATAGTAAGTGGGTGGGTGGCTTGTTTCTAGGACGCGATAAGCGCCGGTGGTGTCAGCGATGGTGACGCCGTTAAAGATAATCTGGATCCGTTTATTGGTTGGTTCGAGGCGAGGGGGGCGGGGATAATCCCAGACAGATTCTTGGCCTGGGCCCGGTTTTTCTGGTTGAATTGAGTTTTTAAACATGTTGGAGCTCCGGTGGTGGTTTTTGGGGGCCGTTGAGGACCAGATCGTAGACTTTGAGGGTATCAACGGCCGTTTGTTGCCATGAAAACTTAGCCGCTTGCGCTTGGCTTTTTTGCCGCAGGGAGGCGGCTAACTGTTCATCCATGATGGTAGCGATGATGGCACCGGCCATTTCGCGCTCATCGTTGGGGGGGACAGTGAAACCGGCGTCACCAATGACTTCGGGGAGGGAACTGCTGGTGGTGGCGACGACGGGGGTGCCGCAGGCGAGGGCTTCAAGTGGTGGCAGGCCAAACCCTTCATATTCGCTAGGAAAGACGAAGGTTTCGGCGTTGCGGTAGAGGATGGGTTTATCTTCTTCGTCGACAAAGCCGATCCAGCGGACATATTTTTCGAGATTGAGTTGTTTGATGATGGCGTCGTAATCGGGAAAATGTTCGTTAGTGGGGTCTGGTTTTTTGCCGGCGAGGATGAGGGGGTAGTCGGGGCCGAGGGCGCGGGCGACGTAGGTGTATGCTTCTAGGAGCGTGACGATATTTTTGTGATGATTGTAGCCGCCGAGATAGAGAATATAGGTTTCAGGGAGGTCGTATTTGCGCAAGACGCCCATATCGACCAGAGATGTTTCGGCGGGTTGATAATCAGGACCGGCGGCGAGGTAGATAGCGGTGGTATCCCATTCAGTACGTTGGAAATGATCGACAATTTCGAGCTTGCTGGCGAAGGAGTCGGTGATGATGTGGTCAGCGCCACGGGCGCTGGTGGTGACAAGCGCCGTGTAAAGCCGTTGACTCGCTTTTTGTCGGTATTGTGGGTAACGGAGGGGGATAATGTCATGAACGGTGACAACGAGGGGGATGGGGGAACGTAGCGGGGAACCCCAGTAAGGGACATGGGCTAAATCGGCACCTATCGCTTGGCAGGCGTGGGGGAAACTAATTTGTTCAAAGCGAACTTTGCCGAGGTGGCCAGGTTTTATCGGCACGGGATGTAAGGTGACGCTGGGGGGAATGTCTGTGGGAAGCGACTCACCCGCCATTTGGGGCCAGATGAGGGTGATGTGCAGATCGGAGATGTAGCGATTGAGATGATAGACGAGTTGGCGTACATATTGACCGCTACCAGCATGGTGGTAAGTCCAAAAGTAAGCGTTGAAAGCGATATGCATGGGGTTGTTGGTCACTCCTCATCGTTAGGTGGGTATAAAAAGGTATCCAGCAATATTTTACCAATATAACAGATGAGGACAAAGATAGTGGCGGGAACTTGCCAGTAGAGAAAGGTGTTGGGGGTCCAACTAGGTAGAGGCGCGACGGCGATAAAGAAGGCGAGGGCGAAGGCGAGAGCGAGCCGTTCGAGCAGTGAGCGCCACTTTTTTTTCATCGGCTTGTCCGTTATTCGAAGCGAAGCGCTTCGATGGGGTGGAGGCGAGCGGCGCGGGCGGCGGGATAGATGCCAAAGAAGAGGCCCACGGCCACTGAAAAGCCAACAGCTAATAAAATTGAATCTAAGGTGACCGATGTATCCAAACTAGGGGCATACCAATTGATGGCGGCGGCCCCAGTCATGCCGATAAGGATACCGATGGCGCCGCCGGCGAGGGCCAAAATAATCGCTTCGGTGAGGAATTGGCTCAAGATATCGATGCGGCGGGCGCCAACCGCTTTGCGTAAACCGATTTCGCGGGTGCGCTCGGTGACGGAGACGAGCATGATATTCATGATACCGATACCGCCAACGAGGAGGGAGATGCTGGCGATGGCCCCGAGGAAAATGGTGAGGACGCCGGTGACTTGACCAAAAGCGTCGAGGAAATCTTGTTGGGTGAGGACGAAGAAATCATCATCGGCACGGAAGCTGATGCGGTGGTTTTGGCGGAGGATGTCGCTGGCAGAGATGATAATGTCGTCGATACGTTCATCGCTAACAGCTTGGATAATGATGAGGTCGACAAGTGGTTGACCGGTGCGGCTACTGCGTTTATTGCTGAGACGTTCTTGGGCGGTGGTGAGGGGGACGATGACGAGGTCATCTTCATTGTTGCCGAATGCGCCGGCACCTTTGGAGCCGAGGATACCGATGATACGGAAGGGGAGGCCGCGGATTTTGATATCAGCGCCGAGGGGGTCGATATCGGGCGGGAACAGTTGGTTGACGACTTCTTGGCCGACGACGGCGACGCGGGCGCGGCCATTGTAATCATTGGCATCGAAGAAGCGGCCGCGTTCAGGGATATAGCCACGAATTTCGCTGTAGTTGGGAGTGGAGCCGTTGACTAGGGTGCGGTAACTTTCGCCTTCGTAGGTAAGGTCTCGGTTCATGAAGATGACGGGGGCGAGACCGACGGCGCCGGGGAGGGCGGCAGGATCGGATAATGTTTCAAAATCGCGCATGGTGAGAGAGGATTCGGTGAGGGGGTCGCTACCAGGAGGGCCCTCTTGTTCCCCTTCGGGGAGGATGAAGACGAGATTGGCGCCGAGGCCGATGAATTGGTTGGCGATAAAGCGGGTGACGCCATCACCAATTGATAAGAGAGTGATGACAGCGCCGACGCCGATCATGATGCCGAGCATGGTGAGGGCGGCGCGTAATTTGTTAGCGAGGAGACTATTAAAAGCGATGCGTATATTTTCGTAAAATTTCATAATTATTCATACCGTAGTGCGTCGATTGGGTTGAGGCGGGCGGCGCGGCTGGCGGGGTAGATGCCAAAGAAGAGGCCGATGAGGGTGGAGACGCCGATAGCGAGAACGACTGATTCCCAAGCGATGGTGGGTTGGAGGTCGGGGGAGAGGAGGGAGATGATGAGGGAGCCGAGGGAGCCGAGGGCGAGGCCGATGAGGCCGCCGAGAAAGGCGAGCATGATCGATTCGACGAGGAATTGACTGAGGATATCACGCCCTTTGGCGCCAATCGCTTTGCGGATACCAATTTCGCGGGTGCGTTCAGTGACGGAGACGAGCATGATATTCATGATACCGATGCCGCCAACGAGGAGGGAGATACCGGCGATGACGCCGAGGAAAAGGGTGAGCATACTGGTTACTTCGCTGAAGGCGCTGACGACCTCGGCCTGACTGACGACAGAAAAGTCATCTTGGTCACGGAAGGAGATACCACGACTTTCACGGAGGGTGAACTCAATTTGGGCAATGGCGGCATCTTGCCGTTCTTCACTAATTGCTTGGACGTAAATGATATCGATGCGGTCGGTGCCGTTGGTTTGCCGAGCGGGGAAGAGACGGCGTTGGGCGGTGGTAACGGGGACGAGAATGAGATTATCTTGATCATTAAAGCCCGATCCCCCTTTTTCTTCCATGACACCAATGACCCGAAAGTTAACATCATTGATTTTGATATCTTTGTCGAGGGGAAAATCGCCATCGGGAAAGAGTTCTTCGTAGATAGTGTTGCCGATGACGGCGACGCGAGCGCCACTACGAACATCTTGGGCATTAAAGAAACGGCCGATATCGGGAAAAAATTGGCGAATTTCCGTGAATTCAGGGGTGGTGCCGGTAACAGTCGTGCGTGCATCTTCGCGGCCGGCGGTGACGATGGCGGGCCGACTATAATCGGGCGCCGTATAAAGGATATCAGGGGTGTTAAAGGGATCGGTTAAAGCTTCGTAATCATCCATGGTGAGGCTAGGTGGGCGTTGGCGGCGCTCGTTTTCATCAATGCCACCAGGAAAGACAAAGAGGAGATTATTGCCGAGACCTTCAAACTCGCCGGTGACGACCATTTCGACACTACGACCGACGGAGATGAGAGTAATGACGGAGGCGATACCGATGATGATGCCCAACATCGTTAAGAAAGCGCGTAATTTGTTGGCGCGTAAACTATCGATAGCGATACGAAAACTTTCAGATAAATTCATATTAATGACTCACCAAAGTATCAGACGGACGTTGTGATTCACCAGCGATGAGTGGCGTATCAATAGCTTCATCAGAAAGGATGCGCCCATCAGATAAGGTGATGACACGTTTAGTATGGCGGGCGATCCAAGGGTCGTGGGTGACGAAGATGATGGTGATTTTTTCCTCGTTATTGAGTTGTTGAAAGATTTGCATAATTTCGACGCCCGATTTGCTGTCGAGATTACCAGTTGGTTCATCGGCGAGGATGATGGCGGGTTCGTTGACGAGGGCGCGGGCGATGGCGACCCGTTGTTGTTGGCCACCGGAGAGCTCGCTTGGTTTGTGGTCGAGGCGTTCGCCGAGACCGACCATGGTGAGGGCGGCGGCCGAGCGTTTATAGCGGTCCCCTTTGCCAGCGTAGATGAGTGGCAGTTCGACTTGGCGGATAGCGGGGGTTCGGGGGAGGAGATTAAAACTTTGGAAGACAAAGCCGATTTTTTGGTTACGGGCGGTAGCTAAATCATTGTCATTTAGTTTGCTGACATCGGTGCCATCGAGAAGATAGGTGCCACTTGTGGGTTGGTCGAGAGCGCCGAGCATATTCATCATGGTTGATTTACCCGAGCCAGAGGGGCCCATGATGGCGACAAATTCACCGGCATGAACGTCTAGACTGACACCGGCCAAGGCGTGGACTTTATGGTCACCCATGGTATAGACCTTGGTCAGCCCTTTGATGGAGATAACCGGCTCTTGATTGGTTGTGCTCATGATTATTCCTCACCACCAAAGAAGCTGAAGGAGTCACGTTGATTCGTCACGACCACGACATCACCCGCATTGAGGCCAGAGGTGACTTCACTAAATTGGTCATTGCGTAAACCGGTTTCGATAGCGACCTCTTCGGGAAGATCTTGGTTGTTGAGGCGATTGACGTAAGCGGTTCCCGTTTCACGGTCGAGACGGATGGCCCAGTTAGGGACACGGAGTGTATCTTCAATCGCTTCGACGACGATAGCGGCATTGGCACTCATACCAGCGCGGAGGGGGATATCGGCTTCAATGATATTGATGGTGACGAGATAGGTGACGAGGCCGCTGCTATTGGCGGCGGTGGGGGCGATTTCGGCAATTTCGCCGTCTACAGTGACATCATCAAAGGCATCAAGTGTAATTGAAACATCTTGGCCGACGGCGATTTTATCGATATCGATTTCATCGACATTGACATTAATATGATAAGCGCCCTCATTGAGGATGGTGATAGCGGGGGCGCCTGGTTGGCCTTGTTCGCCGGGATTGATGAGGACAGAGGCGACGCGGCCGCTGATAGGGGCGACGATAGTAGCTTGGTCGAGGCGAAGTTGAGCGAGTTCGCGATTGGTGCGGGCGGAAGCGACTTGGGCTTCGAGGATGGCGATTTCATCATCACTGATAGGTTCGAGGAGGCGGTCGTAGGCGGCTTGGGCGCGGGCGAGGGTCGCCTCGGCCGAGGCGACTTGGCCTTGAGCGGCGAGCAGATTCGCTTCGGCGGCGGCGATGCTGGCATCGGCGGCTTGGATATCAGAAGGGCGGGCGGCGGTGCGGAGGTCGGCGAGTTGGAGTTCAGCGGCGCGGAGAGAGGCGTTGGCATTAGCGAGGTTGGCGCGGGCTTGTTCTTCGGCGGGGCCGAGGCCGGGGCAAACTTCTTGTTCAGAGCCATCGGGATTGGTTTGGGTGAAACAGTCTAATGTTCGGTTATATGCTTTTTGCGCCGTATCTTGTTGGGAGCGAGCAGAGGCAAGGGTTGCTTCAGCGGCAGCGATTTGGCCAGCGGTGGCACCGGCTAGCAGTTGAGCTTTTTGTGCTTGTGCTTGGAGGATATTGGCTTCGGCACCGACGACATTGGCTTCGGCGATGGTTACGCTCGCTTCGGCGGCATCGATATCAGCTTGGGCGCTGGCCAAAGTGGCTTCACTTGGTTCCGTATTGAGACGTTGTTGCAGCGTTAGTTCTTGGATACGGAGGGCATCTTCCGCTTGTTGGACAGCTAGACGAAGTTCTTCCGCATTGAGAGAAGCAAGGACATCGCCGGCCGTTACCATTTGGCCACGGACAACGTTAACTGTTTGAATGGTGCCACCTAGGCCAAAAGTGAGGGAGACAAGCGCTTCTGGTTCAATAGAGCCGGTGGCATTGACGGTGGCTTCGATACGGCCTTGGTCAGCTGTTGCTTGGCGCAAGATTTCAAACTGAGCGGCAGGATCTGATTGGTTTTGTTGTTGGGTAAAGAAGTAGCCACCACCCAACAAAATAATGACGACGACGATAACAGCAATAGTTCGACGCATAAGGTATAACTCCTAGGGGTATTGCGACCCAATTTAGCTTATGTTACAATTGTGAAATGTTACACTAATGAGGTAATATTAAATGGTAGTATATTATGGCTTAAATGCGATAAATACTCAAGAAACAGGTTAAGATTTATAAGACGGCCAGTAGTGCCGAGTGATTGTTGATATTTTATCTACATATTGTCTATATTTTGGGCGTTTTGTCAAGTCTTGTCTTAACGAAAAGATAGAGACAAAGACGATTAAGGTGATATTTTGGGCAACGAGATTCCAGACATTGTCATTGGCCGCTTACCAGTGTATCTACGGGCCTTAACATATATTGCGCAAGAGGGAGAAAAGACAAATACCTCTTCGCATGAATTAGGTCGCCGTTTAGGGATTAGTTCGGCGCAAATTCGTAAAGATCTATCCCATTTTGGTGAGTTTGGTAAGCAGGGGACGGGGTATCATGTTCAATATTTAATTGAGCAATTGCGGCAGATTTTACACTTAGACGTTGAATGGCGAGTAGTGGTGATTGGGGCTGGTTTTTTGGGTCATGCGTTGGCTCATTATAACGGGTTTCAGCATCGTGGTTTTGATATTCAATGGATTTTTGATAACAATTCAGAGATTGTGGGGCGGGAGATGAATGGGTTGGTGGTGCAGCATATTGATGAGTTAGAAGATACGATTTGGGAAGAGAAAATACAGGTAGCGATTTTAGCGGTGCCGGCCGAGGCGGCACAAGGGTTGACCGACTTAATTGTAAAAGCAGGAATTCGGGCTATTCTTAATTATGCACCGATTAATTTAACTGTGCCTGATGGGGTTCAAGTGATGCATAGTGATCCTGTTATTCAAATGCAGCGTATGACTTATTATTTAGTTCCTCCCAAACGGTAAGGATAAACTTTGTATTGCTAAGCAAACAGAGAGCCGTTCAGTCTACATTAACCGAATGGCTCTCTGTCATTTTTATTGTGATTCATCCCACTTTGCCAATACCTCTGTTTCTGTTTCGGTATCGAGTCCTGCACGATAGTTGATATCGGCAGGTCGTGTTTTATGCCAAGCTAATGTATCCGTTACTATTGTTTGCATGGGACGGTGGGTCATGCCTTTGGCTAACGCTTTATCATGGTTAATACGGCTGAAATTATCAGTTTCTTCTATTGGTAGCCAGAGGGGCAGTTCAAGCCAAGGCATAATATTATTCTCTAATAAAAATGGCTCGGGTAGATATTCCCAGTGGACATTGCCTTGAGTGGCATCACGACAAATATCAAGCAACTGCCCGAAGGCGAGGGGGGTCTCAGGGCCAACCGCATTATAAATGCCTGTTTCGTAATTGGTGCTCATTTCAATTGTCCACTCGGCCAAATCACGACCATCGATCACTTGCACCGCCATATCAGGTCTATCCGGTGCGATAGCGCGGCCACCCTCGGCCGCGCGACGAACCCAATAAGTAAACCGATCCGTAGGGTCATACGGCCCCACGATTAAGCCTGGCCGAATGATGAGACAGTTATCAGGAAAATGTTGTATAACTGCCTCTTCACATAAAACTTTAAGAGGCCCATAATTCTCAGTTGTTATTTTTGTTGTCTCTTTATCCTTAATACTATCTAGCGGTCCATTTTCATCAAGATCAGCTGGCATTGGTTGCTTATAAACTGAAATAGTGGAGATAAAAACGTATAATTTGACATGATTCGCTAATTTTTCAGCTGAAGCAGCTACCTGTTCAGGGAAATAACCACAAGTATCGATGACGACATCCCATGAACGGCCATCTAATTTATCCAAATCGGTGGCGCGGTCACCGTGGATTTCCTCTACATCAGAGAATAAACCAGGATTGCTTTGTCCACGGTTAAATAAAGTGATTTTGTGCCCTTGGCTCAAGGCGGTTTCTACTAAATGACGCCCAACAAAACGGGTGCCGCCAATAATCAGCAAATTCATTGCAACTCTCCTTATATGTTGTTGTAATAATAACTAGTATTTAATTGATAGTAACCAAGGGGATTATAGATCTGGGTTGCTTTTTTGCAAGATGGGGAGTTCGGCGAGGGCACGGCCAGCGCCGAGGGCGGTGCAGGCAACAGGATTATCCGCCACATAGGCGGGAACCCCAGTGGCTTCAGTGAGCATAATATCGATTTCGCGTAACAAAGCGCCACCACCAGTTAAGGCGATACCGCGATCAATGATATCTGAAGCGAGTTCTGGCGGGGTTTTGGTGAGGACGGCACGTACGACATTGACGATAGCGGCTAAAGGTTCAGAAATCGCTTCAACGACCTCGTCTGTATTGAGGGTGATGGTACGGGGGAGACCAGCGATTTGGTCACGTCCTTGAACTTCCATGCTGAGAGGTTCTTCTAACTCGCGAGCGGCACCAATTTTGATTTTAATTTGTTCAGCTGTTGGTTCACCGATGCTAAGATTATATTTTTTACGGACGTAGCTGATAATGGCTTCATCGAGATGAACGCCAGCGACACGGACCGATTCAGCACAAACGATACCATTCATCGACACGACAGCTGCTTCGGTGGAGCCACCACCTAGATCGACGACCATATTGCCAGTGGGGGTACCGACGGGGAGGCCGGCGCCAATGGCCGCGGCGAGGGGGGAGCGTAGGAGACGCACTTCACGCGCCCCGGCAGCTAGACCCGCTTCACGAACGGCGCGGTATTCAACGCTGGTCACACCATAAGGGATGCTGATCATCACGACGGGGCGGCGCAAACTACGGCCAGCCACTTTTTTGATGAAATATTCCAGCATCCCTTGGGTGATATAATAATCAGCGATAACGCCATCGCGTAGGGGGCGCATCACCTCAATTTCTTCAGGTGTACGGCCATACATTTCCCACGCGGCACGACCCACTTCTAAGATTGTTACGCGATGATTACTATCTTCACGTAGGGCAACAACTGAGGGTTCTTGCATGACAACACCCTTGCCCTGTTCATGGACAAGGACACTGACCGTGCCTAAATCGATGGCGATATATGATGTAAAGATAGGCACGATTAGTCGTTATCCTCTTGGCGGCTACCAAATTGGGTAATACCGGAGCGGCGACGACGTTTACCGACATCGAGACGTACTTGGGCCCGCAGCAATGATTTGCGAATTTGGGCATAGGTGTCTGGATCTTCGGGGACGCCTTCTTTCATCAATTGTTCGGCACTTTGGCGGGCGGCCACAGCCCGTTCCAGGTCGATTTCAGCCGCATTTTCAGCTGAGTCAGCTAGAATAATAATATGGTCGGCTTGGATTTCAGCAAAGCCACCACCAATGGCGAAATAAGCTTCTTCACCATTTTGGCGGACGATTACTTCTCCAAACCCTAAGGTTGTGAGCATGGGACTATGGTTGGAGAGAACCCCCATCCGTCCTTCACTGCCCGGAATATTGACACTATCAACTTCAGCGCTAAAAACCAACCGTTCTTGGGTGACAATATCACATCGTAAGCTCATAGACTTACCTCCATCTACTACATTAGATAAGAGCCAATCCGCACATCTGAGAGAGGATTAATACATCTCAGGCATGGGAATTGGCTCTTGAATTGGTTCACAAATACCACACCAAATCGCATTGTTAACCACAATGCTTTTAGGTGTTTGTTGTTCACCTAAATACATGGCCATTAATGTTAAGTGGGGCGTGACATGGTCTTTGCAGACGCCACGGCCACAAAAAGCACAAACAGCTTGTGCAGGCTTATCACATTCCCAGCATAACATTACTTGTGGTATCCTT
Source organism: Anaerolineae bacterium (assembly GCA_035459145.1). GTDB lineage: Bacteria > Chloroflexota > Anaerolineae > Promineifilales > Promineifilaceae > DATHYN01. The sequence continues at coordinate 39,209 of DATHYN010000016.1, read as the reverse complement.
TTTTAATGATGGCTATTAGCCAGCGCGTAATTTTTCAGCTTTTTCCACAGCTTGATCGATCGTACCAATCATATAGAATGCTTGCTCTGGCAAGTCATCATATTTACCATCCAAGATTTCGCGGAAACCACGGACAGTTTCGTTAATCGGCACATATTGACCATTCAAACCATGGAATTTCTCCGCCACGAACATGGGTTGACCCAAGAAACGTTCCACTTTACGGGCGCGAGCCACGAGCAGTTTATCATCTTCACTCAACTCATCGATACCGAGAATGGCGATAATGTCTTGCAAATCTTTGTATTTTTGCAAAACTTGCTTCACTTCAGTCGCGGTGCGGTAGTGCAACTCACCAACAATGTTTGGTTGGAGCGCGCGGCTGGTGGAGGTCAAGGGGTCCACAGCGGGGAAGATACCTTTAGCGAAAACACCACGGTCGAGCGTCAAGCTGGAATCCAAGTGAGCAAAGGTAGCCACTGGTGCGGGGTCAGAGTAGTCATCAGCCGGCACGTAAATCGCTTGGATAGAGGTAATGGAGCCGATACGGGTGGACGTAATCCGTTCTTGGAGAGCACCCATTTCAGCGGCCAAAGTTGGTTGGTAACCGACAGCACTAGGCATCCGGCCCAAGAGAGCGGACATTTCAGCACCAGCCAACACGTAACGGAAAATGTTGTCAATGAATAACAACACGTCACGCCCTTCATCGCGGAAATATTCAGCCATAGCCAAGCCGGTCAAAGCAACGCGTAAACGCACCCCTGGTGGCTCATTCATCTGGCCGAAGACCATGGCGACAGAATCTTGCACGCCATATTCTTGCATTTCATAGTAGAGGTCAGTCCCTTCACGAGTACGTTCACCAACACCAGCGAAGAGGGACACACCGGAGTGCTCAGTCGCCACGGAGCGGATAAGCTCAGCGATGGTTACTGTTTTACCAGTCCCAGCACCACCGTAGATACCGGTTTTACCACCTTTGATAAAGGGAGCCATCAAGTCGATAACTTTCATCCCGGTTTCAAAGGTTTCAATTTCAGTGCTTTGGTCTTGGAAAGGGGGAGCTTTGCGGTGGATGGGGTAGTAGGTTTCTGCTTTCGGGGTTTCTTTACCGTCGATAGCTTCACCGATAACGTTAAAAACACGGCCCAAAGTGACGGGGCCGACAGGGACACTGATAGGAGCACCTGTGGTATGAACATCCATTTGACGGCGCAAGCCATCAGTGGAGTCCATGGCCACGGTACGGACCATACCTTTGCCCAAATGTTGTTGGACTTCTAAAACGAGCCGTCCTTCGGGACGTTCGATTTCTAGAGCTTCATAAATTTCGGGAATATCAGTTTCCGAAAATTGAACATCGATAACAACACCACGAATGGCGCTGATTTTACCTATCGCCATGTATTCCTCCAAAGTAATAAGTACGGGGTCAGGCCAGAGCCGAGGGAGATCCTGGCCTGGTTATGACAAAATTTCATCATTTCTTTTCCGTCCCTTGGGCACCACCGATGATATCGAGGATTTCAGAGGTAATGCTTGCTTGACGGGCTTTGTTACGTTCCAAAACGAGCAAATCGATCAGTTCCATAGCGTTGTCCGTGGCGTTATTCATGGCCATCATGCGGGCGCTGTGTTCACTAGCTTGGGATTCCAAGATAGATTGAAAGATTTGTAGGACAGTGAAACGAGGGATAATTGTATCCAGCAACGAGGCTGGTTCTGGTTCATAGCTGTAGATCCGTTCCGAGACACCGCTCAAGTCAACCGTTTTAACATATTCAGAGACAGCCATCCCATCGAAGTCGAGAGGTTTTAGCGGCAGTAACTGTTTAACAACGGGGACACGCTGGGCTAAGCTGATGAAGTCAGTGTAAGCGACAAAGACTTGATCGAATTTGCCAGCGAGATAATCATCAATGACGACGCGGGAAATGGGCATCACATCATTGATGGAGGGGGTATCAGGAATGCCATCGAAGCTAGCGATGACATTATAGCCACGCCGGATGAACAGGTCACGGGCTTTACGGCCAACGGTGACGAGACTGACGGGCGTATCGGGGTGGGATTTACCGAGAGCGGCCACAAAGCGTTGGGTTCGCTCTACGATATTGGTGTTATAGGCACCAGCGAGACCACGGTCACCACTAATAGTGATAACAGCAGTCGCTTTGATTTCATCGCGGACAGTCAACAAGGGGTGGCCATTCGAGGCGACACCAGGTTGAGAGGCGAGGTTATGCAAAATTTCAAACGCTTTTTCTGCATATTGACGAGTTGCTTCCACTTGGCGTTGGGATTTACTCGCTTTAGACGCAGAAACGGCGGCTAAGGCGCTGGTGACCTTGGATATATTTTTGATACTACGTATCCGTTTGCTTAGTTCGCGTTCTGTAGCCAAGGAACACTCCTTTTCTCGCAAGAGCAGCCGACTCGGCCATGGCCGAGCCAACCACTCAATTTATCGTAAATTAAGCAGACCAAGAAGCGTTGAAATCGGTCAAAGCTTGGTGCAATTGACTTTTGATTTCATCGGTCCAGGCACCTTTTTCCCAGATCGGTTGGCCGATATGAGGGTGAGAGGTATCCATATAGCGGATGCAATCAGCACGCCAATCATGGACTTTATCCACAGGGACTTTGTCCAAGAAACCGTTGCTAACCGCGTAGATCAAGATAACTTGGTGATCTAAGCGCCACGGTTCATATTGAGGCTGTTTGAGCATTTCCATAATCCGTTCACCACGGTCCAACTGGCGTTGGGTGGAGGCGTCAAGGTCGGAGCCGAACTGGGCGAAAGCGGCCAACTCACGGAATTGGGAGAGGTCAGCTTTCATCGTACCCGCGACTTTACTCATGGCCCGTTTTTGGGCGGCGCTACCGACGCGGGAAACGGAGACACCGGTATTAATAGCTGGACGTTGGCCCGCATTAAAGAGGTCAAGTTCTAAGAAGAGCTGACCATCGGTAATGGAGATAACGTTGGTGGGGATATAAGCGGAGATATCACCTAACAAGGTTTCGATGATAGGCAACGCTGTCAAAGACCCACCAGTACCAGGGATTTGCTTGATTTCATGACCGGAGCTAAGTTCTTTAAGATCTTCATTGGCGTGGTCAAGGTCAAGGTTACCGTAGTAACGTTTGTTGTTAACACCCATGCTATCTTTGTTGACGCTGTCACCTTTTTTAACGATGACAAATTCATCGCGCAAACGGACGGAGCGTTCGAGCAAAGTACTATGGAGGGAGAAAATATCACCAGGATACGCTTCACGTCCCGGTGGGCGGCGCAAAATCAAGGACATTTCGCGGTAAGCCCAAGCATGTTTGGAGAGGTCATCGTAGATGATGAGCACGTCGCGCCCATTATCCATGAACTCTTCACCCATGGCGGTACCGGAGTATGGAGCGAGGTATTGCATTGGGGCGGGGTCAGAAGCACCAGCGACAACGACGATGGTGTAATCCATGGCGCCTTGTTTTTCGAGGGCGCTGACCACCTGGGCTACCTGACCAATCCGTTGGCCGATAGCGACATAAATACAAATCATTTCAGTATCGCGTTGGTTAATGATAGTATCCAAAGCGAGAGCTGTTTTACCGGTTTGGCGGTCACCGATGATGAGCTCCCGTTGGCCACGGCCGATGGGGAACATCGCATCGATAGACATGATACCGGTTTGGACAGGGGTATCAACCCCTTTACGTTCAACCACGCCAGGGGCAATACGTTGCACGGGGCGGGTTTTACTAGTGGCAATAGGACCCTTGCCATCAATGGGTTGCCCTAAAGCGTCGACAACACGACCGATGAGGGCATCACCGACAGGGACAGAAGCGATACGGCCAGTGGCCCGCACTTCGTCACCCGTAGAGAGGGTTTCATAGTCACCCATGACCACGACACCGACGTTGTCTGGTTCGAGGTTAAGGGCTAGACCCGTGACGCCATTGCTGAACTGAACAAGTTCACTAGCAGCGACATCTTGTAAGCCATCGACGAGGGCGACCCCGTCACCGACAGTAAGCACGGTACCGACGCTACGCGCCTCTACCGCGAAGTCGAAGTCCTCAATCTGTTTAATGAGACCTTCGGCCATATTTTTAAAATCAATGGTTGCCATTCACCAACCTCCTCAATAATGTGGTTACAAACGGTATGGGAGATAACGACAGCGGCTAACGGCCGTTTCTCGAATTTCCAACATTAAAAAAATTTCAAAATCCATGCAAAAAGAGATATCCTTAAGGGATATATTTGGGTGGGATATTACCTTATATATAGGTATTTGTCCAATTATAGGCAAAATGTCTAGGCTTTGCTTATAATTTCGCCAATATTGACATACTTTTAATTAGATAAGGCATGTTTTTTATTGACTGAGGTAAAAAGATCCGAAAAAGATACAATTTTACTTGTGCATTTTATCACAAGCATGAGCGACTGTCAAAGTAGGTTTCAACTTATTAAAGTTGGATCGGTTGGTTGGTGCGAGCGGATTGGTAAAGGGCGAGAACTGTTTGGATATGGTGACGGGTTTCGGTGAGAGAGAGGTAGGGTGGGGTGCCGTTGAGAATGGCGTCGTGCATGTCGGTGACTTCGCCGCTATAGAGTTCTTGTTGGGGGACGACGATGGGGGCGGGGTCGCCGTCGGCGGGATGGAAGATGAGTTGGCCTTCGGGGTCGGCGAGGCCGGTGAAGGGGCGGTTGAGGGTGAGACGGCCAGCGGTGCCGATGATTTCGGCGCTGGTGTACCAGGGGGTGCGGAAGGCGGAGGCGATTTGGGCGACGCCGCCGGAGGGGTAGCGCATTTGGCCGGCGAAGTTTTCATCGACAGTGGAGGGGCCGAGCCATTGGTGGCCAAAAACTTCGGTGGGGGGGCCACCGTAGATATATTGGGCGAGGCTGAGGGGATAGATACCGACGTCCCAGAGACAGCCACCGCCCCAATCGGGGTTGAGGCGGATATTGTCGCGAGTTTGGAAGGCGAAGTTGAAGGTGGCGCGGACGAGGGTGATGTCACCGAGTTGGCCATTTTGGACCCAGTCGCCAACGATTTTGGTTTGGGGATGGTGGCGGTACATGAACGCTTCGGCGAGGACGCAGTTGGTTTCTTGGGCGGCGGCGGTCATGGCATCGACTTCATCGAGGGTGATGGCGAACGGTTTTTCGCAGAGGACATGTTTGCCAGCGCGAAGGGCTTTGATAGTCCATTCGGCGTGGAGATGGTTGGGGAGGCTGATGTAGACAGCGTCGATGAGGTTGGAGTCGAGCATGGCTTGGTAGGAGGGGAAGGCGTGGGGGATGTCCCATTGTTGGGCGTAGGTGTTGGCCGAGGTTTGGGAGCGGCTGGCGACGGCGGTTAGTTGGCCGCGGCGGGAGGCGCGGATAGCGGGGATAAGACGACGATTAATATTAGCGGTGGAGACGAGGCCCCAGCGGACAGTAGACATAAGTGGTACTCCTTGTGAATTCCAAATAGTGATTTTGATTTGAGGGTTAGGTGATTTGTAGCTAAAATAGGGGAAGCTGTCAAATTTTATTGTTTTCTATAGATTTTTGAGGTTGTGCTATGCGCTTTCCGCGGTCGGCTGGGGTGTTATTACATCCTACATCATTACCTAGTCCCTACGGCATCGGCGATTTTGGGCCAGATGCTTATACATTTATCAATTTTTTGGAGTTAGCGAAGCAGTCGATGTGGCAGGTTCTGCCATTAGGGGTGACGGGATATGGGGATTCGCCGTATCAAAGTTTTTCGGCATTTGCGGGGAATCCGATGTTGATTAGTCCGGCGTTGTTGGTGCGGGACGGATTTTTGCCGGCGGAGGCGTTGGCCGAGGTGCCTGATTTTCCAGAGAAGAAGGTCGATTTTGGGCCGGTGATTACGTATAAGGAAGGGTTGTTTAAGCAGGCGTTCAGTTATTTTAAAGAGAAGGGGAGTGAGGAGCAGAAAGAAGCATTTGCGGCTTTTTGTGAAGAGAACGGGAGTTGGCTGGATGATTTTGCGGCCTATATGGCGATTAAGCAGTTGTATGTTGATCATGAGGGTGGGGTGTGGAATACGTGGCCGAAGCCGTTGGCACAACGGGATGAGGAAGCGTTGGCCGAGAAGAAAGAAGAGTTGGCTGATGATATTCAATATTACCAGTTTTTGCAGTATCTGTTTTTTGATCAATGGTTAAGTTTGAAGCGGTATGCAAATGAAAAGGGAATTAAAGTCGTGGGGGATATTCCTATTTTCGTGGCGTTTGATAGTGCGGATGTGTGGTCGAATCCGGAGTTGTTTTATTTAGATGAGGATGGTGGGCCGACGGTGATTGCGGGGGTTCCACCTGACTATTTTAGTGAGACAGGGCAGAGGTGGGGGAATCCATTGTATCGTTGGCCGCGGATGGCGAAGAACAGTTATCAATGGTGGGTTGAGCGATTGAAGATGACGTTTTTGCAAGCGGATATTGTGCGGATCGATCATTTTCGTGGCTTTGAGGCGTATTGGGAAATACCATCATCGGAACCGACGGCGATTAAAGGGCGTTGGGTAGCGGGACCGGGGTCAGATTTGTTTATTAAGTTGCGGGAGGCGTTGGGTGAGTTGCCGATTATTGCCGAAGATTTGGGTTTGATTACGCCGGGGGTGGAAGCGTTGCGTGATGAGTTTGATTTTCCGGGGATGAAGATTTTACAATTTGCGTTTGGGGCGGAGAATAATAATAGTTTCTTGCCGCATATGTATGGGCGAAATTGTGTTGTTTATACGGGCACGCATGATAATAATACGACATTGGGGTGGTATGAAGCGGCATCGGAACGGGAGCGTGATCATGTGCGTCGTTATTTGGCACGGGATGGGCATGATATTGTGTGGGATATGATTCGGGCGATTTGGGCATCATCGGCGGATACGGCGGTGGTACCGATGCAGGATCTATTTAAGTTAGGGGAGGAGGCGCGGATGAATTATCCAGGGAAGGCGAGTGGTTTTTGGCAGTGGCGGTACACGGCTGATATGTTGCGGATTGATATTGCGCATCGGTTAGCGGATTTGACGGTGTTGTACGGGCGTGAGCCGGAGGATCAGAAGCCGCCGTTGCCGGAGGCGGATGTGTTGGATATTTTTGAGGCGGAGGAGTAGGGTGGGGGGGGCGTGTTTTGTGTGAGGGGTGGGTTGGTTTGATGATGGTTGGGTGCACACTGCGTCATTACGGGTGTGGGACGGGGATTGGGGGGGGCGTGGAGGGGGGGGAGGCCGAGGTGGTGGTGTGGTGGTTGGGAGATGATGGGGGACGCGGCATTGTGCGAGAGAAGGGTTGGCGTTGGGGAGTGAGGTTAGGCGCACAATGCCGCGTCATTACGGTTGTGGGGCGGATTGAACTGTGCTCGAAATGATATTAGGAGGAGGGGATGAAGTGTCGAACTTAGGTTAGGTTGGTATCGTTTTTAGTTGTTGGGGGTGGGTTGTTGGTCGCGCCAAGCGTGGACGTCGGGGCGTAGGGCGGCGGTTTTGATGGGGGTGACGGGGCGTTCGCGGACGATGGTGCTGCGGTAGGGGAGGCCGCCTTGGGCGCGGTTGAAGTCGACTTCTTGGTGTTGGTTGAGGTAGGCGGGGTCGGCGTGGATGGTGAGAACTTGGGCGATGAAGAGGGTGTGGGAAGGGAGGGAGAGGGTTTGTTCGACTTGGCATTCGATATTGACGGGGCATTGGTCGATTAGGGGGGTATCGAGATGGGTAGCGGGGCGGGGGATGAGGCCGGTTTCGGTCCATTTATCGGTGAAGCGGGCGGTGGTGATGCCGATAAAATCGGTGATAATTTCCATGTCGGGGGTGGGGATATTGACGACGAATTGACCGGTTTGGGTGATGAGGTCGTGGCTGGCGCGGGCGGGGCGGACGGAGATAGCGAGCATGGGGGGCTCGGCGTTACAACTGGCGATACGATTGAGGGTGAAGATATTGGGATTGGTGGTGGGGCCGCAGGTGATGAGGACGACAGGGACAGGGTAGAGGGTGGTGTTGGGTGGGATTTGCTGTTTGGTCATAATGCCTATTCCTTGGGTATGGTTATATAATTCAAGGTGGATGGTAACGATTTTTGATTGTTTTGACAAATAGGAAGTGGTGAAGATGATAGAAGATGAACGGTGGCATGGCCGAGTGGGGTATTTTTTAGGGGCGTTAGCTTTGATTCATTTTAGTTATCCGTTATCGGAGTTGAGTACGGAGGCGAGTGCGATTTATGTGGTATTTTATTCGATGGCGATTGGGATGGGGGCGTATTTAACGACGAAAGATGTAGGGCGGCGGCGGGTGACGGCGGTGATGACGGTGTTAACGAGCGTGACGGGGGCGATATGGGCGTTTACGAGTAATGATGCGATTGTGACGACTTCTTTATACATTTTCTATGTGATTATTATTATCAATTTAGGGGTGGTGATGAAGACGATGTGGGAGTTCATTTTTGCGGCGCGGACGATTACGCAGGATGTGTTGTATGCGGGGGTATCGTTTTATTTGTTGATTGGCAACTTTTTTACGCCGTTGTATCTATTTTTGAATGCGATTATTGTGGGGGCGACGGGGGAACCGGCGTTTGGGGTGCATACGTATGAAGTGGCGATTACGTGGCAGAGGATGTATTATTTGAGTTTTACGACGTTAACGACATTGGGGTATGGGGATATTACGCCGATTAATTCGTTTGTGGAGCCGTTTGTGTTGGCCGAGGCGACGATTGGGGTGTTGTATGTGGCGGTGTTGATGGCGCGGTTGGTGTCGTTGTATGAGGAGCCGTTTTTGCGGCGGGAGGAGTAAAGGTGTCAAGCTAAATATTTTGACATGTAAAGTAGGTGATAATGGATAAAAAGTCAATACAAGGTGGGTCTAATGAGGGTTATGATTTGAAACAACTTCTTCCGGAACTAATAAAGATTGTGCCGGAAGTTGAGGAACCTTATTTGGCCGAGGTCAATCGGAGTAAAGCGTTTCATGAATCCCCAGAGCAGCAACAATTAGCAGAAATCAGGGCCTTACGCGGAAAACCAGCTAAAAAACCATATGAGCCAGGCATGTATATTGTTTTTGAAGCGTATTTGATGCCACAATTCATCAAATTTGTTCAAAATAATGAGAAGAAGCGGGTAGCGGCCGTGTTTGATTGGATTGAGAGATTAGCTAATAGTGAGCATAAGGATGTCGTAGGTTTGGTGGAAATAGCTGTGTGTGAAGCTCTGGTTACAAACTATGGTCGTTATTTTTCGCAGATTTATCCCTATTTGGGCAAAGAAACTATTAAATTATGCCGAGGAGTTGCTAGAGGATTTAAGATAAGTAGCGAGATAAAGGCTCTTCTTAAGATAAAGTGAGTTCGATAATGAATTTAACCTGTGGATGAGTTGGTTAATGTGTTGTTGGGAGAGATTTCGTTCAATCCTTGATTTAGGGGTGGGACTAGTCGAGGGTAGGGCGGATTGAACTGCGCTCGAAATGACGTTGAGAGGAGGGGGGGAATTGTCGAACTCAGGTTACTAAGTTTGTCGAATGGGGCGAATTATGCCAGTAAGGGTAGCCACTAGGGCTACCCTTACAACCGCTGGCTTGAGACCATTTCTTGCCAATTACCAGATTAATTTATCAAAACGATTAACCTGATGATTATGATCCAGCCGTAATAGCAAAATCAAAGACACCGATTGTTTTGCTTGTTGTTTGCAGATCACCATTGGGGCAGCTGCTGGCTTCGATGTAGTAGTAGTCGTTGATGGTGGTGTCGCCAACGTGACCGGTGGCATCATCATAACTGTTTGTGGTGGTGGTGGTGAGCAAGCTGAATGAGTTGTAGGGGGCGGTTGATTTGTGGATGGTGTAGTTACAATTAGCGGCATTGGCGGCCCAACTGAGGGTGGGGATGTTGCCTATGAATTGGGTAACGGTAAGGGTAGGGGTGACGGGGCGTGAGGCAACTTGGATGGTGACGGTACCTGCTGGGGCGGGACTTTGGGCTAAACGAGTCATTTCGGCCGAGGATAAGACGTTGTTGTAAATGCGGAGTTCATCGATAGCACCGGTGAAGGGGAGATAGGCGCTGATTTCTTTGCCTAGTTTAATAGGGTCGTTATTGTGACATGGGGTTATGGCTAAGGTCAGGCTATTATCTAAAACACCATCTATATATATTTTCACAACTTGCCCATCATAGGTCATGCCGATATGGTGCCATTGGTTGATGGTTAAACTGCTCGCCGTATCGAAACTATTCCAAGTCACACAATCAGCTGATTGAATGGAGTAATGGACTTTGAGAGTGTAGGGGGTAATGAACAAGCCAAAATTACGGGCCACGCCATTACTTGCTTCTTTGGTGACGAGCGGTTGCCAACCATTTTTGATTTGATCAGCTCTGACCCATAAACTGAGGGAGAAGGTGGTTAAATCGAGCATCGGATTGTCAGGGATTTCCACATAATCATCGACGCCATCAAATTGAAGGGCGTAAGGGTTGGTGAAGGGGTTGAAGTTGGTATTGGTTGACCAGTTGACATCGTTGATGAGGGTGCCGTTGAAGTTGTTGATGGGGTCGGCGGCCGTGGTGCCCACGCCTTCGTTAAAGGACCAATGCCCTAGCGTTGCTTGTGGTTGGTCACTGACCTGATAGGTGAAGCTATCGGTGCCGTAGAAACCGACGGTTGGGGTGTAAGTAAAACTACCATCCGCATTTAAAGTGACGGTACCGTTGGCAGGTGGCGTTTGTAGGATAGCGGTTAGGTTGTCACCATAAGGATCGTTATCATTGGCTAAGACACCGATGGGGTCGGTTAGGGAAGTCATGCCGAGCATAAAGTAGCTTTCGTTTTGGACGATGGGGGTCAAATTGGCGTAGGTGAAGGGGTGGGGGCCGGATAAGGTGCGATTGCCGTAGGGGTCGATGCCTTCGATGTAGAAGAGGTAGTCACCATACGGTTGATCCATTGTGTATTCCCAGGTGTCACCGGTTAATGATAAGGGGAGGTTAATTGTGGGGCCGGTAGCGGGCACAATTTGTAGGGTTAAGCTGGTGATGCTGGTGTCATCGGTGGCGAGGCCGGTGAAGGTGGGGATGTTGCCATTGGTTTCCGTGAGGTATTGGGTGATGGCGATGGCCGGCGGGGTGGTATCGGGGATGTATTCTATGGCGCCGATGTCACAGTTGCTGTTTTGTGGCCGAGTGATGCCGCGTTGGTCTGTGGTTATGGTTGTGCCACAGCCAGCGGTATTAGAGGGGATGGCATTAAGTAGGGGGGAGCCAGCTTGGATATCATGATATTGGTTTAGGGGGGTATTGGCCGTGGGGTTATTGAGAGAGGTTAACAGAGGGTTGCCAACCGTCATGCCACAACTGCTATCATCGGCCAAATTGTGGCTACCGGTGAAGTTGAAAGTGTCGGTGTAATCGGGGGGGAAGTAGGTGTTGACGAGGATGCCGCTACAGTTGGCGGTGCCGGTGGTGTTGCCGTTATGGGCAATGACGGAACCGGTGATGTATAAGGCTTGGGGCTCGCTAGAGCTTACATAGAAGATGTTGCGTAAGCCTGTATATTGGTCGTTGTTAGGGGCGGTGTTGCTGACAATGGTGCTGTAGAGAAGGGAGGCGACACCGGTGTTGTTGAGGGCTGTTCCGCCGCCACCGTAGATAGAGGGGCCACTGGCTGATTGTGGCTGATTGCCACTGACGGTGCTGTTGGTCATGGTGAAATAGCCAGCGTTGTTGACGGCGGCGTAGGAGCCCTCGAGCCAATTGTTGATCAAGGCGGTGTCCATCACTGCGGCCAAGGCATAATCACTATTTTCGATGAGACTCCGGCCAACGTTATCACGGAAGACAGAATTAATGACAGTTAAGGTGGTGGCGGGCAAGGCGGCGGAGCTATCATAATTTTGAATGATTTCCCCTTCGTTGCCGACAAAGAGGCTATTGGCAACATAGAGGTGGTGATTGTTGTAGATGCCACGCCCCGTATTGGCAATCATGGAGCTATTGGTGATCGTCATCCAGCCGGTATTGGCCGCATTGTAGACGACAAAGCCGCCGCCCCCATGCTCATTGTGGGTGATTAGGGTGTCGGCTAAGGAGAGATGGCCCAAGTTACGAATGGCGGAACCGTCCCAACCGGCATCGACGCTACCGGTGATGATTAAGCCAGACCCAATTAGATGTCCGGTGGTGTCGATGACGAGACCGCCGCCGGCGCCAGCGGCGTCGATGGTAGCTTTTTGTGTTTCGGGTAAAGAGAAGCCGGTCCAGTTAACGGGTGAGTAACTACCATCGAGCGTAATTTCTTTGTCGATGTAAAGCACTCGGCCAGTATCAACCCCCGCACAACTACCACCCACCTTAATTGTTGCGCCTGGACTCGCTGCAGTCACGGCCGAGCGCAAAGCGGATGCATCGACACTATACCCATCGGTAAGCCCATCACCATTGGTTTCGACAAGACAACGGGCGTTGCTGGTGTCGAGGGTGACCGTGGCTTGTTTAGTAAGGTAGTGGCCGTCGGTGACTTGGTAGGTGAAGGAATCGGTGGTGACCATGGCGGTGAGGGTGTAGCTGAAACTGCCATCGGGGTTGAAGGTGAGGTCGCCGTGGGCGGGTGGGGTGATCAGTTTGGCCTCGGTGACATTTTCGTCGTTGAGCATGACGCCGGGGGCCGAGATTTGGAGGGGGATGCCGGGGACGACATCGTAGCTGTCGTTGACGGCGGCGGCGACGGGACGGGCAAGGACGTAGAGCGTTCGTGTGATCCAATCACCGGTATTGTTGGCAAAGGTCCAATCGGTATGGGTAGCAGGGGCGTTGCCAATACCGATATCATCGATACCAGATCCGTCCCAATTGTTGTAACCGAAAAGGGTCTTGCCACCTTGGTGAACTTGCATCGAGCCGTAGCAATTGGCAGCGCCAACCTGATCATCCACATCATAAATGGAACCATTACCGCCGGGCACACCAGAATCGTTGAGGGCATTATAACAATGATGCCAGAATTCGATGTTGCCGGTGGTGAAGGGGCCGCCAATCGAAACGCCGGGTACATTGGAGACAACATTCAAATTGCTCACATTTTGCTCGAAGAGGGAGGCGACAGGGACGCCGATTTGGGTAGCGTCGTTGCTAAAGGCGTCCATGGAGACATAAATCCATTCGCGGTTGAGGCCATCATCTAATTCTAAGTAGTAGGCGACACGGTCGAAGTTGCTGACTTGGGCGGAGCGGTCGATGGTGTAGGCGGGTAAGGCGCCATTGTAGTCAGAATTTTGGGGGATGTCTAACAGATAGACGAGGGTGTAATCTTGGATTTCGAAGATACTACTGACACCACCATTGCCTGGGAGGGGGACGGTGTCGGTGCTACATTGCCCAAATTGATCGCAAGCGGTTAAGGTGACAACTTCGAGAGGGATAGTGCCGGGGCCAGAATTAAGCGCAACTAGGTGGGTGGTATCGCTGAAGGTGTTGACATACCAAGGGGCGGTTTCGTAAGTGGGGGTAGGTGGGGTGGTGAGAGAGCAAGCCCAGCTGGCTTCATCGAGATAGAAATCGGTGGCGGCGCAGGTGACATCGGCTGTGGTGGTGTTGAAGTTGGCCGAGAGGGCGAGTTGAGGGGCTTGGGTGTCGATAACGCCGTTCCAGCTAGAGCCAACGACTTTGGTGGCGTTGTGTTCATTGGTGGCGAGGAGGTCGATTTGGTAAGGGCCTTCTAGTTGGTCGGTGAAGTCGTAGCTCCAAGTGGTGAAATGTGAGTTAGTTTGGGCTAATGTGGCCGTGCGCCAATTGTCTAAGCCTGTTTCTAGGGAACGGGTATTGATTTGTACGTCGGTGGCACTTAAATTCGTTAACGGATTGGCTAAATCGTAAATAAGATAGGGTAAGACAGGTTCTTGGTAGAGAACGATTTCGTCGAGGTCGCCGGTGAAGCCGTTGGTGGGGGCACCGATTTGTAGGGGGAGGTTTATGTCGATGGTTTGGGTAACGGTGCCAGTGGGTTGGCCATCGAGGTAGGCGGTCCAGACGGTGCCATCGGTGACGAGGGCGAGGTGGTGCCAGCTGTTGGTGGTTAAGGTGAGAGGGACAGTTTGTTGGGTGGTACCGTTGTCGACGGTGAGTGTTCCTAAGTTGTCATCGATGAGGAAGCTACTGTTGCCAGATTGAGCCAAGATCGGATTGTGGCCTTTACTGCCGGCGGTCCAATCTGGTTTGAGCCAGAGCATGAAGGTGCCGGTGTTTGAGGTGAGGGTGCCGGAGACGAGGAGGTTGTTGGTGGGGGCGAAGGTGGCGGCGGTGCCGAGGCGGCCGGCCGTGGCTGTTGTTGGACAACTCGTACAGAGAACGGGATTTTGGCTGCCAGAGCCATCGGCGAAGGGGGCAACAGTCTCGAAGGGCAGGTAGGCGGTTTGCTCATCGGGGTAAGGCAATGTTTGGACAACCCCGTAAAGGGTGGAATTACCCGAGGTGATCACGTTATTGGGGCGAAGCAAGCTAACTTGCGGTGGGTAGCTGTTTATAAAGACAGTGCCATACAGGATTGGAAGGGCGTTGGCGTTACCGACCATATCTTCAACCAGTAGTTCAACTTGATATTGACCATAAAGGTTGCCGTCAAAGCGGATGGCGGATTCCCAGCGCTCGCCATTGATGGTGGCGGGATAATAACTAGTGGCTGGTTCCCCATTTTCGAGCAAGCGAACTTGTACGGAACTGGGATTGATACCACTGGAGCCATAAAACGGGTTGGCATCGGCGATGTCACCGGTGACGGTGACGACATTGGCGGCGGGCAGAACATCGGCGGGGGTATCTAAAAAGGCATAGGGAAGGCCGTTGTCAACAGTAAATGTTTTGGTGTAATAGACATCATAGCCATAATTGAATTTATCAAGGGCGCGGAAGCGGACTTGGTATTCGCCACCTCGCCATAAAAGGCCATCGGGGATGGTGGCGATGTAAATTTCAGAGGTGGTGTAGCCTTCTGTAGGGGAGAGGCTGAAATAGTCACCAAAGGGGTCGATCAGGTAATGTTCGAGTTGCCAGTCGAGCCCAATGCCAGCATCAATGGCACTAAACATGATCTGTTGACCATTTTTGTCGCTAATGATGTCACCCGGTGTGACGATATTGAGGACAGGTCCTTCGGCATCGACGAGAAGGGTGGGGCGGATGCGGGAATCGAACCAGCGGGATTGATAATCGTACAGTTTGTTGACACGGATATCACTTAACGGTTGGCCATAGACAAGGAGTTCGTCTAAACGGCCAACAAAATTGCCGGCTAGTTGATAATTGGTGGTCGCGCAGTTGCCAGCCACATTGCTGGTTGTGGTCGCAGTTTCGGCACCATTGATATAGATGGTGGGGGTGTTGTTGTTGTAAACCAGAACAATATGATTCCAGCGATTAACGCCTATGGAGGCATTGCTGGTGTAGGTTAGATCCGTACCGGCACAAAATGTGGGCTTCATATCGGCAGTTAAGCCGATTTCGTAATTGTTAATGCTTAACAAATCTTGACTAAGGGCGAGGTTGAAATCGGGGTAAACCCACATCGAAACAGAATAGTCCGATGTATTTAGGCCAGTGATGCCACTGCCCGATAGGGTCAATGAATGGGTACTGGTAAAGGTGGCGGCTTCACGCATTTGGCCACGAACACCCGGTTTGGGACAGGAAGAGCAGGTCACATCGATGGTGGTGATGGCGCCATTATTGGTAAAGGTGCCGGCGCTTAAATCTTCATCCAAATGGAGATTGAGCAAAGGTGCTTGTTGGATCAGATTCTGGATTTCGGTGGTGGTGAGGGCTTTGGGAGTGATGACCACTTGGTCTAACCAGCCAGAATAATTTTGGTAGCGATCGTTTGAATTGTTACCGCCCAAGACGAGATCGGCGTTATAGGTGTGATTGAAGGTGGTGGCCGGTTGTTCCATGATTTGGACGCCATCGACGAAGATGCGGACAACATTACTGGCTTTGTCGCGTTGCCAGGTCAGATGATACCATTGATTGGTGTTGATGGGGGTGGTAGCGGTGAAGTAGACATTGTTAAAGGTGTTGTAATCGTAATAGGACATGTAGGGATAGCCATCTTTGACACCGAAGCTGGTGCAAGAGAAGGGACAGTTAGAATAGTTGCTACCGACAACGTCTCGTCTGCCGCTCCAGTTAAGCCCTTTGACCCAAGCCATGACGCTGAAGGAGACGTCAGTGGCGGCGCCATCGCTGTCGCCGAGGCCATACGCTTGGGCGGACGATAAGATCATGGAATCGTTGGGGGCGGTCAGGCCACGATCACGGAAGAAGATGGCTTGATTATCGATGCCAGCGACACCAGCGGAGGGGCAATCGTATTGGTAATCGCCGGGGATGCAAACACCGTAGCGCGATTGGTGTTGGCGGTCGTCGAATTGGGTACTGCCGGGGATGTCGTCGAAGTCGTAGACGGCCGTGGGGTAGAAGCCGAGGGCGGATTCTTGTTGAATTTCACTGCTGGATAAAGAGCGATTATAGAAGACCCAGTCACGCAAGCCACCTTCAAAGGTGCTGACGTAATCCCCTATCTCCCAACGGGCTATATCACCACAGAGGCCAGCGGTGGGGACCGAGGTGCCTTGTCCATTGACATAGAGCGCGCTGGAACTACCATCATTGACGATAGCGACATGGTTCCATTGGCCCCAAATGAATTGTTGGCTAGCGTTGGCGGTGATGCGGGTGCTGGTGCCACCGGGGCAATTATTACCCGTCAGGAAATCGACATAGATCGTCTTGCCATCCGGTTGGACTTTAGCGAGTATTGGCGGATAAGTGGTGCTAATATCTGTGTAATGGAGCAGTTCGAAAAGGTAACGGTCACTGGCGAAGGCTTGGTTGGGCAATATCCAAAAACTAATGGATACGCTACCGGTAATATAGTCAGCTGGGAGGAGGTTTGTTTTGATGTTGTCATCAATGGAAAAGTGGCCATAGCCTAAGGAAAAATCAGGGCAATTCAAAGTGATGACCGTATTACACAGACTGGTGCGGTTATTACCCGACAGATCGAGAATATTGCCATCAGCACGCCTATTATTGAAGGGGATTGTTTGGATAATATCTTCCGTTAAAGGAACGGCATTGTTATCCTTGGTGTAAGCACCGGCGCGAATGGTCAGGTTGGTGCTGGTGGTGGTGGGGAAATCATTGTAATTGGCAACGAGAGAGCCACTCATGGTAAGCGTTTGTTGGCCCGTGATAGTGAACGGTTGGGTTTGTTGGACGGTATCTTCGGGGAGTTCACCTTCGAGTAAGCCGCTGGATTGTAAAGATGGATCGAGATTGCTTTTGACGGTGACATTGTAATTGACCGTGCCACCTCTTTGGGTGATGTAATCATATTCAGGCGACGCGGCGATGTCGGCGGATTTGACTTCAAGCGGATCGACGCTATAGGGGGCGCGGGGGTTGAAGTTGTAAACATATTCGTAGTAATCGCTATCAAAGTCACCATCGGTGTCTGGGGTTTTGGGGTTGGCGGAGACGCGGGTGCGGAGGGGAGTTGTGCCGACATAGTCGTAGGTTGTGAGCCAACCACCGCTCCAATCGGCGGCGACATTGTTGGCGGGGGAGCCGGCGTAGCTAGGGGGGTGGAAGAACTCTTGGCCGTCGAGGAGGCCGTCGGCATCGGTGTCTGAGGCGAAGGGGTTGGTGCTGTGGAAGAGTTCCCAGTAGTCGCTGAGGCCGTCATTGTCAGTATCGGGGCTGAAGGGGTCGAACCCTTTGGCGAGTTCCCAGCGGTCGAGGAGACCGTCATTATCGGTGTCAGCGTCACCATCGAAGGGGTCGGCACCGAAGAGGAGGTTGTCGCCATCGCCGTCGAGGAGGTTAGGGAAGGATGGGTCCCAGCTTTGGCGGACGCCGCCGCCGGCGACGGGGGTGAGGGCGACGAATTCAGCTATGGTGGCGGGGAAAATGTCGAATTTGGCTAAGCCGGATAGTTGGCTGGTATTCGAGAATTTTTGGCCGGTGGTATCACATTGGTAAAAAGCGAGGATGGTCCAACAGCTGAGTAAGGGGAGGTGGCCGTTTTCGATGAGGTAGAAGTTGGTGGGTTGGTTGAGGCCGGCCGAGGTGGGTAGATCGATTAAGCCGCTGGCGGTAAAGTCACGTTGGAGGTAGTAAGTGGAGCCATCGGCTTGATAGGTCCATGTTTGTGAGCCGAGGGTGAGGTTGTTGGCGGGTGGGGTGCTGGTTTTTTGGACAAAGTATTGATAGGCCCCTTTGTTGAGGACGGCGCTGGGGACAGAGTGGTGATATTCGGTGGTGCCGGTGTCGTTGACGCGGTATTTCCAAGGGGGGGCGGTGGGGAACTGTTTGTGATTGATGCCTAAGGTGATGGTTAGTTGGTTGCCGGGGATATAGCCGAGGGAGGGGGTCATTAATTCGGTTTGTTGAATGGTTAGGCCGAGCCGATCGCTTCGATTAAGATTAAGCGGAATATGGTATTTGTACAGTTCATTGGCGAGGAATTCAACGAAACTACCACTAATCCCTTTACAGAAGAAATCATTGGGGGAGCGGCTATCGACATGACAGGCGAGGGCAAAGACGGCTTCGAAGATGGCTAAGGCGACAAAGACGAGGGCGGCGATGACGGCGCCCACGGCCGCAATCAAAGCCAACGTCAAGGCAAACGTAATCGTGGCCACAATAATCCCACCCGTCATTCGCGCCGCCGCCAAATTATAGCCCACCGAACTTGGATCGAGTTTGTAATAAGCGACAATATAAACAAAAACGGCGACTTCGATCAAGATATCGATGGCAAAGCCAATTAAAGCGGCAAATTTAGCCGTTCGTTCAATGCTTTTGACCGTGTGAAGGGCCACCCTTGTGGTTTGTGAGGCCATCGTGGCATCATCTAAGACGGTGGCGATATCGATAAACTGTTTGGCGGCATAATAATGTTTGACCTGTGTGGCTAACTGGGCGGCTTCGGCGACGGTGGCGACGACGGCGATAGCGGAGGAGGTAATCATCATGGCGCGGCCGACATCTTTATTGCCTTGAGCGCCATAGACCATGCCTAAGAGGAGGAAACCGGCACCAACGACCATGAGGCCGAGGCGTGCTGTTTGGATGTTGAAGCCGACGGCCGAGTGGGTATATTTGTAATAATCCATGGCGGTTGCCCATAGAAAGACGATGCCCGCGGCCGCACCATTGGCGGCCCCATTACGGGCACGCCAGCTAATCGGTTCGTTTTGGTTACGGTTCAGGGCGAGTTCACCCATTTGTTGGGCGAATTCAACTTTATCAGCAGGGGGGGCATAGCCGGTTAGGGAGACGACCTGACCATCTATGTTGTAGATAGTTTGGGTTTGGAGAAGGGAGAAGTAGTCACTCATCATGGCGGAGACAGTTTTGAGAAGGGGGTCGTTGCCATTTAGTTGATGGTTGGCATCATTGAGGGTGGTGGTATAGATGGGGGTGTTATCGAGTTCAACCAGTTTGTTGTTACCGGTATAGTTAAGGATGTAGTATGTTTTCAAGAGGTAGCGGGTGGCTTCGCGGGTGGCGGTGTAATCGGTGATACCGGCGCCGATGGCGCTGTCGAGATTGGTGTTAGAGAGGAGGGGGTTGACATCGGTGATGAGGGCGGTGACGTAGGGGTCGATGGCGTCGTATGGTTGCCAGTTGCTGTTGACATATTCGAAGGGGCGCCAATAGAGGCTGGCGATGGTTTGGGGTTCGATGGCCGTGAGGTCAACAGTGAGGCGGTTGTTAGTGGTGGTGTAGTTGGTGCTGGTGGAGCCGGTGGCGAGGAGGGTTTGGCGGTTGCTGTTTTCTTGGAGGAAGAGGAGGGTGGTGTGGTCGGTGGGGGCGGCCGAGGGGTAAGTGTTGCGCAGATGATTACCGGTTTCAGTTTCGACAATGGCGTTGACACCACGGACGGTATCGGTGTAAGTGAAGCTGGCGATATTGAAGATGTCGGCGGGTAGCCCCCAGCGTTCGGTGGGGGTGGCGGGACTGCCATCTTGGAAACGGTTGACGATGGTGGCGATATCAAAACGATTGCCAGCGACTGTTTCTGGGGCGAGGTAGGTTTTTTCTAATTCAGCGGAGAGATGCCAGATGCCATCTTCGTAGGGGGTGGTTAAGCTATCATCTTCAGCGATGATGGCGACATTCATGCCAAAATCTTCTTCGACGGCGAAGCCGGTGACGTAGAAATCGTCATAGTAACGGTGGAGGATTTGTAAATTGGTTGTCCAATTTTGTGGATTTGTTTGCGGGTCGCACCATGTTGCGGTGGGGATGTTGGCTGGTTTGGTAGCTGTTTGGCAGTTATCGACCAAGCCACTGACGGTCCAGACGAGACGGACTTCGTGGTCGGCGCCCCAGTTGGCGGTGGGGAGAATGTAAGGGATTTCGCTGTGCCAGGCGACGATTCGTTCGCCGTAATCTTCGACAGCTTGGAGGACACCTTTGATGTAAACCGTACCATCGGGGTCTTGGCGGAGATTGATTTGGTACTCATCGAGATAAGCTTGATCGACAAAGCTGTTGAGGGGGGTGCTGGCGTCGATGGGGATGGTGGCGGAGATGGGGAGGCCGCGGGTGGGATTGGTCGGGTCCCACGGGATTCTGATTTCAAGTTCGGGGGAGACCATGATATCGCCGTTTTTGGCGGCATCGGTATTAATGCCGTGGTCGAACAAAGTATCGTTGAACACGCGGGTGATTTGGCCTTCAGTGTCATTGGTGGGCCAATCATAGACGTTGCCACTGAGGTAGAGATGGTTTTCATTTTGGGGGCGAATTTCAATGCTTACTTTTAAGGGGTTGTTGATGTTATAGCCGGTGAGATGGTATTGGAATTGATTTTGAGCTTGGGTGGTGGCGGGGCCGATGTAG
This sequence comes from Anaerolineae bacterium, assembly GCA_035459145.1. Classification (GTDB taxonomy): domain Bacteria; phylum Chloroflexota; class Anaerolineae; order Promineifilales; family Promineifilaceae; genus DATHYN01. Next base: position 18,275 of record DATHYN010000016.1, on the reverse strand, counting down.
GAAGGGGAGAGGTCGATTTTATCGGGGACTTGGTCGCCATCGTTATCGTAATCGAAGACATCGGGGATGCCGTCGCCATCGAGATCGCCACAGGGGGTGGGGATGGTAGCCAGTAGATTGCCATCCCGATCAACGTTTTCGCGTTCAACACATTCGATATTATCGGGCAGGGAGTCGCCGTTGGTATCGATACTTAAGGGATTGAGGTACCAAGTGACACCATTGACGTCAAAGCCTTGGACTTCGACTAAGTCGCTGATACTGTCCCCATCGGAATCGACGACACTGGGATTGGTGCCTAGTTTGTAGATTTCGATATCGTCGTTGAGGCCGTCGCCGTCGGTATCGGTGCCAGAGGTATAGGTGAGGGGGGTGGCGGTGGCGGTGGTGGCTTCGATGGGGAATAAGGGGACGTTGTTATTGAGAGGGTTTTGTTGGGGGTGGTGGTCTGGTTTTTTAGCGATGTATGAGTCGGTGTTGATGTGGGCGAGAGGGTCAGCGGCGGCTTCGGCTGTTTGGGGGGCGAATAGTTGGCTGATACGAACGGCGTCGAGACTTTGGAGGAGAGGGGTGAGGAGGAAAGAGCAGATCATGACAGCGACGACGCCAGTGTAGAGACGTGGGGAGTAGCTGTGCAGGATTAGGGCGAGGGTAAAGAGGAGGGTAGCGAGGAAAATTAAGAGAGTGTAGCTGAAATTTTGGAATTGGGAGGGAGTGATGGTAATGAGGGGGAAGTTTTTGTGGGTGGTGGGGGGAGCCCAGCCGGAGAAGTCGGTGGTGATATGTGAGGTAACTTGGCCGCCATCGTCGAGGGGGGTGGTGAGGTGGAGGATTTGGCGGTGGAGGTGGCCGTCGGCGGAAAGCCAGATTTCGCCTTGTCCGCTCATGCGGGCGTAGGCGTCTTGGATGTTTAAGTTTAAGTTTTTATGCCATTTGTTTTGGGCTTTTAGTTGGGCGATGGTTTGTTCTTCAACGAGTTTGGCGAAGGCTTGGCCATCGAGGTCAAAGGTAATGCGGGTGATTGAGTCGTAGTTGGGGGGGAGAAGGTCGGTGGGGTAGAGGCTGGAGGTGGCCGAGGCGTAGGCGATATTGGTGGCTCCGCCTAAATAGGTTAGGGGGTTGCCATTGCCATTGGAGGCAAAAAGATCGGCGCCTTCGCGGAGAGGTTCCCAACTGCCATCTTGTTGCTGTTGGTAGGCGGTGCCGTTGACGATTTTGAGGTAGGTGGGAGCGGGAGAGCCATTATCTTTTTTGACGAGGGTGAGCCATGTTGTTTCTTGGAGGCGATCGATTTGACCATCGATAAGGAGGCGGGTGGTTTGGTCGTGGCGGCCGATATTTTCGAGACGAGGGGCGGGGCGTTCGGTTTGGCGGAGGTCGGTGGTGAAGGTGTAGGTATCGTTTTGTTGGGCGAGGGTGAGAGCGGTTTGGATATCGTTGGCGGCGGTATGGTTGGGTTGAGCCTGTATATCAATGGTGGTTATGGTTAACCAGAATAAGGCGGTAATTAATAAAAAGATCGGGCGAAAATATGGTTTATTCATGGTGATCACTTAGTGTGATTGGACACTTATTTGGGTGGTGTGTTGGGGGGGGAGGGGGAGTGCCGAGGGCGGATTAATGAGTAGATTGTGCCATAGAGTGAGGGGCAAATCAATAGTGATGGGGTGATTTAAGGTGATTTTAAGTGAATGATTTGATTAGGTGTCTGATACGAGAGCGAATGCTAAAGAAACAATCGACAGGAATGTTACCAGTGATAAGAACATGACCAACCCTATTGCCGGTTAATAGTTGCAATAGGGTTGGTGTTATGCACAAAGCTGTCAACAACCTGTATCAGTAGGGGCTAGATGTCAGATGATGGCAGATTGCTTGACTTTGGTGGTTATTTTTTAATTGCCAGCCACAATTTCATAATCAAACTCACCGTTGGTCGTGGATGTGGCATAACTGTTACTGCCACAGGCGTAACTGGTGAGGTAGTAGAAGGTATTGGTGGTTGTGTTACCTAAGGTGCCAGCAGTGTCTTCGTAGTCTGTTGTGTGGAGGATTGTGTCTAGTAATGCGAAGCCAGTGTAGGGTGAAGTACTATTATAGAGGAAGTGGATACAATTTAATTCGGTTGTCCAGTTAATGAGTGCATTAGGACTGTTGGTGGTGGTGATGGTTACTGTTGGGGTTATGGCCGTGGCCATGGTATCAGTCTCATATGAACCGATGTCACAATAAAGGCCTTGAGGACGTGATGTTCCAATTTGGTCTGTGGTGGTGGTACAACTTCCGGCCGGAATACGGTCAATGGCTGGACTGTTACTAGTTAAAGCATAAGTCCATGTTGGGCCGCCATTATCTGCTAAACTATTTAAGGCTGGATCGAGGCCTGTAAGGCTATTGTTAAGGCCATTAACAATATTACAGTTACTATCGGCCTGTTCAATTAAGTTGTAGCCATTATCCGTGACAGAGGATGAGGTTTCACAATCGGTACCATTGAGACTATCAGCGATGATATTGCCCATTAGTTGTAGGGATGTTGGCGCGGAATAGTAAATGGCACCGCCAGTTGTGGCGCTATTGTCAGCAAAAGTGCTGTAAACAATGATATTACTCCCATTGTTGGCGTAAAAGCCACCACCTTGATTTGTGGCTTGATTACCACTAAATGTACTTTGTTCAACATAAACGGTGCCAGAGTTGTCGTGGCCGTGGCTGAGGGCGCCACCCGTAGTCGCTGTATTACTTATAAATGTTGAGCGGTAGATATTGGTTGTATCTTGCGTAGAAAATAGAGCGCCACCATTATCAGCCGCATGGTTAAAGCCAAAGGTGCTGTCCTCAATAAGGAGATTGGCGCGTGTAAAAATTGCACCACCACCTCTATTGGTGGATGTAATTGTTGAGGTATTGCTTAAGAAGGTACTGTTTGTGACCCAATGGGTACTGTTTGAAAAATAGATAGCACCACCAAAGCGTCCAGCGACATTATCATAAAAATGACTGTTATTAATGATAGTATTGCTATCTGTCCATAAGCCGCCCCCATTTAGGTTGACTGTATGACTGTAAATGATGGTATTTGTCAATGTTAGTTGGGTGCCATTATTAATAATGCCAGCACCTTTACTACTATCAAAACCGTCGACTAAGTTGATGTTTTCAAGGGTAACACGACCCGCATTATCAATATAAATGACACGGCCTTGTCCCTTGGCATCCAAAATTGTTGGATACGTGTCTGGATCTGAGCTAAGTGACCAATCAGTATAGGTGTAGCCGCCTATAATTGTAAGGCCAGTATCGATGTAAGCGGTTTGTGTAAAACCATTTGTCTCTGAAACGCCGATACAACTGCCTGATAACCGAATTTCTGTGCCTATTGTGGCTGTTTCTAAACCTTTGGTTAAAGCTAAGGCCGTGATACTGCCATAATCAGTGACATTATCACCCGTCATTTCAAGAAGACAGTTTTGCCCACCACCGACGATATCAGTCTCGTAAGCACCAATATCACAATCTAAGGAAGCATTGCTCACTCGGTTATAACCACGTTGATCAATCGTATAGGTATCCCCACAACCATTAACCCCATTTGGAATTTGATTGAGAGCGATACTGGTTGATTGTAAGGCGTGTGTTTGCATAGCATCATTGATGCCGATGATGGGGCCACCATTAGCATTTAGATTATCCAAACCAGCAGAATTAGAACGAAAATCAAGAGCGCCAGCTAAACTATCACAACCACTGTTGGTGCCTAAAATATTGTAACCATATGATATTTGTGTACCAGTTGAGCGACAATCGTCATAAGTAGAGCCAGAACGATCATTATTGTCAATAATAATACTGTTAGTAACATATAGTTGGCCGGTAGAGTAAAAGCCGCCCCCATTACCACCATCATTATCATTATCCGCTTGGTTGGCGGTAATGGTGGCATGAATAAGGTTCATGGTAGAATCGTTACTGTTATAAAGAGCCCCACCACTATTTGTGGCCGTATTATTACTAAAAGTACTATTTTCAATTGTTACTTGCCCGCCTGATTCATTGGCAATAGCCCCGCCACTGTTGTCCCCATTAAAGTTGTTAAGAATATCATTGTTCATAAAAGTGGAGTGGGCAATGTAAATTGTGCCACCGTCATTGGATAGGGCGCCACCATTTTGCAATTGGTCATTATCATTATTGTTGATGATGCTGTAGAGAATATCAATGACACCGGTGGAGGTATTAAATATCGCTGCGCCTTCGCCAGATTGATGATTTTTGATGGTGGTGTAACTAATCGTGAGGACATTAGAATTATAAATACCAGCCCCTTCGCTCAAGCCAACATTATTATTGTTAAGTTGACTATGTTCGATGACGGCTGTACCTTGATTACGCAGGCCCCCACCATCTCGATTTGTATTTTTGTTGTAGCTGATAATGGTATTGGAGACATAAAGTTCCCCTAGATTACGGATACCACCCCCATTATTGTTGCCGGCATGATTGTCTGTTACGGTACTATTGGTCAAATAAAGTATGCCATCATTATTAATACCAGCACCGTCATTACCAGATCCTCCTGTAATTATCAAGCCATCGATAGTGGCCGTTACGCCTGAGCTCACAAGAATAACACGTCCATCTGCGCTCGCATCTAAGGTGGTGATATGTGTGTCTGGGTTAGATGTTGACCAATTGGTTAAAGTGTAGCCACCACGAACGGTGATATCGCTATCTAAAGTCATCATATTGGTGTTTTTGACGCCAGTACATGTGCCTGCGATTTTAAATGTTCTAGAACCATTCCATGCATTGTAGGCATAGTCAAGCGCGGAGGAATCGGTGGTGGCAAAATCGGCATTGTTATCATTTGTAATTTCTGTGTAACAAGATGGGGTTGCTTCGGTGGCACCTATATCACAACCGTTACCGTAAGGGCGTTCGGTCCCAATTTGATCGGTATCATAAGTTGACCCACAGCCATTGGTTCCAGCAGGAATCCTATCTAGCACACCGTAGCCGTATGGTGTATTGGTTAACATGCCACCACCATTATCGGCCAATGCTAATAAATAAGCTTCTTGATTGGTAAAACTTGTAGCCGGAGAATCATAAAGACCGACACAATTTCCACTTAAGCTACTAGCAATAAAATTATAACCACCGGTCAAATCTAGCGCTGAGGACGGTGTATAACAATCATTCCCATTATTTGATAAGAGTGTATTGGTCAACTTGGGAAAGATAGAGCCGACGGCGATACCATTGCCTGCTGTTGTGGCGATATTATCAGCTAAAGTTACATGGTAAAAATTCAGATCGAGGTCATTGCCACCATACACACCACCACCTAAATCCCCAGATTGATTGTTGCTAATGGTTGTGTTGGTAATGCTAACGGTCATACCTAGTTCATCACCAGCCCAAAGCCCGCCCCCATCATCAGCGGCCGTATTAGAAATAATGGAACTATTGATAATGGTGAGGCTATTGGCATTATTGTGAGTGACATAAATCCCTCCCCCCCAAACGGTTGCATCATTATTAATGATAGTACTATTTTCAATGACAACGGTTCCTTGAAGCCAAATACCACCACCATAACTTGTTATACCGCCAGTTAGGGTCAGATGTGAAAGAGTGGCTTCATAACCAGAATCAATTTCCATAACACGAGCTGTTCCTTCGGCATCTAATGTTGTTGGATAATTAATGGAATCAGGTTTTGCCGACCAGTCACCAGCTAGATACCCCCCTTCAATGGTCATGTTGTTTTCAATATCGATCGTTTGTCCGACTGCTCCCGTATTCCAAATGCCAGCACATGTGCCAGCTACTTTAACGGTGCCACCATTGGAGACGGCATTGGCGGCAAGTTGTAAGGCGCTGTTGTCGGAACTGACGAAATCGGTGGCGTTATCGCCTGTGTATTCGGTTGCACAGGCAAAGCCGTCTTCTCCATTGGCTAAATCGTTAATTTCATTAGCGGAAAGGGCACGGTTATAGATGCGGACATCATCCATAACCCCATCAAATGTTTCTATGCTGGAGTTTAAGGCGACACTGGTGGCGGTATCAAGCGCGCCGGAAAAACTAGTTGAGCCCAATTCGACACCATTTATATAAACACGCAAATTAGACCCATCATAGGTGCCAGCAACATGGTAGTATGAACCGGGAGACAATAAATTGGTTGTGGTAGCATGATAGTTGGTGTCATTAGAGACGACATAAAGATTAAGATTGCCATTTTGGCTACGTAAAACAGCTTTGCCAGATATGGATAGGAGACGGTCATTGCCAGAAATAGTGGTATCGGGATAAATCCATAAAGCGATTGTGAATTGTTGCATATCGCCAATATCATTACCAGTTGATACATTTGTGCCCCCATTGGTGTAATCAATGGCATAACCATTATCAAAAGAGACAGAGGGTGTATTGGTCGTATATGTTTGACTGCCGGTTAAGGTTAAATCGTAGCCATTGCCACTGGCATCAAAAAGGGTTGAACCGGTACCTTCATCAGCGGGCCAATAAATGAGCAAATCTTCGCTGGTGGCAATATTGTTTTGTGGGGCTGATTGCTTGGTAGATGTTAGTGAGGTGGCGGTGGCGGTTTTGTATAGGCTAAATGAAAGGGTGATGATTAAAATGATAGGTAGTAAATAAAGGTTATAGGCGTTTAATCCAGATTTCATGACAGACCTCTTTTTGTTTGGTGAGTTTCTTTTTATTATGATAATAGATATAGATTGATTTGTCTGTCAGCCATTAGGGACAAATTTGTCAGCCGTGGTTTGCAACTAGTTATAGTGTAATCAAAGTAACCTGAAAAAGAGTTGATTCGGCTCAGAAAAGTTCCGGCGACCTATAAGACCATAAAAAGTATCTTTTATTCGATTTTAGATTTTAGTAGGGGGAAGTGAGGGAGGGTCTATATGTTAGGGGGTGCCGACTTGTCCAAATAACATGGTGGAATCATCGGGGTGGGGGGCGAGGGTGGTGGGTGTGACGGTGTTGCCGAGGGTGGCGGGGCCGTAGGCGTTGACGCGGAGGTAGTTGTCGGTGTAGCCGGCCCAGAGGAGGCCGTTGTCGTCGGCTTGGAGGACGGATTCCCAGAGGACGGGGCGGGTTTGGCCGTGGTGTTGGGTGAGGTATTGTTGGGTGAGTTGGTGGCCGAGGGTGATCATTTGTTGGGTACGGGCTTTTTTGACTGCTTTGGCGACGTGATTGGGCATGGTGGCGGCGGCGGTGCCGGGCCGAGGGCTGTAGCTGAAGACGTGGAGGCCATTAAAGGCGATGTCAGCGACGTAGTTGAGGCTGGTGGCAAAGTCGTCATCGGTCTCGCCGGGGAAGCCGACGATAATGTCGGTGGTGAGGTTGAGGTGGGGGATGTGGGCGCGGGCGTCGTCGACGATGGCGCGGAAGTTGGCTTGGGTGGTGCGGCGGGCCATGCGGCGCAGGGTGGCATCACAGCCAGCTTGGAGGGGGAGGTGGAGGTGGGGGAGGAGGCGGGGGTTGTCCCAGAGGGAGAAAAAGTTATCAGGGATGTCCCATGGTTCGAGGGAGGAGAGGCGGAGGCGGGGGATGTCGGTGTAGGTGAGGATGGCATGGGTGAGGGCTTTGAGGTCAGATTGGGCGCTGAGGTCGCGGCCGTAGCTGCCGAGGTGGACGCCGGTGAGGACGGCTTCTTGGTAGCCGGCTTGGCTGAGGGTTTGGATTTCGGCGACGATGTCGCCGAGGGGGCGGCTGAGGCTGTCGCCGCGGGCGACAGTGGTGATGCAGAAGGTGCAGCGATTGTTACAGCCATCTTGGGCTTTAATGAAGGCGCGGGAACGGCCGGTTTGGCCGTGGGTGTCACGCATAATCGGTTCGAGGTCGAAGACGGGAAGGTCTTGGGCGGCGGGGTCGAGGTGGTGGATGAGATTGTTCTTAGCGTGGTTGGGAACGACGGTGGGGTTGCCGGGGAGGACGGTGATTTGGTCAGGGGCGATGGTAGCGTAACAGCCGGTGAGGGTGATGGTGGCCGCTTCGTTTTGCCGATGCAAACGGCGCGTCATCTTGCGTGCGTCACGGGCGGCTTGGTTGGTGACAGCGCAGGTATTGATGACGATTTGGTCAGCGACAGCCGGGTCGGTCGTGATTTCGTGGCCGTTGGCCACGAGCTGGCGAGCGAGGGTATCGATTTCACTTTGGTTGAGACGGCAACCGATGGTATCTAAATATACTTTCATAAGTCTCCTATTATAACATACATAGGAGGAGAAAATGAAATCGTGAAAATTGGTACTAGACATAAACGCAAAAGTGAAGTATACTACGTATGTTAATATTTTATTCAGGCGAGCCAGCCCAACCATTACTGAAGCTGTTTTCTTCTCACTTTTGTCAAAACTAATCTTTGTTAGCTATGCAGAATTTGGCAAGACACAATGCCCAAGATGATCTTTGTGCTTACTTTGCCTGTGCAGATTCTGGAGAAAAGAAAAGTTGTTGAAAAAGTTATATGTAGGAAATTTGTCGTTTAATACCACCGAAAATCAAGTTCGTGATATGTTCTTGGAGTACGGTGACGTTGAATCCGTGGCTATGATTATGGATCGCAATACCAACCGTTTCCGCGGTTTTGGTTTTGTGGAAATGGCTGTAGCTGACGCTGATAAAGCGATTGAAGGATTGAATGGCAAAAACGTTGATGGTCGCGACTTGACCGTTAACGAAGCGAAACCACGCACCAATAATGGTGGTGGCGGTCGCAGCAACAATCGTCAAGGTGGAAACGGTAGCAACGGTAGCAACCGCTTCCCCCATAGTGGTGGCGGACGTCGTTACTAAAAAATTAAAGGGGTAGGGAGTTGAGAAGCGGCGGTTGTGATGATAATTACAACCGCCGCTTTTTTTTGTTTAAGGTAGATTTATCAACTTCGTTCAATCCTTGATTTAGGGGTGGGGCTTGTCGAGGGTGGAGCGGATTGAACTGCGCTCGAAATGACGTTGGGAGAGGGGGGGAATTGTCGATACTCTCAGGTTGGTGTTATAAGTTTGGTTAGATAGTTATCTCATTGTCGGTTAAAAACTGACTGATATTGATGGGAGCGCCGGTGGCGATGGAGGCTTGGGCGGCGGCGCCGACGACAATGGACCAAAAACCTTCCTCGGCCTGCGCCGCCCGACTCTCATTCCCCTCAATTTGATCAATAAATTCAATATGCTCAATATAAGTAGCGCCGTGATGACCCGACCCTTGAATCATTTGGGGATACATCGGTTGGGTAAAACGGGAGGGGCGATTGTCAACGGTGGCTATTTCTAAGCGGGTTGATGGTTGATGATGGGGGAGGGCATCTTCATGCTCGATGGTGGTTAAACGGCCTTCATCACCACACACAACGAGCTCTTCATGGAACATGGGGGCGAACATGCAGAGATTAAAACTAGCAGTGACGCCGTTTTCATAGGTGATGATGACCATGCCGTTGTCGAGAATGTCGGAGGGCATGCCGTTGTGTTCCATATCGGTGAAGTTGACGGCGCGGTTGCCGACGGCGTAGACGGTTTGGGGCCGAGCGCCGGCAAATTTATTGAGTAAATCAAAGTAGTGACAACATTTTTCGACCAATGTATCGCCCGAATATTTGGCAAACTTATTCCATTGATTGACTTTATCTAAAAAGGGCATGCGATGCTCAGACATGCTGACCGTTTTGACAGTACCAATCGAGCCCCGTTCTAATACCTCAAAAATAGCTTCGCTGTAGTGCGGTTTGAAACGGTATTGTAGACCAATCTGGAAGATAGCGGGATGTTTTTGGGCTAATTGCCAAATGGTAAAGGCATCTTTGACGGTGGTGGCCATCGGTTTTTCTAACAAAATGTGCTTGCCGGAAGCGGCGGCCTCATGGATGACCTCGATATGGGTGTAGTTGGGGGTGCAGATGATGAGACCATCGACTTCGGGGTCATGGCAGGCGGCGGCTAAAGATTTGTATACTTTGAGTTGTAGACCGGGATGGTACTTATCGGCTTCCTGTTGAGCATTGGTGATACTGCGTGGGTTGGGGTCATAAATACCGTGAATGGTGGCGCGCCCCTCCATGAGGGTGACGCGAATATGTTCTTGGCCCATAATGCCGACACCGATGATATTGAAACGATATTTCGGTTGTGGGCGAGCGGCTAAGTAGCGGTCTTCTTCTTCTAAATATAGGAAAACGGGGTTTTGCACCAGAGCGGCGCGGTTAAAACGTCTTTTTTCGGTCATAGGAGCCTCATTAAAATTATTTCATGCCGGTGGTGGCAATACCGGTGGTGATATTTCTTTGCAAGAAGGCAAAGACTAAGGTGATCGGTAATAAGGTTAATACGGTCATGGCTAGAATAAGATGCCATTGAATGGTTAAGTCACTTTGGAAGGTTTGTAGGCCAACTTGGAGGGTGAATTTTTCACTTTGGCTTAAGACGACAAAGGGCCAGAGGAAATCGTTCCAGCGCCACATGACGGAGAAGATGGCGAGAACGGCGAGGGCGGGGCGGGCGAGGGGGAGGACAATTTGCATGTAGATGCGCCATTCGCTGGCGCCGTCGATGCGGGCCGAGTCGAGCAGTTCATCGGGGATGGTGAGCATATATTGGCGGAGGAGGAAGACGCCGGTGGGGGTGGCTGCGCCGGGGATGATGATACCGGTGAGGGTGTTGTTCCAGCCGACTTGAGTGATGACGAAGAAGACGGGGACGAGAACGACAGAGATAGGGACCATGAGGGTACTGATCATGATGATAAAAATGGTATTACGGCCACGGAATTGGTATTTGCTGAGGGCGAAGGCGGCCATACTGTTGACGATCAGAGTCAAGATGGTGGCGACAACGGTCACGATGATACTATTGCGCAGATAGAGGGCGAAATCAAAGCTTTGAATCCCTTCGCGGAAGTTATCGAGGTTGAAAGAGACACTTTCGATGGGGACGCGGTTATCGATATTGACGCGGATGATTTCGTCAGGGGTGGCGGGATCGACGAGTTGGGCTTCGAGGCCGATGCGGCGAACTTGAGCCAGTTGACGAACGGAACCATCTTCGAGGGTGACTTGGTAGAGGGGAAGGGGGTCGTCGTAGCCGTCGACGATGGCTGTTTCTTGGGCGTAGGGGAGGAGCCGAGGGGGGAAGGTGTTGATTTCACGGGAGCTTTTGAAGGAGCTGAGGACTAGCCAGAGGACGGGGCCGAACATGATGAAGGTGCCGAAGAGGAGGTAGAGGTAGGTGAGGATGTCGGTGATGTGTAAACGGCCGTTTTTCCCCCGCCGAGCGGTCAAAAAAGATTTGATAGAACTCATACCGCATCTCCTCGATTAAGACGTAATTGGATTAAGGTCGCGATGATCAAAAAAGTGGCCATGACGAGTGACGCGGTTGAGGCGATCCCAAAGCGACGTGAGGGACTGGCAAAACCGGTCTCGTAAATATATTGGACTAAGGTTAGAGTTGAAGTGCCGGGGCCACCACGGGTAAAGGCAAAGGCGATATCAAAAACCTGTACGGCGCGGATGATGGCTAAGACGACGACAACCAGCATGGTGGGGGAGAGCAAAGGGAGTGTGATTTGGCGGAAAGTTTGCCACTGATTGGCACCATCAATGGTAGCCGCTTCATATAAGGAAGAAGGGATACTTTGTAGACCGGCTAATAGAATCAATGTGTAAAAGCCCATATAGGCCCAAACACTGATGGCGACAACCCAGAATCGGGCCCAACTTGTTGTGGTTAAAAATTGAATGCGTTCTAAGCCCATCGTGTCGAGGGCGCCGTTAACGATCCCATTTTCTTGCAAAATCCATTTCCAGATGAGGGCGACAACAATGGGAGAGAGAAGGACGGGATAGAAAAAGACACTGCGGAAGAAACCACGGCCAACAATTTTGCGATTGAGAACCAAAGCGGTTAATAAAGAGATACCCACCATCCAACTCACTTGGATGATGACATAACCGGCCGTGTTGTAAACGCCTCGCCAAAAGAGGTCTTCGCGGCAGGTATTAACTTCGAGGAAGCTTTCACATTGGAACAGCATATCGAAATTATTGAGACCGACAAAAGTGCGGTCAGCTAAGAAGAACTCTGTGCCTCCGGTAAAGGCGTAAAAGAAATTTAAGACAAAGGGCAATAAGATAAAAACACCAAAAATCAGCAAATTAGGCAACACGAATATATAAGCCATATTGGTGTCGCCGATAAGTTGTTGGATTGAGTTGAAAAAGATGTCTAGAATGCTCACCACCCCATCATACAAGGCTCCCAATGGGCGTGTCAGAAAGCTCCCTTTTTCCGGTTGTTTTGGATTTGCCGTCATATTGTTAACCATCCCGAGATAGACAAATGCGTGGATTTCCGTTTAGGTGGAAATCCACGCATGAAAACGCATATAACTTAGCCGAGGGCTAATAAGATGCTAGCCAGCGTGATTAGCCACCTGCTTCAGCAATAGCATCATCGATATCTTCTTGCAAGCCAGCTAACGCTTCATCGAGGGTTAACTCACCAGCTAGATATTGACCGATACGATTGGCGCTATTGCGGTAGTAAGCAAAGGCGAAGGGATGGACATTTAATTGTACCGCTTGGTCTTGCAATTTAGGGATTTCGGCGGTGAAGGCGGCTAAAGCGGCCAAGACAGCTTCGTCATCGGTGGCGTAATCGACGCCAGAAGAAGCGACTTCTGTTTGGGCGGGCAAGATGAGGGTGCCGGCGCTAAATTGGCTATACGCTTCGGCACTGGCCAAATATTCCATGACCATAGCGACTTCTTCAGGATGTTCGGTGTCGGCGAAGGCGACGACGGCGCTACCGCCGGCCACACCAGTGCTACCACCACCACTATCAGGGTTAGGAACGACAACCCAGTCGAAGGCGTCACCAACATCGGCGGCGAGGCCGTTAATTTGCCAGCTACCGCTCATGCACATGACCAAAGCGCCGCTTTTGAAAGCGTCGATACAGCTGTTGACGCTGTCACCAACGAGCCATACTTCTGCGGGGGTGATACCGTCTTCATGCCAGCTTTTTAGCTCTTCGGCGAAGGCGCGGAAGCCGGGGGTGTCAACGGTGAAGTTGCCATCAGCATCGATTAAGGTGGCGCCACTGCTCATGGCAGGGCCAGCGAAACGGTGGCCGGTGCGGTCGATGGAGATAGCGTATTGGACGCCAGTGGCCTCGGCCACCTCTTGGGTCGCGGCGGCCCATTCGTCCCAACTCGCGGTACCAGCAGGCATGTCCACACCCGCTTGGTCAAATAAGGTTTTGTTGACGTAAGGGCCGGTAACGGTAAAGCCATCAGGGAAACCGTAGATGCCACCTGACTCGCCCAAAGCGTTCAAGATGGGGGCGGGGAAGTTCGCGCGGACGTAATCGGGGTCAGCCATTAAGTCACTCATATCAAGCAATTGGCCATTAAAGACGGCAAAGTTAGTGATACGGGCCATATCAGGACCTTCACCCGCTTCAACTTGGACAGGGAGTTGCTCATCAATCGTTTGATAAGGGACAATATCGAGGATGACATTGATGTTGGGATGGTCGGCCATGAAGTTATCGAGCAGTTGTTGCATCACTTCAGGCTCAGCGCCATCACCATAGTAGGCGAAACGTAAATCGACCGCATCGCCAGAGGCCATGTCGTCGTCCATGTTGTCGTCGGTGTCGGTGGTATCCCCAGAATTGGCATTGGTATCGGTGTCATCAGCGGTGGTATCGGGCTCTTCGCCACCGCCGCCACAGGCGACTAGAAACAGCATTAAAAAGATAAACAAAAAGTGGGTAAATTTTGCGTGTATGAATTTCATACTCTTCTCCTATAAATAGTGGGCAAAAAAATAATAGTTGTTAAAACAAATTTAGGGCACACCCGCGCCGCGGGCGGCGGCTAGTAGGCGGTACCATTCGATACGGGTTAGTTCGACCGTGTCAGCGGGCACTGTGTGGCCTAATCGGTCGGCGTTGAGCGTGCCGATAATTGGCTGGATAGGAGCGGGATGGCGTAGTAGCCAGCTAACCGCGATCGCTTCCGGTGTGGTTTGGTATTGGCTGGCTAATTGATGAATCAAATTAGCGACAGCCCGTTCATTTTCGGCCGCAGCTTGCTGATTAAACAGCTTGCCACCGGCAACGGGTGACCACGCTTGGATAATCATATCGTGCAACCGACAATAGTCAAGTGTACCGGTACCAGCGGTATAGGGAACAGCGGTATTGTTGACGACGACGCCATCACTGATTAAGAAATGGTGCAGAATGTTCAGTTCTAGCTGATTTAAGACGAGCGGTTGATCAACATGTTTTTGGAGCAAAGCGATTTGAGCGGCATTGTGGTTGCTGACGCCAAAGTAGCGAACCTTACCAGATTGGTGTAGATGATCGAGGGCGCGGGCGACCTCGGCCGGTTCAAACAGCGGATCCGGCCGATGCAAAGCGAGCAAATCGACATAATCGGTACCTAAACGGCGGAGGGTGCCCTCGACAGCGGAGACGATATGGTCATATTCAAAGTTGTAATAGCCAGGGTCGTCGCCGGTGGGGATGATGATGCCGACTTTGGCTTGCAAGACAAGCTTTTGGCGTAAGCCGGGGTTTTGGGCGAGGGCGTAGCCGACCGCTTCATCTGATTTGCCGCGGGTGTAGATATCGGCGAGATCGATATGGTTGATGCCGTGATCGACGGCGGTGAGGATGAGGTGGTTGGCCCGTTCTTTGAGCTCGGCCGAGAGGGGAGTGAAATCCCAGGAGCCGCCCATGTGCCAAGTGCCGTAAGCTAGGCGGCTGACGGTTAAGTCGGTGTTGGGAATTTGGTATGTTTTCAATATGGTTCTCCTTACTTTCTTTGGCCGGTGCCGAGGGGGGTGGGGGGGGTAGAGGCGGGGATACGCCCTTGTTCTTGCGGCAAAGAGACCGTTTTTAAGCGAGGCAAAACGTAACGGGCAAACAGTTCGCACTCTTCAATGTGGGGATAGCCGGAGAAGATGAAGGAGCGCATACCCATGTCGATATAACGATTGATTTTGGCCACGATTTGGTCGGGGTTGCCAACGAGAGCGGCGCCACAGCCGGAGCGGGCGCGGCCGATACCGGTCCAGAGATGGTCTTCGGCATAGCCATATTCATCAGATTGTTCGCGCGCTTTGGCTTGTAAGGCGACGCCCAATGTTTTGGCATCTTGGGCGCGGTTGCGGATTTCGGCGCCGAAGGCGTCGTCCAGTTTAGAGACGAGTTTATCGGCGGCGGCGCGGGCCTCATCCTCCGTTTCGCGGACAATCATATGGACACGAAGACCGTAATCGATGAGGCGGTTATATTTTTTGGCACGGGCGGTTAAATCTTCCATGTGACCGCGCAAATTATCTTCGGTATCGGGCCACATGAGATAGACATCACAATGTTCGGCGCAAAGGTCCTTGCCATCAGGGGAGTAGCCGCCGAAATAGAGCAGAGGGCCGCCATTTTGTTGATACGGGCGGACAGGGTCGGTGTTGTCGAGTTTGATTTGATAAAATTCCCCTTGGTAATCGATATAATCTTGGGTCCAAGCTTGCTTTAAGATTTCGATCACTTCACGGGAGCGTTGATAGCGGGCGGCGGAATCGAGCTGTTCACCGGGGCGATTGGAGGAGATGATGTTGATGGTGAGACGCCCTTCTAAGATGTGGTCGAGTGAGGCGATGGAGCGGGCGAGCATAGGCGGCCACAGTTCGCCGGTGCGGATAGCGGCGAGGAGATTGATTTGGGTGGTTTGGGGGGCGACGGCCGAGGCGAAAGTCCAAGTATCTTGGCCGACTTGATAGGAAGAGGGGCAAAGGATGTTGCGGTAGCCGAGTTTGTCAGCGGTGAGTAAGATATTAGAGGTGTGGTCAAAGGTTGATTTCAGATCATTATCGGGCACGCCCAGATATTGATAGTCATCACTACAGATGGGGGCGAACCAAGATATTTCGGTGCCAGTTAAGTGGGGAGAACGAATTTCAATCATAAAGAGTCCTTTTTGGAAATAGTGGTGAAGATAGTTAACAGAGCCATTTAGGCGTTGATTGTGTGGCTATCTTCGTAAAACAGTTTAAGTAGGGCGACGGTGGCCGCGCCGACGAGACCGGTATCGAGACCAAAGGTGGCGGTTTCGAGGGGGAGGTTGTGGCCGAGGTGGCCAAAAGATTTTTGGGCGATATGTTGGCGTAAAAGCGGGAGGAAGATATCGGCACCTTGGGCGTACATGCCGCCGAGAATAATTTGTTGGGGGTTGGTGGTGTTGATTAAGTTAGAGAGGGCGATGCCTAAGTAGAAGGCGATGTCGGTGAGGGCGTCGAGGATGAAGGTGTCGCCATCACGGGCTAATTGGAGGATATGTTCAAATTGGGCGATGGGGTCATCTTCATGGGTGAACATGGTGGCGGTGAGGGGGTAGTGGCGCAATTTTTGGGAGAGGGTGGTTTGGGTGACGAGGGTTTCGAGACAGCCGGATTGGCCACAGCGGCAGGGGGTGCCGTTGGTGGGGAGGATGATGGTGTGGCCGATTTCGCCGGCGCCGCCGTGGTGGCCGCGGGCGAGGCGGCCGCGGGTGACGAGGCCGGCGCCGATGCCGATGCGGCCGTAGATGAAGGCGAGGGAGTGGCGGTCACGGCCGTGGCCAAAGTAAGATTCGGCGAGGGCCATGGCGCGGACGTTGTTTTCGACGATGACGGGGAGGTTGAGCTGTTCTTGGAGGAAGGGGGCGATGGGGACGTTGTGCCAATCGAGGTTGGGGGCGTAGGTGTTGTGGCCGGTGGTGTGGTTGACGAGGCCGGAGGCGCCGAAGCCGAGGCCGAGGAGTTGGTCATGGTTGAGGTTGTGGGTGTTGATGAAGGCTTGGAGGTGGGTGGCGATGGTGTTGAGGGTGGTGGTGGCGGGTTGGGTGGGTGGGAAGGTGGCGGCGGCGGTGGCGATGAGGTGGCCGGTGAGGTCGACTTGGCCGAGGCGGTAGGAGCCGATGCCGAGGTGGACGGCGAGGACATAGCGGGCGGTGCGATTGAGTTGGAGTTTGGTGCGGGGGCGGCCGCGGCCGCTTTTGTGGAAAGAGGCGTCATCGGCGTTGGTGGGGATGACCCACTTTTCGGCTAAAAGTTCATTAATGAGGTTGGTGACGGTAGTGGAGGAGAGGTCTAGTTTATGGGCGAGTTCGACGCGGGAGAGGGGGGTACGCAGGAGTTGGAGCAAGATCGCTTGTCGGTTATGGTTTTTGACATTGACAATATTTTGCCCGTTTAGTGTGCGCATGTACTCCTCAGTGAATTAATAAACTGTCTTTAATAAATCATCTTGATTAAATTATACAAAAGAGGTGAGATGTGTCAACCTATAATGGACAATCCACTAAAATATGTGTTTTATTTTCATGATTTTAATTCCTCAGCACATTATTGGTATATTTAAATGCTATTGGAACATTATAACAATATCGATTTAATGGATTGCTTGGCTGGTAGCGACCCTATCCAATTCTACCTGACTTATAACACCTTAATCACTATTTATCCGATATCGACGTACATATAGTTGATTATATGTGTCCCGATCGTCTAAATTTGCTGGTTCCATATGCCAAGCAACATAAATAGTATCCTCACCATCAATCACAATAGTTGGATCAAGAGGATTCGGATTCATATGATCAAATGGAAATGAAGTATAACTAATGCCAGGACTATACGTTGAACCAACAAAAAGTTCTTGCCACGAATCATTATGAAACTGGGCAATAGTAATACCATCACCTCTAAAATCAGACCCACGCCATACCATATACAAATCACCATGACTGTCTACTGATAATGATGGATTACTTGAGCTATTCAGAAATTGTTCCGGTTTAAGAGTCAAATCAAGTTCAATCCACCTCTTTTCATTATTAGCACTTAATTTTCGAACGGCAATAGTATGATCATTATCAAGCCAAGTAATATATAATTGGTCATTCTTATCTATACTCATAGATGGAAGCTCACTCGGGTAGATCCAATCTGTATTTTTTACATCATCGCTTAATGGATCACCAATAATCTCCCATTGATTATTAAACCAACGTTGTACATAAAATTTCTGATTTTCAGTTTGAGTAACATTAATTACCTAAATTTGGCGCAAATTAACGACAGTTCCATCACGCGCCAAAAATAATGCGAAGGAACCAATAAAATAATCAGCCAAATGATGGGCCTGATTAAGCGAAATCTCAACAATTTGCCCATGAGCGTTTAGAAGAA
>DATHYN010000015.1:0-1712 GCA_035459145.1 Anaerolineae bacterium | reverse complement strand
CCGGGGGGGTCGAAGGCGCCGGTGCCGGTGAGGGCGATGAGGTTGTGGTTGTTGGTGAAGGTGGCCCAGTTGTTGGCGGGTTGTTGGTGGCCGAGGAGTTGGATGGTGGGGGTGATGGGGGTGGTTAGTTGTCCGTGAAGGGCGAGGGGGGTACCTGGTTGGGCGGGGGTGGTGGCGAGATTGAGAGTGGTGAAGTGAGGGGGGTATTGGCGGGGGATGTCGTCACGGGTGGGGACGAAGAGAGGGGTGGTGGGGATGTCGTAGGGGGAGGTGAGGTTGTTGAGGCGAGCTAAATACCAGGGGTTGAGGTTGTGGGCTAGGGCGAGGGAGATGATGTTATGGTTATGGGGGGGGGAGATGATGAGGCCGTTTTGTTTGGTGCCGCCGGTGGGAATACGAATTTCGGTACCGATGGTGGGTTGGCGGTAGGGATTGGGATGGGGGTTGGCGGTTTGGAGGGCGGTGATGGGGAGTTGGTAGTGGAAGCTGAGGGCGAGCCAGCTATCACCGGGTTGCACGAGATGGGTGGCGGGGGGTGGGTCTGTTTGGGCGTGGGTGGTGAGGGGGATGGGGAGGAGGAAGAGGAGAAGGAAGAGAAAAGTGAGCTTTTTTAGGAAGTGAATGGCCATAGAATGCCTTGTGAGCCAGCGTTGACGACAGGGGTGTCGCCGAGGTAGCCGGTTTGGCCGCCGCTTTCATGGATGTGGCCGCAGACGACTAAGGGAGGTTGGTGGTCGAGGATGTATTGGCGGAGGGTGGTGGAGCCGAGGTTTTGGCCGGAGGAGGCGACGTCGACGACGCCTTTGGGGGGGGAGTGGCTGATGATGATGGCGTTGGGGGGGCAGGTGTCGAGCATGGCTTGGGCTTCGTTTTCGTCGAAGTCGTAGCTCCAGGAGCCGAAGGGGGTGCGGGGGATGCCGCCGCCGAGGCCGAAGAAGGTGTGGCCGAGGAGGGTGGTGTGGCTGCCGTGGATAACGGTGGCGGCGGGCCATGCTTGGCCGGCGTCTTGTAGCTCTTCGAAGCTTTCGTTATTGCCGGGGACGAGGATGGTGGGGGTGGTGATTTGTTGGAGGTAGCTGATGGTTTTGTCGAGGCCGTGGCGAAGATGGCCTAAATCGCCGGCACCAATTAGGATGTCGGCTTGATGGGCGAGGTCAACGATATTTTGACAGGCTGATTGGTGACAATGTAGATCGCTAAAGAGGAGAAATTTCATAAGATACTGCTTTCAATATAGGCTAGGATGTTGAGTGTGATGGTGATTAAATAAGATGGAGAACATAACCGATACCTCGTTTGGTTTCGATTAAATCGGTTTCTTCGTCTATTTGGCGTAATTGGCGGCGGAGGTTACTAATGTTACGGTCGAGGGCATCGGCATCGAGACCGGGGTCATATTCACGGCCCCAAATGGCTTCGGCACAGCTTTCGCGGGTGCAGACACGGCCGGTATTTTGGTAGAGATGTTGCATGAGGCGGAATTGGATGGGGGTGAGTTTGATTTCGGTTTGGTTGAGGTAGAAGGCCATGGAGCGTTTGTCGTAGGTGAGGCGGGATTGGGGGACGAAGGTGGGGTCAGGGTCCATGAAGCGGAGGGTGGGGGTGGGTTCGCCGAGGCCGATGAGGTCTTTGTGTTTGAGGTGGTAGGGGGCTTGGATAAGGTGGTGGTTAACAAAGGTGCCATTGCTACTGCCGGCATCGTGGAGGAAGTA
>DATHYN010000014.1:0-15461 GCA_035459145.1 Anaerolineae bacterium | reverse complement strand
AAATTATATATACAACCTCCCACCACACCTAAATGCTCATACTCTTCTTCATGCCGTTGCATAGATAAAGATAAAGATGACAAATCAACAACCTCTTCACACGCCTCTGAAAAGAACACATACGCCTCAACCCCAGCTTTTTCTGTAATCGTACTTTTAAGTAAGCGATGCACTAAGATAACATCTGGCCCACTTAACTCTTCACGACCACCAATATTACTAAACATATATTGACCATGATGCAATACAATTTTCAAATCAAGCGAAGGAATGAGCCGACATGCTTCACAAGTACAAGTCGTATTTAACTTCATATCCCGTTGTGTTTGGGCAAAGGCACAATAAATATTTTCAACACACTCTACCAATGTTTGTGCCTGCTTAAAACTACCTTTAGGTGCATAAGCAAAAACCGCATCCCCCTCTAATTTAGCAATGATAAACATAGTTGACATACTATCAACAAGCTTGTTAATCAACGTATTCAAAATATCTTCAGCATGATCCAACTCAGTCTGTGTCAAAAAAGCTGTATAGCCACTAATATCCGCAATAATCAAAAATCCCGTTTCAGCCATTAGCTTTCTCCTTCTAAAACAGGCACTTTTACCTGCTCTTCTTGTACCAACTCGATCAATTTCTGGCGACTACCCGCTAAGCTTTTATTAAACATCCCCTTAGCCATCATAAACATCATTTTACTGATAAACTGCCTCCCCTTCGTTTCTTGCGGCATCAGTTTGCCATCCATAATGATTCGTGTACCTTCATCAATAGCCTCCAAACGAGCTGTCTGTCGTATACACAGATACGGACTCGGCATCACATCCATCGTAATATATTCTAATGGTCGCCAATCCACCACGACCTGATCAATTCGTATATTGCCATGCATACAAACATATTGGCTATCAACCGCCACTCGGCCATCCAACCGATTCAATACCTCCAACTTATCCGCCTGCAACCAAAATTGGCGATGCTTCGTATCCGCAATATAATCCCAAGCTACCGCCAACGGCACCGGCAAATCAACCGACATCGTCAACATCACCTCATCAGGCTCCACAAGAATCGGTTTTCGGCTTGCCTTTTGCTCCTCCCAAGCTGCCCGCAAATCACAAACTACCCCACGAATCACTTTCCCCTCCACTTCAACTTCATAAGAGGCCATCCCCTTTAACAAATCCCCTCCTAAATATTGCTGACTATCTTCCGTCCAAAACGCCTTCCCTTTATATGTCGCCTCCTCTAACCGTTGCGCACTCAACGCACGTACCACCCCCATCCCCAATCCTAACACATCCGATTGTGCCGCCATCTGCGCCACCACATACTCCCCACAATGAATCACAATCTGCGTATCCAACATCGGCAACGACTTACACGCTTGGCACACACATTGCGTATTCTGTGCCATATGCCCTTGCTGTTGCGCAAACACACCATATAAATGCTCTACCAACTCCACCAACACCTGTCCCTCACTAAATAAAGCGAACGGCGCTAAGACATACAATGTCGTCTGTTCAACTTTGACAAACGGGAATGACTCATTCGCCGCCGCATACAATCCATTTAACAAATCATCAATAATTGCCTGACCATGAGCAAGCTCACTCTCCTGCAAAAAAGGCAAATAATCTGTTATACCTACTGCTAATAAGTAACCTTGCTCTTTCATATATCTCCTTTAATGTGCCCCATCAACAACGGGCAATGTAAACCAAAATCTACTACCTCGGCCTAATTCACTATCAACACCAATTTCGCCCCCATGGGCCTCCACAACCAACCGACAAAAAGGCAACCCCAATCCCGTCCCTTGACGGACTGGCTTGCCATCTTCATCAATCACCTGATTAAACTTTTCAAAAATCGTATCAACATACTTCTCTGGAATACCCGTCCCCTCATCTTCCACATAAACCCGCACCCAACCATTATCAACCCTCCCCCCGATAGTGACAATCCCATCTCGCTCACTATGCTTAATACCATTACTGACTAAATTATCAAGCACTCGGCCAATCAAATCCACATCCCCCCTCACCAATGGCAAATCCACCCCCACCTCATTCTTCAATTCCACACCATCCTGCTCCGCTTGCAACAAAAACCCTGTTAATCGCTCCTCAACCACCCGTCTCATGACCACCGCCTCCGTCTGCAACTGCAACTTACCCGCCTCTAACTTCGACATATCCAACAATTGATTCACCAAATTCAACATGTTTTGAGCCGAATGTTGCGCTTTCTGCACCAAAGCCGCCTGCTTCTCAACCTGCTCTGGCTGACCAGCAACCTTTTTTAACAAATCAAGACTTAAACCCAAGCCCGTCAATGGTGTGCGCAAATCATGGACAACCATATGTGTTAAATCATCACGTAAATCTTCCGCCTGCTTTAAATCGACATACGCCTTCTGCAGAGCCTGTTCCCGCTCTTTTAAAATCCCACCCGCCCGTCTAACAACCAGCCATAAACCAACAAACAACCCGCCCATCATCACAATCCCTAACCCCAACCCTAATCGCCGCACATAAACAAGCGCCCCTTCCATGTCAGTCAAGCCAATAAACGAAAAGCTAACGATCGCTTGCTCTAACCCATATGTTGTCAACATCGCTAACACAGCTATCAAAATCAGCCCCATCGCCACATAATAAGGCGTTAATTGAAATAATTGCCCTTGCTCATACTGTGCGCGTAAAGTCCATAACGCGACCACCGCCCCCAATAACAAAAAGATATGGTACAACCACCAACTTAAATGCCACAATTCCGTCTGATACATACTAATCGTCGCCCATACTTGCCACCACGCTACCACACTCAATATACCATCTAAGCGTATCGTCGTAACTTGCCAAGTCATAAACAGCCTGATTCCCACCGTCACCCACAAAACCATCGTCGTTCCAAATAAAAAAGTCGTGTGGAATGGACTTAGAATTGTCGCTATCGATGTCAATATTTGTGGCGCAAACATAACAATCAACACAAAAATCATGTACAAAACAAAGACGATTTTTTGGCAAAGTTGGTAAATTCTGGTCGCCAACGGCCGTTCCGGCCGATCAAACGTCCCCACCACAAACAACGCCCCCCCCGAAAAAAACGTCAACCACGCCCCCCACTGAATACCCGGATTAAACCCAATAATCAACGCCCCGCTCGTTGACATCCCATGCACAAAAAATGTACCCGCCATTGTCGCAAACGCCAACCCCACAAACCGATGGCGTAAAACAATCTCCTCACCCAGCAAATAAGTAATTAATAACGATGCCACCAAAGCCACAAATGTACATAAAGTCACTATATAAAAATGACCAATCGGTATCTGTAAAACAAAATCCCACTCAGGCAAAAAGTAAATACCTAATAAACTACCCGGTAATATCCCCCACAACAATGGCCAAAATTTTTTCATCTATACATCATACCATACTTTATCACAATAAAATCAACCCTTTGCCCCATTTTCACTCCCCACTATCTCGTAAAATCACCGCCGCAATCTCCCCCATGCTAAGCTGGCGCTCCCGCGCCACTTTTTGCATCGATTCATACGCCATCTCTTCACTCATCCCCCCCGCCATCAGCTTCGCCTTCGCCCGCGCAATCAGCTTCTGCCCCACTAACTTCTCTTCCAACGCACCTGCTCGTGCCACCAACGCCTGCGTCTGCTCAAACTGCTTTACCGCTACCGCAATCGCTGCCGCCAACTCCCCCGCTTGTATCGGTTTCACTAAATAACCCTGAATCGGTAACGCCGCCGCCCGCTCAATCGTCTCCCCATCACTATGCGCCGTCAATAACAAAATCGGCATCGGCTGGCTCTTGCCCAACACCTTGGCCACTTGCAAACCGTCCGTATACGGCATCCGAATATCTAAAATCGCCAAATCAAACCGACTCCGCCGCGCCATCTCCAACGCCTCCCGCCCATTCCGCGCCGCTGTTGCCTCATGCCCCAACTCCCGCAACATCGACTTCAATCCCATCCGTATGATCGATTCATCATCCGCAATCAAAACACGCATCTAATCATACCCCCAATCATCTTCAATCGTTCGTGACATCCGAATACTTACCTCTGTCCCTCGTACTAACCGATGGAACTTTATTTGACCGCGTAAATCTTCATGGATCAATGTTGTCGCGATGTCTAAACCTAAACCCGGCCGATAATCATCTGGCAATCCTACCCCATCATCACGGACCAATACAATTAATTCATCCGTCGACTTCCCCAATAATACCTGAATATGACCATTTTGTCCCCCCACAAAAGCATGTTCTAATGCATTTTGAATCAACTCATTCACCACCAGCGCCAACGACGTCGCCATCCGACTCGGCAACAACAACGACTCCCCCGTAATCAACAAATCAACTTCTTGCCCTGGCAAAACCATCATTCCCGCCGTCATCTGCCCAACATCCTGCAACACTTGCTTCACCGCCACCAACCGAAACCCCTCCTTCGCCAACTCTTCATGCACCGCCGCAATACTATGAATCCGATTAATATTGGTCTCCAAAACATGTCGCGTATCCAAACGGCCCGCTTCCGGTATCTGCATCTGCATCAACATCGCTACCGTCTGCAAATTGTTCTTAATCCGATGATGCATCTCCTTCACCATCGCCGCACTCGCCACCAACCGCATATTCTCAATCGCCAACGCGGTCTGATTAGCTAATGTCAAAAACAATGTCTTCTGCTCATCCGTAAACAAATGCTCCTTCGCCGTATAACAGTTCAACACCCCAATCACCCGATCCCGCACACTTAACGGCACCGATAACAACGAAACCAACCCCTCGGCCCGCACCTGATCCGCATCAACATACCGCTCATCCACCCGCACATCCGCCACATACATCACCTCCCCCGTCACCGCCACTTGCCCCGTTACCCCCTCCCCTAACGGCAACGGCCGCCTCGGCCGCCACTCCCCCGCTGCCCGCTTCACCGCCCGCAACTCCAAATGCGTCCCCCGCTCATTCAACAAAAACAACGCACACACCGCCGCTTCCATCGACCGCGCCGCCATCGTCGTCACCACATTCAAAATATCATCCAAATATTGGGGCGATGTCACCGCCTCACTCACCCGCGCCAACGTCCGTAACTCCTCAATTTGCCGCCTCTGCGCATCATGCAACTCCGCCTTCGTCAACGCCCCTGCCGCTAAATCACTGATAAAACCCAGCGTCGCCACCTCATTCTCCGTAAACGCATGCGCCTCCAATGTCTGTACATTTAACCCCCCAATCGGCCGCCCCTCCAACGACATCGGCACCGCCAACAACGACGTAAAGCCTAACTCATCCGCCTCCTCTACCTTCTTATAAGCTGGATGGGCCTGCGCCGCCACCGCATGAACCGGCTCACCACTCAACACCGCCAACCCCGTCATCCCTTCCCCCACACGCAACGCCGCTCGGCCCACCGCCCGCTTCGCCAACCCCGTCGACGCCCGCATCCGCAACATCTCCCCATCCGTGTCCAACAAATAAATCGTGCACGAATCAACCTCCATCACCTCCGTCGTCTTCTGCGCAATTAAATCCAACGTCGTATCCAAATCCCACGCCCCACTCAACACCCGCGCAATCTCTCGCAACGCCGTCAACACCCCCGGCCGATTCGATAAACCTTTGGTTACCTTACCCATCAATCACCTTTAGCAAAAAAAAAGGGGTACTACCAATTGATAGTACCCCTCAATCCCTAAACCAACAATCCTATTTCAAGAACAACATCTCTTGATAGGTCGGCAACGGCCATAAATCATCAGCCACCACCTCTTCTAACGCATCCGCATGTTCACGCACGGCCAACATCGCCGGCAACAACGTCTCACACGCATAAGCCGCTTCATCCAACAAGGAATCCGCTTCATGGGCCAACGCATCGACCAATACAGCCAAGCTATCTTGTAACTTTTTGACCAACGCCGTCACATAATCCAACGTATCCGTATCAAAGGTGTAACCGACCGCTTTCAAATTAGCACAAGTCATCGCCAACTCACTTTGGAAACGAATCGCCGCCGGGAAAATCATCGTCTTACCCAATTTAGCCACCAATTTCGCTTCCGTGTGAACCGTCATCACATACTGTTCTAAGGCCACATCCATCCGGCTGTGCGCTTCACGTTCGCTCAAAACATCATATTTGGTGAACAATTCAACCGCCGCTTCATCAGCCAAATGTGGCAACGCCTCCACCGAGGTCCGCAAGTTAGGCAAACCACGTTTGGCCGCTTCTTCTTGCCACTCATCAGAGTAACCATCACCATTGAAAATGATGCTACCATGCTCATCCATAATCGTTTTCAACAGCGCATGAATCCCTTCATACAAATCATCCGCTTTTTCTAACTCAGTCGCAATATAATCCAACGATTCAGCAATCGCTGTATTCAAAATGGTGACTGGTGCCGCAATCGATTGCTTCGACCCAACCGCGCGGAACTCAAACCGATTGCCCGTGAACGCAAAGGGGCTCGTCCGATTACGGTCGCCAGAATGTTTCGGCAACACAGGCAATGTATCCACCCCAATTTGCAACGTTCCCATCACTTTCGATGATTTAGCCCCACCCATGTTTTGAATCTGTTCAAAAACATCGCTCAATTGGTCGCCCAAGAAGATCGAAATAATCGCTGGTGGCGCTTCATTCGCCCCTAAACGATGGTCGTTGCTGGCCGAGGCAATCGCCGCCCGCAACATCGGTGCATATTTGCTAACGGCACGGATAACGGCCGAGCAGAACACCAAGAATTGCGCATTTTCATGGGGCTCATCACCGGGGTCAAGCAAATTCCCTTGCGTACTGCTACCAAACGAATAATTAACATGCTTACCACTACCATTCACACCCGCAAATGGTTTTTCATGTAACAAACAAGCCAAACCATATTTCTCCGCCACCCGTTGCAAAATCGTCATCACCAACTGTTGTTGATCACAAGCGATATTCACATTGGCATGAACTGGCGCAATTTCATGTTGCGATGGTGCTACTTCGTTATGACGCGTCTTAACGGGGACACCTAATTTGAACAATTCACGTTCAAACTCGAACATACACGCTTGCACCCGTTCGTTAATCGCCCCAAAGTAATGGTCATCAAACTCTTGACCTTTAGGTGGCGCGGCCCCAAACAAAGTCCGACCAGCACTAATCAAATCAGGACGGGCTAAGTAGAAGTTACGATCGATAAGGAAATATTCTTGTTCGGCACCAGCTGTTGCTTGCACCAAAGTCACATCATGATGACCAAATAAACGCAAAACACGTTGCGCTTGTTCATTTAAAGCTTTTGTTGACCGCATCAACGGTGTTTTTTGGTCCAACGCTTCACCCGTCCATGAGACAAAGGCGGAAGGAATACATAACGTCATCCCATTCGGGTTTTCAAGCAAAAATGCGGGGCTGGTCACATCCCAAGCCGTATACCCACGCGCTTGATGGGTAGGACGAATACCCCCAGTTGGGAAGCTCGAACCATCCGGTTCACCTTGCACCAAATATTCACCCGAGAACTCCGTCACCGCTTGACCATCACCACTTGGGGTGAAGAAGCTGTCATTTTTTTCTGCCGATAAGCCGGTTAAGGGATAAAAAACATGTCCATAATGGGTCGCCCCTTTCTCCAAGGCCCAATCTTTCATGGCCGCGGCCACAATATCGGCCGTTTCAATATCTAACTGTTCCCCATTTGCAATTGTCCGCACCAAAGAGTTATAAACATTTTTCGGCAAACGCTCTTTCATTACCGCTAAATTAAATACATTGCTCCCAAATAAATGCCCCGTCGGTTCATCACTCCAATTAAAGCCGTATGGCAATTCATACTCAGTAATCGCTTTAATGGCGTCAACACGTTTTTGATAACCACTCATTGTTTCGTTCAATCCTTTTCAATAATAAAAAACGCCTCAAGAACAATAATTTCCACAGAAATTACTGTTTTTGAGGCGTCATGGCCTAAAAAATATTTGATTACGACCCCGATCTTATCCTAAAATTTTTAAACGTCAAATTTTGATCTTTTTTATCATGAAACAATTCAAAGGGCAACCCACTTTAGTCACCGGCGCATCCTCAGGTATCGGGCTCGCCCTCGCCCATGAACTCGCTAATCGTGGAGCGAATCTTATCATCACCGGCAAAGGCAATCAAAGCGTCGCTTTGCTTCCCCGTTTCTTATCACGCCAACGTGTTCTCAAAATGGTAGGCGATCGCTGGAAAAAGGTTTTAGGCATAAACTAACGGCTAAAAACAACCCAACAAAACCATAATCGTCACCGTCACCACCGCCAGCCCCGTGCCCGCCGCTACTTGAGCCAGGGTGTGGCGTCGTAAGTAGAGACGCACCACAATCACAGAAATAACAACGGGGACCAACAGCAACCCATACAGTGGCCCATAAACCAACCCCATTAACAACGCCATCGCCGCTGCCGCTGTTGCATGAATACTAATTAGCCAATAAATATTGATTAGGCCGAGTGCAGCCAGCGTAATCGCATTAAAAATAGCTAAACAATAAATGAGCTCCGGCCCCCCAACCATACGCGTCATTATCGCTGTCAAGGTAGCGAAAACAACGGCCGAACTATACGGGATATGTCGTTCACGTGTATTACTCATATGGAGTTCACTGATATAGCCGGTATACAACAAATAAGCAACGATCAAAATCGGCGCCAATGAAACGCCAAGCCCATAAATAAACCCCCACTTAATACCTTCAAAATTTGGGTTCTCATACCAAGCAAGCAAAAAACCCATCAGGGCAAACATGACGGGGGGACTAACAATATTTGAGTAAAGTCGAGCGGCGCGTACCCATCCAGTACGATGACTGGCTTCAAAATCGCGAGGTTGATGTGACATAAGTTTTTAAGAGAGATAAAAAAAGGGCACCACAGTTGTGGTGCCCTTTGACTTAAACTAGAAAATTAGGTGCCTTCTTCCCAAGAATTGAGATAATCATACTGCTCTTGCGTCAAGGTATCAATATTAATACCCATCGCATCTAACTTGATACGCGCAATCTCTTGATCAACCTCTTCAGGCACTGTATGGACTTTATTGGCCATCGTTTCATGATTGACGCGCAAATATTCAGCCGCCAATGCTTGACCAGCAAAGCTCATATCCATCACCGAAGCAGGATGCCCTTCAGCCGCCGCCAAATTAATCAAACGGCCTTCGCCAAGAAGATTGATTTTGCGACCATCAGCCATCACAAACTGTTCCACAAAAGGACGAACCCGTTTCGCCGGAGCCACCGCCATCTCGGCCAACGCTTTTTTGTTAATTTCCACATCAAAGTGACCCGAATTAGCCACCAAAGCCCCATCTTTCATCGCTTCCATATGGTGCTTATCGATCACATGAATATCACCCGTCGCCGTCACAAAAATATCACCAATCGGTGCCGCTTCAGCCATAGGCATCACCCGGAAACCGTCCATAACCGCTTCCAGCGCTTTGAGGTGGTCAATTTCAGTAACGATAACGTTAGCCCCAAGCCCACGTGCCCGCATCGCAATACCACGGCTACACCAACCATAACCACCCACCACCACGACTTTACCCGCGATCAAATAGTTGGTCGCCCGGATAATACCGTCCATCGTCGATTGACCCGTACCATAACGGTTATCAAACAGATGTTTCGTTTGGGCATCATTAACCGCCATCATGGGGAACTTAAGTGCCCCATCTTTCGCCATCGCCCGCAAACGGACAATACCAGTTGTCGTTTCTTCAGTACCACCCATGAGCACTTCAAGTAGCTCACGACGATCT
Source organism: Anaerolineae bacterium (assembly GCA_035459145.1). GTDB lineage: Bacteria > Chloroflexota > Anaerolineae > Promineifilales > Promineifilaceae > DATHYN01. The sequence continues at coordinate 5,617 of DATHYN010000014.1, read as the reverse complement.
TTATGAATGGTGCTGACGAGATCGGCCCCATCATCCATAATAATGTGGGGTTTATGATCGAGAACAGCGGTAATATGTTTGAAATAGGTTTCGTTGTCTTCCCCTTTAATCGCATAAACGGGGATTTCATGGTGAGTAACCAACGAAGCGGCTACATCATCTTGGGTACTGAGCGGGTTGCTTGCACAAAGAACAATGTCGGCGCCACCAGCTTGGAGGCTAGTCATGAGGTTAGCCGTTTCCGTAGTCACATGCATACATGCGCCGATGCGGAGACCGGCAAACGGCCGTTCTTCCGCAAAACGGTCTTTCACGCCTTTCAAAACAGGCATTTCTTGAGCTGCCCACTCAATCCGATGACGGCCACCAGGGGCAAGATCAATATTTTTAATATCAAATTCCATGATAAAGGTACACTCCTTACATAAAGGTTGTTGATACAATTCGTATCAGTTGTTAACTAAATAAAAGGGACAATAGTTGGGGAAATCTAACTAAGTACTTCGTAACATAAATTTTCTTAACTTCCAGAAGAAGTACTAAAAACTTTGTTTACAAAGCACTAAGCAGTAAGCACTGCTAACGCTGGCTCACTACCAAAATTCTCCTCATAACGAGCAATGAATTCAGCAGGGGTAAATTTGTGCTCTTGCGGGCCTTGTTGTTCAACCACATAAACAGCTGACAAAGCGCCTAACCGACCACAAATTTCTAAAGGCAAATCTAATTGTAAACCACGCATAAAGCCTGCTCGGAAAGCATCCCCCGCTCCAGTTGGCTCAACCACAGCTTTTGGTTTAGCCACCGGTATATTATACCGCATATTCTCTTTTATGATAAGAGAACCTTTTTCCCCTTTCGTAATAATCAGCCCCCCTGTCCGCTCAAGAATATCAGCTTCACTTAAGCCTGTCTTTTCTTGCACCAAACTAAACTCATACTCATTCACGGTCAGCCAAGCTGAACCAGTTAAGCCATGCACAAGCGTCTCCCCATCAAGACGAACAATTTGTTGGCTCGGATCATAAATATAAGCAATATTAAACTCTTGACATTCAGTTACATATTGACGCATAGCGACCGGATCATTGGGAGAAATAATAACTAAATCGGCACCAGGCGCATGCGTCGCAAAATTCAAGGTAGCTGCATGAGCCATCGCCCCCGTATAAAAACTGGCAATTTGGTTCTGATCAAGATCACTATTCACAAAGAAAGATGCACAAAAATCATCTTCAATCGTAACGATCCCACTCGTATCAACACCCTTCTGCTCCAGAAAAGCCCGATAATCGGAAAAATCTTGGCCAGCCGTGGCCATTACTGTTGGTTTGCCCCCAAGAAGGGCAATCGTATAAGCAATATTAGGCGCTGTACCACCCCGTTGACGACTCATGCTGTCGACAAGAAAGCTAAGGCTAATATTGGCTAATTGATCGGGCAAGATATGATCTTTGAAACGCCCGGGAAATGACATGAGATAATCATAGGCAATTGAGCCTGTGACAACTAGTTTCATTTGACATCCTTTTTAAGAACAGGGGACAGACCCAGCCTATCCCGTAACATAATGATAATAGCTTTGACCCCATCCGCACTTGTGATTTTTTTACCTTCAGCATAAGTGCGTGGGTCATAACTAATTGGTAATTCATCAATTTGATGCCCAGATAACAAAATTTTATTGGGCAACTCAAAATCTAAATCAAAACTGGTGCACGTAAGATTAAGCGCCTGCACGACATCAGCGCGAACCATTTTAGTCGCTGTCGCTACATCCGTTAACTTGCCACCAAACAAAATATTGGTCAAGAAAGTTAATAACCGCACACCAAAATAAGCGTGTGCATACTCATATTTAATTTGCCCACCTAAAACGCGGGAACCAAAAACGGCCGAGGTTTTTGTTGCCAATGCATGCTGGCAAAATTTAGCATGTTCCGCCGGATCATACTCGTCATCAGCATCCTGAATAATCATATAATCCCCCGTCATATTAGCAATTCCCGTACGAATTGACATCCCCTTACCCATATTTTCCTCATGAAAAATAACACGAATTTCAGGATCGTCAATTTGGCGCAAGATATCTTGGGTGCCATCAGTAGATGCATTATCAACAACAATAATCTCCCGTGTCCAATCAGGGCCAAGATCAACATGTTGTGTTTGCTTAATCACAGTAGCAATCGTACTTTTCTCATTATAACAACAGATAATAACAGACAATTTAGGCATGTAATTTACTCATGATTTCTATTTATAATTGTTTAAAGAATTTGGCAAACTGTTCCAACATATAATCCATTTGGTCTTGATCAAGACCAGGATATACACCCACAAAAAATGCATCCTTCATAATCTTATCGGCAATAGCTAAATCACCAACAACACGACCGGGTGCCTGTTGGTAACCTGGCTGGCGAGTAATATTACCAGCAAAAATCAACCGCGTTTCAACATTATTTAACTCTAAAAAGCGTGTTAACTCATGCCGCTGAAACGGCGCATTATCTGTAACCATTAACGGCAAAGCAAACCATGATGGATCTGCCTTAGCGTGATGCTGAGGCAGTTGAATAAACTCTTCATACGGCTTCAACCCTTGATAAAGATAATTAAAATGATCTTTCCGCTTACGGATAAAATCTGGTAATTTATCCAATTGAGCCACACCCATCGCTGCTTGAGGGTCAGTTAGCTTGAGATTATAACCAATTTCGCTGTAATAATAACGATGATCATAATAACCAGGTATCCCGGGCACTTCCCGCTCAAAACGGATACCACATTTACCATTTGTTGGTGCATCATACCCACACCAACAATCCCGCCCCCAATCACGAACCGCCCGGGCAATTTTCGCTAACTTAGGCCGATTCGTATAAACCGCTCCCCCTTCACCCATCGTGATATGGTGTGCCGGATAAAAGCTTAATGTAGCCAAATGACCAAACGTACCCAAATTTTGACCATCCCATGTTGAACCTAAAGCATCACATGTGTCTTCAATAAAGTAAAGGTTGTGACGCCGCACAAACTCCATGACTATATCCATGTCTGGCGGATTACCCAGCGTATGCGCAAATATAAGACCGCGCGTCTTAGGCGAAAGAGCCGCCTCAAGCTGATCAGTGTTGAGATTGAAATCATGCGGATTGCTATCAATATATACCGGTATCAACCCATTTTGAATAATCGGATTAACAGTGGTCGGAAAACTGGATGCCGGCACAATAATTTCATCCCCAGGCAAAAGTGGCGCATCAATCTGCCGTGAACGAAGTGTCGTCACGGCCACAAGATTAGCCGAAGAGCCCGAGTTAACCGGAATCACTTCGCGCACGCCTAAGAATTGGCCCAGCTTACGCTCAAACTGCTCGGCCCACGGCCCCGCCGTCAACCAAAAGTCAAGCACAGAGCTGACCATGTTTTGCATCTCTTCGGCATCGAAAACCCGACCCGCATATTTCACTTTACTAACACCAGGCTCAAACGGTTGCTGAGCGTGTACGTGTTGATAGTAGTCTGCAACTTGGGCCAGTATCGCCTGTCGCAAATCTTCATTTTGGCTCATAGTTATTGTCCATACGAATTTGAAATGGTAGTTAGGTGCCCCAATTATCTGGTACGCACCAATTTAGAATTATAACACAGAGGAAAGCATATCCAAGTAGGATACAGCTGACGTAGGGGAAGCGTATAGGGGATATTCATTTTTCTAGCTACAGAAACTCGATTATACCATGAGATACCAAGATTGGTGATGGTCGATGGCGTCAAAACTGCATTTAGACCGTTGAGTATATAGGCGAATACATTTTTCAAGTTGTTTAACTTAAAGATTGCACACTTTTAGCTTAACAACTTTAACGTGTTAAACAGTATATTTTCAAACGCAACTCTTGAAATTATTTCGTTTAACGCACTTATACCATCAACTTTTATTTTTGGAGGATTATGATGAATAACCGGTTTAAAACAACAGATTGGCTGTGGACGATAACGATTTGGAGCTTAAGTTGGTTGGATTGGGGCTGGGGATTATGGGCATGGGTGCAAGGCAAGCATTATAGACGCTGGTGGCCATTGGGGCTGTTATGGTTGATGACAACGGGAACGGCCGTTGTCTCCGCCCACCCCCCAACACAAACCACCACCACAACGTGGCCCGTAACCATCCGCGACTACGAATTTGCCCCCCGCAACCTGACCATACAAACGGGTGATACCGTCGCCTGGCATAACGAAAACGGTTTTCACAATGTTATCCAAGATGACGCTCTCTTTGACAGTGGCGAGCCATCAAACACCAACTGGACATACCAATACACTTTTACCGAGCCTGGTACCTACCAATATTATTGCCAAATTCATGGCAACGCAGGCGAATTAGGCATGTCCGGCGTCATCGAAGTGCTCCCCCCACCTCCTCCCCCCGTCCAAATCAACGAAATTCGAATTGATGAGCCTGGGAGTGACACCAATGAATATGCTGAATTAATTGGCCCGCCCGGCACATCATTAGATGGTGTAAGCTACGCCATATTAGGTGACAGTGGCGCTGGTGGCAGTGGCGTATTTGAACTCATTATCGATTTAACCGGTGAAACAATACCTGATAGTGGCTACTACGTAATTGCCGAGTCAGGCTTTACCCTCGGCACAGCCAATTTAACTCGCAACCTAAACTTTGAAAACAGCGATAACGTCACCCATATGCTCGTCTGGGGCTTGGTGGCGGAACTAGGTGCCGACATTGACCCCAACGATGATGGAGTTTGGGAGGCCACACCTTGGTGGGAAATCATAGACACCGTCGCTTTACTAGAGAATTCAGCTATTCCACCAGTGGGCACCGAATGGGGGTATGGTGACATATCTGTTGGACCCGATAATGACCAAGTCCCCAGTCACGTCTATCGCCTAGCAGGATTAACATCTGAATGGCACATCGGGGTTGCTGAAATAGGGGTGACAGACTCCCCTGGGGAAGCGAATGGGGGAGGGCCAACGGCCGTTCGTCTCAAACAAACAACCGCCACCAGTGATACCGTCGCGCAAACGACTTGGCTATGGATGTTGGCTCTAGCTCTAACTGGGCTAAGCTGGTGGGCCTGGCTCATGTCGCAGTGGCGACTGTAACCTTACTCACTGAGGGGGGAGCTTATAAATCTAAACCCAACAATTGCGCCACCGCCTCGGCCCGCAGCCGCGTCCCACGATCATCCGACCCCACCCCCTCTACAACCAAAGTCGGCCAATGTGTCAGCCCTAAAATCTCCTCAGCCGCTTCAATTCCCATCATTCGTTAGACATATTACCTCATTACTCCCAAACGCAACCATGCCCCTCACAATGGACCAGATTGTGAGGGGCATAGCGACAAAGGAGAGTGCTAAAATAAATATAATTTCAAGCTCTCTACAGTATAAATACAACTTATTATTTGAGCTAGGCTTTTGACCAGATTTAAACAAAATCACAACCTTTCTTTAGTACCTAACTCCTAATCACGAACCAACCATAATTGCCCAGAGGTCAAACTCAAATCAAAATCTAAATCAGACAACGTATCATTTTGACGTACTTCAAGCGAAGTAACCATAAACTCAAC
>DATHYN010000013.1:0-15416 GCA_035459145.1 Anaerolineae bacterium | reverse complement strand
TACCCCCCATGCATAAAATGACGCGTCACCAACGCCTGCATCGCAAACGTCGACCGCTCCGGCGGCGACCCATAATACGCCCACTGCGCCGTCAACACCGCCTGCAACTGTTTATTATCCGTCAACGACTCAATCACATCCTTCGTCTTAACCAAAAAATCCTCATGCGCCTTCCGCGCCAACCAGCGCTCGGCCAACGGCGCAATCTTCGGCGGCAACACCCGCGCCATATAATAAAGCCGCCAATGCCGCCCAATCTCCTTAATCAACGCCAAATAACGATCAATCCCCTCCTCCTCCTCCGGAAACGCAGCCACTAAATTCTGCCGAAACTGCTTCGGCGTATCGGGAAACTCGATATGAACCCCATCCGGATAATAAAATTGCTCATACACAGGCCCCAACGATTGCCATTCCAACCGCCCCGCCGTAATCTCGCCTAAAATCCGCCCCGTCAACGTATGCTCCGACACCTCCCCCACCACATGCACACCCACATCCCATTCATACCCCCCCGGCCGCTTAAACGTATGCGTAAACCCACCCGGCGTATAATGCTGTTCCAACACCAACACCCTCTGCCCCAAATGGGCCAACACCGCCGCCGCCGTCATCCCCCCCATCCCCGACCCCACCACAATCACATCCCACTTCCCCTCCCGCCGATCCTTAGGCACATCCTTATGCCAAAACCGCGGTCGATACGCCGCTCCCCGCTTACCATCAGCTTTCTCCGCCATCAACACACCTCACTAACTTATAAAATACAATCTCATACCCATCCATTATAACCCATTTCCCCTCACTTCTGATGTCTCTTTAACGTTTCTTTTCCCCCTCTGTTTAGACCCGTCATTCCCCCTCTGTTTAGACCTGTCATACCTGCGTAGGCAGGTATCCACGCCTAACATTACCCTTAATTTAGCCTTGTTCTAAGCCAATAACATTCTCCCTTACAAACCCAATTCCCAATCATACCAAGTTTAAGCCCCATTTAAACTTCTTTTAGCCCCCCTTAACCACCACCATCCCCTTTTCTACTATAGTAAATCTAAATACAAAATAGTAACCGAACTGACAGTAAACACACTTACCCAACATTTATAAAAAAATCAGTCCAATCAATCCAATCAGTCCAATCCGTGTTCTATTTAATAGCATTACCCCAAAAAGGAGTTCACCCCCATGTTAACCACCCACCATCACACCTTCCGTGCCATGGGCTGTACCATCAACCTCTGGCTAGAAACCGATAACAACAATCTCTTCCCCCTCTTATGGCATGAAGCCGAAAATATCTTCCGTCACGACGAACAATGCCTATCCCGTTTTAAAGAGGACAGTGAATTAAGCCGATTGAATCGGAATAACGGCCGTTTCCACCCCGTCTCCCCCACCCTCTGGAACCTCCTCCACACCGCCCTCCAACTCGCCCACACCACCAACGGCTGGTTCGATCCCACCCTCCTCCCCGCCCTCGAAGCGATCGGCTACAACCAATCCTTCGCCCACATCGGCACCCACGGCCACACCCAAGCCCCAGCCCACACCCCCACCCTCGGCCAATGGGCCGCCATCGACACCCGCCTCACCCCCACCCAATACCAAGTCCGCCTCCCCCCACACACCCAACTCGACTTCGGCGGCATCGGCAAAGGGTACACCGCCCAACGCGCCATCGACTTCCTCTCCCGTTACGGCCCCTGCCTCATCGACGCCGGTGGCGACCTCATCGCCGGCCCCCCGCCCGCCGACAAAATCGGCTGGCCCGTCACCATCGCCGCCCCCACCCCCGCCGATACTCCCCCTCGGCACATCCTCCCCATCTCTCTCGCCCACAGCACCCTCGCCACCTCGGCCATCGACTACCGTGCCTGGTACCACAACAACCACCCCGTCCACCACATCATCAATCCCCACACCGGTCAACCGGCCCAAACCGATCTCCTTTCCGTCTCCATTCTCGCTGCTGACGGCGCGCAGGCCGAGGGCTGGGCCACCGCCTGCCTCGCCGCCGGCCACAACCAAGCGTACCAACTCACCCAGCAACACCACCAAGCCGCCCTCTTCTATGACCGCCATGACCACATCACCATCACCCCCCTCCTCAACCAGATACGCCCTCAGTAATAGGCTACATGGATTCCCATTTTCGCTGATAGGTGTGATGGTTACTGGTGAGGAGGGGGAGCCGTCAAGATACGGCCGTAAGTAGAAAAGTAAAAAGTGGGATATAGGGGATACAAGTGGGGGGGAGATGGTCGATTATGACCGGATTCGGGATAGGCGTAGGGTGTGGCGGATGCGGCCGTGGATGCTAAATAAAGAGCCATGAGCAACGCCCCCCAACAAAAACTAGAAAAGGGTGGGAATGAGGCCTTCTTGTCGATGCTTCGCATTGCGTCTATTATTAAGGTGGCGAAATTGACACATACAGGGCGATTTTGGTGGCGCTGAACCATTTTGAGTGGTATCAGTCTAGGGAGAATGATTTGGAATATCAGTGGCGACGGGTCTATAAAAAAGCTGATCCGAGATTTATGAAAATTTAAGTGGTATTGCTTAACCTAACTGTTGTTTGTTGAATTACTATATTATGATTATTATTAATATTTTTTATGGATTGATAAAAAGAATATTTTGGGCATTTGTTGGGTTAATTATTGGATTGTTTTGTGGGGTTATTCTAGGATTAACTGAAGGTAGTAATAGTGCTTTGCTTGAGGAATCATCGTTTAGATTTTTGGGTGGTATGATTTTCAATCCAATTGATAGTACTCTTGCTGGTAGATTTTTAGGCGCACTTGTTGGGGTAGTAGTGCTTGGAGTAGTATTTGGAACTGGGTTTTTTATGTATGGGTGGGAGTTGGGTCATCCTAAAAACTGGCTTTTTGAGGACTGATTGATATTTACTTTAAGCCTTCTTAGTTTGAATTATAATTGTTTAGTGATGTTGAAAAAATGCATTTAGATACATATCACTCGTTTTCGGGTAAGACTAATATTTCAAGAAATATTGGTGTGACTATAATTAGTACGTGGATTTTTAGCTTTGGTTATGGGTTTTTGGGATTTTCTTTTATGAGGTTTATCGGGAACTTGATTCCCAAACATATCAATTATATATTAGCTAGGGTGTATTTTGATAATGAATTTTATTGGCATCATAAGTTTGTTTTGATTGCCTTTTTAGTTTTTATATATGTTTTAATTATTGGTTCGGGACGATTAACAAGTGGTCTTTTGTTCTGTTTGTTCTTCTTTTTGGGTTCTTACCAATACAATGTAATGGTTCTAGAACCAATAGCTGTCGAGTTAGGGTTAGTTGAACTTGATTTTTATGGTGGGAGTTTAATTGGAATTGCACTTGCTTTATCATGTATATCTCCCATTTATATTTTTTTGTATTGTTCTCCTGCTATTATTATTCGATATTTATATGAGACGTATTCATTAAGGTATGGTTGATTTGTGTTTTGGTTGGAGGGAGCATAGAAAAGTAGTGCGTATTTTTATTGGCATTGTACGTAGATTGTTATAGGTGATATTGGGGTGATTAATTGAGATTTATCTGCTTATTGGTGAAGAAGAAAAAGCAAAGCGATTAATGGAAGGTGATTATGCAAGTATTTAATGTAATCGAGAAATCTGCCCTAAAAACACCCTACTACCCAACACTCACATCAGCTTAATTAATTATCGAACTCAGCTTACTTAGAAATTATTCCTGAGTATCATCCAACTTTGTCTTTCGCAAGCTTATTCGTATAATTTAGTAACCTTTGACATACCATTTCCGCTTATTCGTATAATTTATGAGACTAAAATGACAAAAATATCAAATATCATGACAAATCGTTCCACTTTAATCGCTATTGCCTTGTTTTTGCTGATGGAAATTCCTGTCAGACTCCTCTTACAACCTGATCCTTGGTTGTTATCCCCAAATCACTGGTATTTTCAACAACCCACACGCCTAATCATCGAACTACTCCTTATAGGTCTGCTACTTATAATTAATTGGCGTTTATACCCCGATTTGTTAAATGTAGCCCGTCAACATTTTGGCTTGATGTTCGGCGCAATGGCCGGCAGTTTACTGATATTTTCCTTACTCGAACTTGACCAACTACAAGCCAGCCTACAGCAACCTATTTGGGTTTGGCTGTTATGGTTGTTTACCGGTATGTGCATTGGTATAGGACAGGAATTACTTTATCGGGGCCTACTTTATACTGCGCTGAGTGAATGGCTACGCTCCGGCATGGCGGCTGTTTTAACAACAGTCGTATTTGTTATAGCCCCGCTACATTCAGTTCGACTATGGCAACTTGCAACCCAAGGTGAGTGGGTAATTGTCGGCATTTTGATAGCCATTTATAGCTCGGTTAGTTTTTTCTTTCAATGGTTACGTGATGAAACCGACAGTGTAACCGTGCCCGCCCTAGCCCATGGTGTGGGGAACGCAATTACTTGGGTGGCTGTGTTTTCTTAACTTGATCTTGAGCTTGCTGTTGGTTCAACTGTTCTTGCCAGCTGATGACTTTATCCAAAGAAACACCCATTAATTCGCTAACTTGGGCTGCTTCAAAATTGTGGAGCAAACGCCAACCCACTTGTTGTAGCGCTTTTTCCTGACCTTCTTCGCGACCTTCTTCGCGACCTTCTTCACGACCTTCTTCACGACCTTGCTTACGGCCTTCTTCTAACCATTGTTCGGCGATTGTTTTCATCATATTTTCTCCTTGTTGTCCTTGCTTAAGGACAGCTTGGCGTAAATCAGTAGCTTTTACCTTGCCGGTTGCTCTAGTTAAATAATACAAAATTGTGCCAATAAAATCTAGTCCGGTGGGTTGTTGTTGAAGTTGGAAGGCGAGGGTCATTAAGTCATCTAGCTCGTGGCGTAGGTGGGGATTGAAGATGGCGCGGAGAATGGCGAGGATGACGCGAAGCCAGATGCGGCCACGGATGTCTTCGTCGGATTGGTAGGAGAGGTCGGTGAGGTGGTACTCGAAGGTGGGGAGATAGGGGAGGAGTGGCGGGGGTATATCGAAAAGGGCGGTGAAGGTGAAGGTGGCGGGCCACGGCCGAGGGCCGTGGTGAATGACGATGGGGAAGATAGGCTGTAGGGAGCTTTGCTCTTTTTCTTGTTGTGCCCAGATACGAACCATGTAGCGTAGTAGTTGGAGGGGCACGAAAGGGTCGTGGTAGCTTTTGTGTTCAAAAAGAAAATAGAAATAGGCTTCTTGGTCATCTGCTAGGCGAGTACGGTAGAGTATATCGGATTGGTGTTGACGTAGTTCGTCGTCAATGAAGCTGTCGGGTTGGAGTTCGAGATAGGTGAGGTCAAAGAGGGGTAGTATGTTAGCTGGTAGGTATTCTTCTAAATAGTTGCGGGCGATATGAACACGGCTGAAACTTTGCTGGAAGAAGTGATCATGGGGGTTTTGTACGGTCATCAATAATGGTCCTTTCACCTTGAGGTGCATAATAAACATATTACTTACTCAACGCTTGTCAGGACGTTTTGACGACAAGACCAATTCCAATTTAAGCCCCATTTAACATTGTTTAGATCAAACTTAAAACAAACAACTCCTTTTTACTCTAAAATAAAACCATAAAGAAATACAGACAAGTTAACATATCCCAACTTCTAAATATTAACTTGAAACCTGTCCCTCAAAATATCCACTGTTTTTATACTTTGAAAGGAGTAATATCATGTCCGACAAAAAACGCTTAGGAAATATTATCGGGGCCACCATGGCCACCATCTTTGTCCTCGCCCTCTTCCTCATCTTCGGCCCTGGCCCCGGCCCCGCCACGGCCGGCACCAACGACCCCAACCCCGTCGTCATCACCACCGACGGCGACAACCAACTCGCCACCGAAAACGACCAACTCCGCCAAGCCGTTCAAACCATGCAAGAACGGGAAGCCGCTTACCAAGCCGAAATCCAAAAAGCGAACGACCTCCTCACCGCTAACCAAGGCTACGGCCAAGGTGAATACGAAGAAGAAGAAGAATATGAAGAAGACGAAGACGAGGAATACGATGACGACTAAAACCAAACGCCAACAGCGACCCTCCCCCTGGAATCAGCTCAAAGCGACCCTCATCATGGGCAGTTGTTTAGCCACCATCGCCGGCACCAACCTCATCCACAACCGTGAAGCCGCCGCCGCCCCACCACCATCCCCCACCAACGCCACCACCATCACCATCCCCGGCAACAACAGCAACGCCCCCCTCTACCTCGACCTCGCCCCCATCCCCTCCGTCGTCGAACCCGTCGCCACCAGCCGCTCCTCCCGCTAACCCTCCCCCCAGTCCCCCCGTAATGACGTGGCATCACGCGCCTAACCGAACCCGCTAACACCAACCACCAACCTCAGAGGTCTCCCACCACAACCTAACAATAACCATAACATCCCTAAAGACCTCTGAGGTTTCCTTTCACCAATACCTCCCCTTCACCAACCTTAGCGGTCTCCTCCCAACACCCAACAAAGGAATTTCAACCATGACCCACACCAACCAACCCACCACCACTGATACCAACACCAACACCCCCTGGTGGCCCCTCTGGGGCCTCACCCTCCTCAGCTGGTGGCTCGCCTCCCGCTTCTGGCCCACCCTCAACCCCCTCAACCTCACCCTCGCCGGCGAACAAATCGCCTGGTACCTCAGCCGCGCCAGCGGCATCGTCGCCTACCTCCTCCTCACCGCCGCCACCTGGTGGGGCCTCCTCCTCAGCAGTAAAATGGTCAAAGCCGAAATCCCCCCCGCCGTCACCATGGCCCTCCACAACTACCTCTCTTGGCTCGCCATCGGCTTTTCCCTCTTCCACGCCCTCATTCTCCTCGCCGATAAATATTATACCTACACCCTCGCTCACATCTTTATCCCCTTCACCGGCCCCTACGAACCCACTTGGGTTGGCTTCGGTACCATCGGATTTTACTTAATGGGCTTGACCACTGTCACTTTTTATTTAAAATCATGGATAGGTGCCCAACGCTGGCGACAAATTCATTACCTTACCTTCGTCGCCTATATCTTCATCACCCTCCACGGCTGGCTCGTTGGCTCTGACCAACTTTTCTTAGGCGGCCTCTTCCTCACTAGCGCCCTCGGCACCTTCTTTTTAACCATTTACCGTATTCTAGCCTACCAAGCGCCGCGCACTCGCCGCCGCTAAAAGGAACATCCCATGACCAAAATCTTACTCATCGATGACGACCCCCTCATTACCGAACCACTCGCCCGCTCGCTCCGCCAACACGGCTACACCCTCCTTATCGCCAATAACGGGCAAAAAGGTCTCGATATCGCCCTAAACGAAAAACCCCATGTCGTTGTCCTCGATATTATGATGCCGGTCATGGATGGCTGGGCGGTTTGCCGCGAGCTCCGCCGTCAAAGCCCCGTCCCCATCCTCATGCTCACCGCCCTCGACGAAGAAGTCGACCGCATCCTCGGCCTCGAACTCGGCGCCGACGACTACCTCACCAAACCATTCAGCACCCGCGAACTCCTCGCCCGCATCAAAGCCCTCCTCCGCCGCGTCGAACTAGACCGCCAAGACAACATCGATACCGTCATCACCATCGGTGACATCACCCTCAATAACGACACCCGCCAAGTATCCAAATCCGGCCAAGAACTCACCCTCCGCTACAAAGAGTTCGAACTCCTCTACCTCCTCATCGGCCAAGCCGGTCAAGTCGTCAGCCGCGCCGAAATCTTCGACAAAGTGTGGGGCACCGACTGGCTCGGCGACACCCGTACCCTTGATGTTCACATCCGCTGGCTACGCGAAAAGATAGAGGCGGATGCCAGCTCGCCCCATTACATCCAAACGGTACGTGGTGTTGGCTACCGCTTTGCTACCGAGGCCCCCTAATGAATATGCTCAGCTCACTCCGCACCCGACTCGCCCTCACCTACCTCGGCCTCATCATCCTCGGCTTCGGCGGTCTCACCTTTCTCGCCGGCCGTCAACTCACCGAAGTCGTCTTCGACGACTTCGCCAACAACCTCCAACGCACCGCCCTCCTCCTCGCCAATGAGCTCGTCGAACCCCTCGAAGATGAAGAAACCAACACCATCACCACCATCATCACCCGTTCCGCAACCACTATCAACGCCCAAATCGCAGTCCTCGACCTCGATGGCAACATCCTAGCCGCCACCTATGACGCCCCGGCTCAACTACCCATCGACACCTTCCCCGAATTCACCAGCGCCCGCCAAAGCAATATCTCCCATCATACCCGCACCAATGAAAATGGCACCGAATACATGTACACCGCCGCTCTCATCGCCGAACACAATGAAGAACTCCTCGGCTATATCCACATCGGAGCCACCACCGCATCCCCCCGTACCGAAGCCCGACAAAGATGGGCCGTTCTCGTCACCAGTTTCATCGTTTTTCTTCTTTTTGGTCTGATTATCTCTGGCTGGCTCGTCATCACCCTCACCCGCCCCCTCGCTCAATTGCAAACAACCGCTCTCGACATGGCCGCCGGCGACCTCACCCAACGTGTCCCTAATCCTGGGCGCGATGAGATCGGTGAAGTCGGACGCGCTTTTAACCAGATGGCCGAGCAAGTTGAAGCGATGGTCAAAGAGCAACGTGCCTTCGCCAGCAACGCCTCCCACGAACTCCGCACCCCGCTCACCACCATCCGCCTCCGCACCGAATGGCTCCTCTCCGATGAACTTGATGAAAAGACAACCAAACAATACATCAGCGAAGTCGATGCCGAAGCAAAACGGCTCAGCGGCCTCGTCAACGACCTTATTCTCCTTTCCCGTTTAGAGAGCAACCGGCTCGAAGTCGGCCAAGAGCTAGTCGATGCCGGCCGTTTACTCCGCGCCACCGGCCGTGACCTTGAAGCCATCGCCACCACTAAAGAGATCGACCTGACCATCACCATCGACGCCCCCCTCCCCCCCGTCAAAATCAACATGAACCATATGCGTGTCGTCTGCCGCAACATCCTCGATAACGCCATCAAATATACGCCCGAAGGCGGCCGTGTCACCGTCACCCTCAACCACCAAGCCCCCTACCTCGTCTGCCAAGTCACCGATAACGGCCAAGGCATCGCCCCCGAAGACCTCACCCGCATCGGCCAACGCTTCTTCCGTGCCGATAAAGCCCACTCCCGCCAACAACAAGGGGTCGGCCTCGGCCTCTCCCTCGTCAACATCATCCTCAAACTATACGGTGGCGACTTCACCATCGACAGCCCCGGCCTCGGCCACGGCACCACCGTCACCGTCCGCTGGCCCGCCGTTGACCCCAAAGAGGAATAATAATTCCCATCTCTGTTGAGAAATCTGCCCTAATTAACTGCCTGAACAATATTTGTGGCAATAAGTTTAGCCACAAGCGTAGTCAATCGTTTATTCGCCGTAAAATGAAGTACACACCAAGTAGTTCCGTGATTGACAATCACTTCCTCAGGAACGGCCGTTTTGATAGTGGCAATAACAGTCGGCATATCTAAATAACTTTCCAACGAATCAATACGAAAACTAATAGATACACCATGACTACTTTGACCAAATATGCACAGAAAAACACGTGCATCACGTGTCCTTTTATAATAACTAAAACCTCGCCGTGTTGGCTCCCGTTGTATATCTTCCCCCTCGTTGATGATAGCCTGAAATTGATGATACACTAGCTGAACATCTTCCCCCCATTGAGATAATACCGTCTCATGCGTCGGTTGTGGACGGCGGGTTACGGCCGTTTGGGCAAATGATTCAGAACCAACTAATCGTTCAATATCTAAAACTTCATCGTTCCCTTCAATACGATAATAGCGAAAAGAAATGAGCGTAATATCAACATCAACACTACGCAAATAACGAGCCACATCAAGAATCCGTTCATTGACGCCTTCGATAACAACAAATATCCGCTGACGAACGTTTAATGTGATATTTGCCGGAAGGGTAACGGCCGTTGTCACATCTTCGCCACCAATCTCGTTGCCAAACGTTTCTTGCCAAGCAGTTGCTAAATTGTGCTCAGAATTCTTACTGGCAAAATAATTATTGGCCAATACCTGCAATGCATTCTGATCCAAACTAGCCAACCATGCCGTATATTCCAATGCTTGCGCAATAACATCCCGTGGCGATTCTCCCCGTTTCAGTTCAATCAATAATGTATTACCTTCCGCATCCAAACCAATTAAATCAGGAACACCATTATGAGACGTCATTGGCTGGCGACTAATAATCAACACTGGCTCTCCATCAGTAAGCACAGCCGGGTTTTGCTCAAGCCAATCTTCTAAATCCTTCTCTAAATAATGATCAGAAAATCGTGTTGATCGAAATAGTTCCATTTTATAATCTTCTTTTTGAATTCGATACATCGCCATGAATCAGCCTCCTTTGCTATCCTCACTTGCTATTTTACATATTCTCACTCATTTAGTCATCCTCTTTACTTCCTCATACCGAAAACAACCCACCACATGATCATTCACCATCCCCACCGCCTGCATCCAAGCGTACACAATCGTCGGCCCCACAAACTTAAACCCTCGCTTCTTCAACGCCTTACTCAACGCCCGCGACCTCTCCGTCTCGGCCGGCAACGCCCCCATCGACGCCCACTCGTTCTGCACCGGCTTCCCTCCCACAAAATCCCACACAAACTGGGCAAAATCAAGCCCTTCCTCATCCCGCATCCGCAAAAATGCTTGGGCATTGGTGACGGCCGAGCGCACTTTCAACTTATTACGCACAATCCCCGCGTTCCCCAATAGCTCCAGAATCTTCGCCTCATCATAATACGCCATCTTGTCCGGATCCAACCCATCAAACGCCGCATAATAATTCTCCCGCTTGCGCAAAATCGTAATCCAGCTCAACCCCGCCTGCGCCCCATCCAAAATCAATTTCGCAAACAACGCCTTACTATCATACACCGGCACCCCCCACTCCTCATCATGATACCCCACATATAACGGATCCGTCCCACACCATTCACAACGTTTACTCATCCTCGCCATCCTTCGTTAATAAACAATAATCTTCTCGACAAACCCCCTCCTTTTTGCCATAATAAACCAAATTATACCTTCCCACCAAGATAATCATCAACAATTCACGATAAAACAAATATCAATAATTAGCCAAAGGAACAGTGTACATTGAATTATTATCTGCCTATGCGGAACAAACATCAATCGGTGCTAATCATATGACATTAATTTGGATATTAGCCGCTTTTGTGATGGGCATCATTGCAAAAAAATTAAATTTACCGACGCTAGTAGGTTATTTGACTGCCGGTTTTCTCTTAGCCTTAGGTGGCTTACAAAGCAATGTCACCATCGAAGCTATTGGCGATCTAGGCGTTGTGTTGTTATTGTTCACCGTAGGCTTACACATCAACTTTCGTAGTTTGATACAAATTCAAGTAGTTGGCGTCGGTTTGCTCCA
Organism: Anaerolineae bacterium; assembly: GCA_035459145.1. Lineage (GTDB taxonomy): Bacteria > Chloroflexota > Anaerolineae > Promineifilales > Promineifilaceae > DATHYN01. Next base: position 3,934 of record DATHYN010000013.1, on the reverse strand, counting down.
CCTAATTATCAGTACAATCTTTTTTGCCTTGGTTCTAACTTTATGGCAATTACCAATCATGGCAATTTTCCTTATTGCTGTTAGCCTCAGCTTTTCCAGCACGATTTTAACAGCCAAAACCATGGAAAATCGGAATGAATTAGATAGTTATCACGGCCGTTTAGCCATTGGTATTTTGATTTTACAAGATATGGTTGCCGTTTTCCTCTTAGCTATAGCTGGTGGCGGTGCCCCGACTTGGTGGGCTTTGGCTCTCTTAGGATTACCAATTTTACGCCCCGTCTTGCTATATATCATGTATGAGGTCGGCCGTGATGAGTTGTTAGTCATATATGGTTTGTTGCTAGCCTTAGGCATGGGGTGGTTATTTGATATCGTTGGTTTAGATGCCAAACTTGGCGCCCTCATTGCCGGCATGCTTATCGCTGGTGACACTCGTTCCGATGAGTTGTATGAAAAGTTATGGGGCTTGAAAGAGATATTTTTGGTTGGTTTTTTCTTGCAAGTCGGGTTAACAGGACTTCCAGACAGGGACGGCTGGATTATGGTAGGCTCGATGCTCCTTTTGCTACCATTAAAAGGTATTCTATTTTTCTTTTTGATTGTCGGCTTTAATTTACGTGCCCGAACTGCCTTTTTGAGCAGTATTTCTCTAACCGCTTATAGTGAATTTGCGCTTATAGTCACGGCCACGGCCGCCAAAAGCAATTTGGTTGATGCCGAGTTCGCCGTAATGATTGGGATATTAGTTGCCCTTTCCTACGCGCTTAATGCACCTGTGAGTCGTGTCGTCAACCAATTATGGCAACGTTTTGAACCCTCTTTATTACGCTTTGAGCGTGATGTGCGCCACCCAGATCATGAACCACGCAGTCTAGGTGCTACCGATTACGTCGTGTTAGGGATGGGGCAAGCAGGCACTGCCGCTTATGATTATTTAGTTAGTCAGGGCAAACGGCCGTTAGGCCTTGATGCCGATCCCGCCCAAATCCAAAATCAATTGCAGTTAGGCCGACGCGTCATCTATGGTGACGCCAATGACCCTGACCTCTGGACCGGTCTTGATTTATCCCATGTTGAAGCTGTTTTGGTCACCGTGAGCAATACATCAGCCGAAGTAAATGCTGTCAAAAACCTGCGTGCCGAACGCTTTACCGGTTTTATCGCCGCCCTACTTGCCCGCCCTGAAAGTAGAACCCTGTTAGAGCAAGCAGGTGTTACCATCTCATTTTTGCCCATCGCCCAAGCTGGGCGCGAACTGGCTCAAGCCTCTTTAGGACAAACAACCGCACCCACAAATAGCCTATCTTAACAGGTTTAATTCATTATCGAACTCAGGTTATCTTAATTATCCCAATCCCCTCACTCCCCCTTCCGCATCACCACCAACTCCTCTACCCCCACCCGCCCTTCAACGCCACGCACCGGCCGTTGCCGGCTCACCAATTCCAACCCATACGCCCCCAACAAACTAATCACCACATCTGGCTGGACGGTAAACGGCGGCCCGCCCGGCCGCGTCCCAATCGGGAAAACCAACCCCACCCACAAACCTCCCGGCCGCAATAACCGATACACCAAATCCGCATAATCCGCCCGCTGACTCGGATCGATGGCACAAAAACAGGTATACTCCCACACATAATCAAACCGCCCCATCAAATCCGCGGGCAACTCAAAAATATTCGCCTGCATAATCCGCATCGGCGCCTCGGCCGTCGCCAACGCCTCCATCTCCGCCACCGCCGCCGCCGCAAAATCAACCGCCGTCACCTCCCACCCCCGCGCCGCTAACCACCGCCCATCATACCCCCGCCCCGCCCCTAACACAATCACCTCGCCACCCGCCGCTCCCGTCTCCGTCACCCAATCCACCAACGCTGGCGTCACTTCCCCCAAATCCCACCCATCACTCCCCGTCGCATACCGATCATTCCAAAAATCTGGCTCACGTACATCATCGCTCATCTCACAGCAACCTCTCTAAGCGGCGTACCGCCCCTAATTTCTCTAACTCATACTTAAAATCAAGCTTATAAATCTCTAAATGACTCACCGGATTCTTTAAATTAGCCAATTCAATCTCTCGATTCAGAACCACAATCCCCTGCTCCCACGCCTCAATCCGCCGATCCCACGCCATTGATAACGCTACCCGCTCCCCCGGCCCCCCCGCCGCCCGATACGCCTCATAATAATAAGCCCACGCCCGCGCCATATCCGTCTTTAACTGCTCAATTCGCGTCAACACATCCGTCCGTGCCGAAATCCACGGCAATGTGTACTGATTATCACGTAACAGCTGATGGGCTAAATCCTCTTCCTCGGCCGCATACGGATTTTTCTTCAAATCTAACGGCTTGCCCGCACCACGCAAATTATCAAATTTGCCCTGCCGCATCGCCTCTTCAATCTGCTCTTCTATCTCATTCTCTTTCGGCTTACGCCGCCAAAAAGGAGAAGGACGACGCCAAGATTCATCCTGCTCGTCGTCATCGTCATCGATACCCATCATCACCTAACCTAGATCATATAATTCACCATATTTTTTATGCAAATAGGCAATATACGGATCAATGCTCAACGGTTCGCCACTCACCCGTTCGACCAACTCGGCCGCCGTGAACTTCCGCCCATGATGATACACATTCGTCCGTAACCAACGATGCAACGTCGCAAACTCACCCTGCTTAATCTGTGCCAAAACCCGTGGCTCCGCCTTCAGCGCCGCCTCAAAGAATGTGGCACTCATCACATTCCCCAATGTATACCCTTGGAATGATCCCCCAATCAAACCGCTATACCAATGGACATCCTGCAACACCCCATTCGTATCATTCGGTGCCCGCACCCCTAAATCAGCCTCGTAACGCGCATGCCACGCCTCGGCCAAATCAGCCACGGCTAACGTCCCCTCTAATAAATTAAGCGCCAAATCAAACCGAATCATCACATGTAAATTGTACGTCACTTCGTCCGCATCTGTCCGAATCAACGAGGGTGCTACTTTGTTAATCGCCGCATAAAACGTATCCAACGATACATCATTTAACTGCTCAGGGAAAACTTCCTGCAATTGCGGATAATAATACTCCCAAAACAACCGACTCCGCCCCACTAAATTCTCCCATAAACGTGATTGACTCTCATGTACCCCCGATGAGGCGCCACGCCCCAACGCCGTCCCATCAAAATCTGGATTCACCCCCATCTCGTACAACGCATGACCACACTCATGCAACGTGCTAAACAATCCCTCACTTAAATCATTATCTTTATACCGCGTCGTAATCCGAATATCACCCGTATTAAACCGAATCATAAATGGATGCGCCGTCTTATCTTGCCGCCCCCGCTCAAAATCAAAACCATACGCCTGCAGCACTTTCAAGCCAAATTCACGTTGTTTATTTTCCGGATAATGTTGTTTCAAACAACTATCGTCGATCTCCGGTCGATCACTAATCTCTCGTACCAATGGCACCAACGCTTCACGCAACTGCGCGAACAATGGCCGTACCGTACTCACACTCATCCCATAATCACTGCTATCAATTAATGGATCGGCAATATGCTCATGATCTGGAAAAAAGTTAGCGTATCGCCGACTTAACGCCACACTCTTTTCCAAATAAGGGGCTACCATCCCAAAATCCGCTTTGGGTCGTGCCTCTTTCCACACATCATAAATTTGGGCGGTGTGATCATACATCTCGGCCACAAAATCTGGCGACACCTTGATCGAACGCTCATATTGACGGCGTGTCACCCGCACCAAGCTGGCTGTATCGTCGTCGTAGGGCAAATCGGCCGTTAACGACACTAACTCATCCAATAATTTACCAACCGCTGGATCAATAAATTTCTCTTGTGCAATCCGCCCCAATGTCGCTAATTGCCGCCCCCGCGCGCCCCCCCCCTGCCGTGGCATATA
>DATHYN010000012.1:0-7404 GCA_035459145.1 Anaerolineae bacterium | reverse complement strand
ATACTCTTAGATCCCTCCACTCCGTTTGCCCTTTTTGTGACTTGGAATGTATTGGTTAGTCAAAAAGCGGGCAAACTCCGGTCGGGAAGGGTTTTTCGAGGTGGGGATTTGATAGTTAGAATGAGTATGCGATTGCCCTGTACATGCACCTATTTTTATTGGTTTTGGGGGGGTAAGAAGTAGGTGGTCATTTGGCCTTTGCCTTTGATGTCGATGGGGCCGCGTTTTTCGAGGTGGTAGGTGTCTTTTAGGAGGTGGTACATTGGTTCGGAGAGTTGGATGTGGCCAGGTTTGCCTTGTGATTCCATGCGGCTGGCGATGTTGACGGTGTCGCCCCAGACGTCGTAGCTGAATTTTCTTGTGCCAATGATGCCGGCGACGACGGGGCCAGCATGGAGTCCGATGCGGATGTTGAGGTTTTGGTTGTGTATTTGGTTGAATTCGGCGATTTCGGTGAGCATTGAGAGGGCGAATTGGGCGATGTTGGTGGCGTGCTCGGCTTGGGGAAGCGGTAGACCGCCGACGACCATGTAGGCATCGCCGATCGTTTTGATTTTTTCAAGATTATAGCGTTCAACCAAATTATCGAAACGGGAAAAGATGTCATTGAGAAGCATGACGATTGTTTCTGGGGGGAGGTTGTCGGATAAAACGGTGAAGCCGACGATATCAGCGAAGAGAACGGAGCTTTGGGGGAATTTGTCGGCGATGATTTTTTCCCCATTCTTAAGGCGCTCGGCCACCGACTCCGGCAAAATATTCATCAATAAGCGTTCCGATTTTTCCTGTTCTTGCTCAATCGCATCTTTTTGGGCGGCGATAATCTTATTTTTGACAAAAAGATTGCGACTTGCTTTTTCAGCGGCATATCCCATCCAAATAGTAAAAAACTCGGCCATATTAGCTAAGAATAGTAGGGTCAAGATGTAAGGTGGTTCTAAACTGGAGTTAAGAATGACATCGATTTGATAGACGAGCATGTAGCTAAGGCTGGTGACGATGACATAAGGGATACGTAGGCCAATGTAGGCGATGAAAGAGAGGATGAGGATGAGGTTGATGAGGGTGTAAAATTCGGCGTAGGGTAGTGAATGGAAGCAGTAAATGATTAATAGGCCGGCGATGCTGTTTGAGGCGGCGCCCATCCATTGGTAGTGGGGGGTAAATTTGTCATGGTAGGTGGTGTAGAGGACAAAAAAGAAGTAAGGGTAGGTGGTAATTAGAATGACAGGGGCTAGTGACCAGAAAAGTTCAGGGAAGGCGGTATAGATTAAGAGGATGCCTAGGGCCCAGGTGATGAGTGACCCGCCGACAGAGCGGCGGAGTGAGGGTTGTAAGCCATGATCGTATTGTGATTTGAACTCTTGCTCTATTTGGTTGTCTTTGAAGGTTAGATGAGTTGGATTTTGTTCTAAATGCATATGTTGTTAGTTGTTTCTTTTTTAGTTGGGGGGGAGAAGATGGTAGCGAGTGATGTTAATGCCGATGGGAGTCAGGTTGGCGTGTGGCCAAATTTATTCTAACTATGAACAAACCCATCCCTTTTTTAGATCACTTATAAAACAATAGTTGCTATATTGTTTTATAAGTCATCAGTTGTATATTGTTTTATAAGTGATCTAAAAAAGGGATGGGTTTGTTCATCAGAGTTCCTTCGACTACGTTTTGGCCTTTGTTTAGGGTGTTTTTATTAGGGAGAAGATGGCCAAAACTTCGCAGATGCTGTCCGTTTGGGTTAAGAGGGATAAGATTTGCGGAGAACGAAGCCGAGATGAGGGAGGTTTTAGAAGTGGATTCCGGCCTGCGCCGGAAAGACAGTCCTCAGTGGATGGTCAGGTTAAGCGTTGTTGGCAATTGGTGTTACAATTGGTCGCTTATGAGCGGAATAGCGATTGTTTTATTAGTGACCTCGGCCTTCATGCATGCTTTTTGGAACTTTATCTCCAAAAAACAGAGCCCTAGCCTCTCTTTTTTTTGGATAACGACGATTAGCGGGGCGTTGATAATGAGCCCTTTTTTGTGGTGGCAGAGGGGGGCGTTGCCATTGTTGCCACTGTCAGTGTGGGGATTAATTTTGTTGACAGGTATGGCGCAGGCGGTCTATTTTTCGGGGTTGGCCGGGGCTTATCGGCGGGGGGATATGTCGTTGGCGTATCCGTTGGCGCGGGCGTTGCCGGTGTTGGCGGTGGCTGGTATCAATTTTTTGATGGGGAAGGGGGGAGAGATAGGTGGTATCGGTCTATTGGGGATGATCTTGATTAGTATTGGGTGTATTATTTTGCCCTTGCCGCAGTTTCGGCGTTTGGGTTGGCGTGATTATGCGGATGAGGTTTATCTGCTGGCGGTGGTGGCGGCTATTGGTACGACGGCGTATACGTTGATTGATGATGCGGTTTTGCGCCAAATGCGGGCTATTGTTGATTCGTCGTTGGGTACAACGGGGGTTACGTTGTTGTTTATTAGTTTGCAGACGGTTAGTACGTCGTTGATGTTGGGGTTGGTGGCGGTGGGGGTGGAGGCCGAGCGGGCGCAGTTGAGACGGTTGTTGGCTGATCGGAAAATGGTGGTGACCGGGTTGGTAACAGGTGTCGTTATTATGGGGACGTATGGGTTGGTCTTGGCTTCGATGGCTTATGTCCGTAATGTGAGTTATGTGGCCGCCTTTCGGCAGTTGAGCATTCCGATTGGGGCTGTTTTAGGCTTGGTGTGGCAAGGGGAAGCACGTCATCGGCCTAAGTTGGTTGGGATTGGGGTGATTTCTATCGGTTTGATTTTGGTAGGGGTTGGTTGATACTCAGTTTGTTCATTGTATTGTTGGTTGCTATTTGATATGATTTAGTGTATTAAACTGAATCGACTGTAAACCAAGCAATCTTAAATTTGCTGTTGTAATTATGTGTAGGGGTAAGGTCTGGTGGGTTTTGATGGGGATTTTGGTGATTTTTTTTGATTTATAGGTAGTGGAGTATTCTCGATGTCAACATTAAGTAATAATGCATTTAATTTTGCTAATAGTTTGTTTCGGCAACGGAAGCCACAAGTTTTGCATGAATATGCGGCAACAGTGGCCAAGAAGATTGGGGGTGAGGGGCAAAAGCAGGTGCCGGATTTCAAATCGGTGCATCAATATCAGGGGAAAGGGACGAATCATTGTGGGCCAACGTCGTTGTCAATGATTATTAATATGAGTTTGATGGAGAAAGGGTATCGGGGGGATGTGGTACGGTATGAAGCGATGCAAGAGGCGATGATGAATGGGTCGTTGGGGTTTGGGTTGACTGGTTATCGGTTGAAGAAGGGGGGATTGTTACAGCATGTGGAGGTGGTGGAGGATATTACGGGGGCGACATTGCCGTGGGGTTTGGTGCAAGCGTTTAATGATTTTAATGAGGGGTTTATGGCGGCGGGTGGGCCTAATTTGGGGACGCCGCATTTGAGGGAGGAGGGAAGTAAGCAGGATTTGCTTGATAATATTAAGAACGGGTATAAAACGGTTATTATGCTTGTGTGGGCGAATGGGGGGGCACATTGGGTCATTGTGGTTGATTATGATGCCGATAAGGATGCGTTTATTTTATTAGATCCGGCGCATGAAAAGGGTGGGAGTACACGGGTGGGATGGGCTAAGTTGGCCGAGAATTGGAATCGGCCGATTGGGGTGACGAATTTACCCGATTTACCGTTTATTGATGAAGAGCGTTTTGAGGATATGTTGACGCTTGAGAATGTGATGGTTACGTTTAAGCCGGCGTGAGTTTGTAGAGGGGCTAGATTTTTGTTTTAGATAGTAAAGTGCGTCATAAGGTTAGGCTGGCGTTGCGTTGGTAGTTGGTGCTCTGGGGATTGCTTAGATTGGGAGGGGGGTAACTTCATTCAGATTTTGTTTCGTATACGCCTTGACAAGTTTTGTGTTTGCACGTATTATACCAATAGGTTAATTAACCAAATGGTTAAATAGTAATGGCGGTGTGATATATGGTTATTGATAATGAGCAATTGGATCGGATTTTTTCTGCTTTAGCGAATACAACACGACGGGCTATTTTGGCACGGTTGGCGGAAGGTGAATTGACTGTTAATGAGTTGGCCGAGCCATTTAATATGAGTTTGCCAGCCATTTCTAAACATATCAAAGTGTTAGAGCGGGCAGGTTTAGTTCAGCAGGGTCAAAAGGCGCAGTATCGTCCATGCAGTATTGATGTCACACCATTAAAAGTAGTGTCTAACTGGACAGAGCAGTATCGACATATTTGGGAGATGCGTTTTGATCAGATGGATGCTTATATCAATCAGCTTGAAAATCAGGAGAATAATGATGAGTGAGAGTACAATGTCGCCAGATGCGATAATTATTGAGCGTGTTTTTGAAGCATCAGTAGAGGTTATTTGGGAGATGTGGACGAAGCCAGAACATTTTAAGCAGTGGTATGGACCGCAAGGGTTTACGGTGCCAGTGGCAGAAATGGATGTACGTGTTGGGGGTAAGCGACTGATTTGCATGGCGTCGCCTGATGGGAGTATGAAAATGTGGACGGTAGGTGAGTTTGTGGAAGTTGCGCCTTATAATCGATTGGTTTTTACGGAGAGTCCAGCTGACGAGGCGGGGAATGTGTTGTCGCCTACAGCTGTGGGGATGCCGGCTCATTTTCCGGATAGCACAGAGGTAACGGTTTTATTGGAAGAGGTGGGGGGACGTACGAAGATGATGATGACGCATGCGGGGATGCCGGCCGAGTCAGGTGCCGGGGGTGGTTGGTCGCAGGCATTTGATAAATTGGCTGAATATGTAGAGGGACTAACTAATTAACTGTGCGGTTGGTGGGGGAGCTACTAATTAGTTGATCGGTTGGCGGACTTTGCGGGAGGGTGATGGTGAAAGTAGTGCCATGCTTATCGGCATCGGTTTGGGCGGTGGCGGTGATGGAGCCGCCGTGGGCGTGGGCGATGGCGAGGCCGAGGCCGGAATGGTGGCGGCTAGCGGCACGGGAGGAGCCGGCGCGATAGAAGCGGTTGAAGATTGGGGGAGGTCATTGGTGGGGATGCTGGGACCGGTATCACGGATAGAATTGGTTTAGATTTGGTATAGATTTGTTTTGTGATATGCTACAGGTTTATGGGTGCAGGTTGCTGTGGATGATGATTAACTGTCATTGGCATAGAATCGGTAGGGAGTTATTGATAGATTATAAGTGGATACCTGTCTAGATATGTAGAGGTGTAAATATGGTGAAAGGATCTCGGCCCCCGGCATTGCCGGATAATTTAGCCGCCCAGCGGATTTTGGCGGTAACGGAAGAAGAGTTGCGACGGATTGTGTTAGATATTCATGATGGGCCGGTACAGCAGTTATTTGCTGGTTTGTCTCAATTGAGTTTGATGCAAGGACGGTTGGGCCGAGGGGAGACGATTCCTAATGAAGAGTGGATCGTCTTTTTGAATCGGTTATCGGGGATGTTGGGGCAGTCGTTGCATGAGATTAGGAACTTGTTGGGAACGTTTCGGCCACCGGAGTTTGCGACAAGCCATTTGGCGCATATGATTCAAGGGTTGGTGATTCAGCATGAGGCGTTTACAGGGTGCCAAGTGGTATTAGATGTCGATGAACAGCCGATGAATTTGCCATTACCAGCTAAAATTGCGTTGTATCGGATTTGCCAAGAGGCGTTATCGAATGCGTATCGGCATTCAGGGGCGGAGGAGCAGTGGGTGACATTGGAGCGGGTGGGAGATGAGGTATTGTTGGTGGTGGCGGATAAAGGGAAGGGGTTTGTGCCACCACCCTTGAGTGGGCCCAATGCGACGGAGCGGGCGGAGCATATTGGTTTGCGGGGGATGCGGGATCGGGTTGAATTGGTGGGGGGGAAATTTAAGTTGGAGAGTGCGCCGGGGGAGGGAACGCAGATTAGTGTCAAGTTCCCGTTGGAGGCTGACGGGTATGAGTGAGATAATTCGGATTGTATTGGCGGATGATCATGCGTTGGTGATGGAGGGGTTGCGGAGTTTGTTGATGGCCGAGCCAGATATGGAGGTGGTAGGGGCGGCGACGGATGGGGAGCAGTTATTAGATGTGGTGATGTTACATCAGCCTGATGTAGTGATTACAGATATTCAGATGCCGCACATTAGTGGGTTAGAATGTTTGCCGTATATTCGAGAGATGAGCCCAGAGACGCGGGTTTTGTTATTGACGGCGTATACGGATGGGCAAACATTGCAGGCGGTATTGACAGCGGGGGCGGATGGGTTGTTATTGAAGACAGATCCGCCGGGGCAAGCGGCGCAAGCGGTGCGTCAGGTGATGGCGGGGCAGTTAATTTTTCCGGCGCGGGCGCGCCGGTTGTTGGCGGGACAGCCGGCGCAGAAGCCGACGGTGCAGTTATCGGAGCGAGAGCGGGAGGTGTTGGCGTTGGTGGCGGAGGGGTTGACGAATGCGGAGGTGGCCGAGCGGTTGCATATCAGTGACAATACGGTCAAATTCCATTTACAGAATATTTATCAACGGTTGGGCGTGACCAATCGCACTGAAGCGAGTCGTTGGTTTTTAGATGAAAAGCGATAAAGGGGGGATGACTGCTGAATGGGGCCTCTATTATGCGCTTACCCTAACAATAATAGAGACCCTCATTCATGCAGAGAGAGGTAACAGTTCAGATCGTCATTATTAACCACTTACCTAAGTTAATAAGCGATAGAGGATCTGTTCCTCTAAGAGGAGAAGAAACATGCAAAACTAATGATAGTTAAGTGACAAATATTCATCATTTAACTTGTTGCTTGTTAATTATGCTTATTGTAACAAACGGGTGTTAACAGATGTTTAACAGCGTGTCATTGTTTGGTAAAGGATAAATAAAATGAAAAATAAGGCTTATTGGCTGATTGGTTTGCTGTTGGTGGCAGTTTTGGCTGGGTGTGGGGGTGAGCTGTACGATGAGTGTGATGAGGACGATGATGCTTGTTGGGAGATGTTAGAGGCTGAGTTTGATGAAGAATATGATGATGAGTTTGATGGTGAGGATGATGAATATGATGATGAAGCTGGTTGGGGGTGGGATTATGTAGAGACGGCTGAGGATTGTTACGAAGACGAATATTTTGATGAGGCGGATCAGCTTTGTTACCCGAACTGGGAGGATGAAGATTGTGATGATGAGGATTGTTTTGCTGACGAGGGAGGGATATTTTCATTCTTTGAAGGGTTGTTAGGTACAGGGATTGGGGGGAGTTATGGTGAATTTGATGAGGCGGGTAATAGTGCCATTATTTCCTATCAGATTGAGGGGAATCAGCTGGTTAATCCGGAGCGGGGTGAGGGGGATGATCCGGCCGGTCATGCGGAGAATGTTGAGGTACATCAGCAAATTTGGGAGCGTTTTATCCGTTTAATCCCGGCTCAAAATCGGG
>DATHYN010000011.1:0-10471 GCA_035459145.1 Anaerolineae bacterium | reverse complement strand
AGATGGGTTGGAGGGGGCTTTGCTCTTTTTCTTGTTGTTCCCAGAAGCGAACCATGTAGCGTAATAGTTGAAGGGGTACTAAGGGGTCGTGGTAGCTTTTGTGCTCGAAGAGAAAGTAAAAGTAGGCGTTTTCGCCGGTGACGAGCTGGGTCCGATAGAGCATATCGGATTGGTGTTGGCGGAGTTCGTCATCGATGAAGCTATCAGATTGGAGTTCGAGGTGGGTGAGGTCGAAGAGGGGGAGAAGGTGAGAGGGGAGATATTCTTCTAAGTAGTTGCGGGCGATGTGGGTATGGCTGAAGCTTTGCTGGAAGAAATGGTCATGGGGGTTTTGTATGGTCATGAAGGGGTGTCCTTTTTAGTTGAAGTAAGATAAAGATGATTTAATCATTGCTTACTCAACGTTGTTTAGGACGTTTTGACGACATGGGGAGAGATAATTAGTAGGATAAAGATAGGTGAGTTGGGTGGGGATGGCGGGAGAAGGGAGGGGAGGGGGGGAGGCCGAGGTAGTATTATGGTAGTTGGGAGGTTAGGGGGGACGCGACATTGTGCGCGAGGAGTGTGGAAGCTGAAGGGGAGGTAAGGCGCACAATGCCACGTCATTACGGGCGGTTGGGTGGAGGGGGGGAGGTTAGAAGAGGCCGACGACTTGGCCGGTTTCGAGGTCGAGGTCGATTTCGTAGTAGGCGGGGCGGGTGGGGAGGCCGGGCATGGTGCTCATGGTGCCGATGAGGGGGTAGAGGAAGCCGGCGCCGACGCTGGCGCGGATTTCGCGGACGGGGAGGGTGAAGCCGGAGGGGGCCCCTTTGAGGCTGGCGTCATGGCTGATGCTGAGGTGGGTTTTGGCCATGCAGATGGGGAGTTTATCAAAACCGTTGCGGGTGTAGAGAGCGATCTGTTCTTCCGCTTCGTCGGAGTATTCGACGCCGTTGGCGTTGTAGATTTTGGTGGCGATGATTTCGATTTTTTCTTTGATGCTGAGGTCGAGGTCGTAGAGGAATTGGAAGTCGCTTTCTTTTTGGCAGGCGTCGATAACGGCTTGGCCGAGGTCATAAGCCCCTTTGCCCCCCTCGGCCCAATGATTGCTCATCACCGCATCTTCCGCCCCCGCTTCGATGGCGATTTTGCGAATGAGGGCCACTTCAGCATCGGTGTCGTAGGTGAAGCGGTTGACGGCGACGACGACGGGAATGCCGAAGCGTTTGGCATTTTTGATGTGAGCGACAAGATTGCTACAGCCCGCTTCAAGGAGTTCGAGGTTTTCTTCGGTGTAGGCGGAGTCGAGGGGACGACCAGGGCTGACTTTGGGGCCGCCGCCGTGCATCTTGAGGGCACGGATGGTGGCGACGAGAACGACGCAGTTGGGGATAAGGCCGCTGTAGCGACATTTGATGTTAAAGAATTTTTCCATACCGATGTCGGCGCCGAAGCCGGCTTCGGTGACAACGTAGCCATCGGGGCCAACGAGCTTGAGGGCGATTTGGTCGGCGACGATGGAGGAGTTACCGTGGGCGATATTGGCGAAGGGGCCGGCATGGATGAGGGCGGCGGTGCCTTCGAGGGTTTGCATGAGGGTGGGTTCGATGGCGTCTTTCATGAGGACGGTGAGGGCGCCGCCGACGCCAAGGTCGTCAGCGGTAACGGGGTTGCCGGCGCGGCTGGTGCCGATGACCATGCGGCCGAGGCGTTCACGCATATCGGCGAGGCTGGTGGTGAGGGCGAGGATAGCCATGATTTCGCTAGCGACGGTGATGTCGTAGCCGGTCTCGCGGGTACGCCCTTTTTCCGCGGGCCCTTGGCCGATAGTGATTTGGCGGAGCATACGGTCATTGATATCGACGACGCGTCGCCAAGTGATGGTATCGGGGTCGATGTCGAGACGAGCGAAGCGGCTAATCTCTTCTTCGGTGAGCTCTTCGGGGTTGGTTTTATCGATACCTAATTTTTTAAGGCGGCGGAACATGATGGGGGCGAAGTACCGTTTGCCGTCTTTGTCTTTGGGGCAGAGACGGCTGAAGAGGGCGCTATCGGATTGGGTGGATTCGTGGTAGATGCGGGTGTCGATGGCGGCAGCGAGGAGGTTGTTGGCGGCGGAGATGGCGTGGATATCGCCGGTGAGGTGGAGGTTGAAATCTTCCATAGGGATGACTTGGCTGTAGCCGCCGCCGGCGGCGCCCCCTTTGATGCCGAAGGTGGGGCCTTGGCTGGGTTGGCGCATGCAGTTGATCACTTTTTTGTTATGGTGGGCGCCGAGGGCTTGGCTGAGGCCAACCATGGTGGTGGATTTGCCTTCGCCGAGGGGGGTGGGGGTGATGGCGGTGATGAGGACGTAGTTGCCGTTAGGTTGGTCGGCGAGGCGGTCACGGGTCGTGAGACTGACTTTGGCTTTGGTTTGGCCGTAGAGGGAAAGCTCATCCGGTTGGATGCCGATATCGTCAGCGATTTGGGTGATGGGGAGGACGGGGGCATCTTGGGCGATATCGATGTCAGAGGGGACGGGGGTTTGTAAATTTTTCAACATATGTGGCATGGGGGAAAACTCCTTATTTATAGTGGGGGATAAAGGGTTGCCGGGCAACCGAGATTGTTTTTTATTATATTTGTTCCAACGGAACTTGATTTTACAGGTAAATTGGGTGTCTCCATCAGGGAGGATTATATCAGAAAGGGGAGATGGGGGCTATTTGGGGGTGGGAATTGGTAGCGAGCTGATGGGGCGCTTGGGGGCAGAGAGTGGGGAAAAAATGTGGATTTTGTGCGTGCAAAAAACAGGGCGTGAGCCCTGTTTGCGTTGGGGGCTGGTGGCGTAATAATCTGAGTTTGATGGAGAAGGGTTTGAGTTACCGAACTCAGATGAATATGATGGGTTAGCTGTTTGGGGAATAGTGGGGGTTGACAGTAGTTATCATTTTTGCTTATAATGCAGAAAATCTGCTTTAGCAGAAAATCTGGAGGTGTTGATGATGACAACAACAATTCAAGTGCGGCAACGGGGAACAATTACCATTCCGAACGAGTTGCGTCAGAAGTATGGGATTGAAGCTGGTGATACATTACATTTGGTTGATATTGATGGGGTATTTGTTTTGACGCCGATGATGCCTATGGTGCCGCAATTAGCGCAAGAAATTGAAAAGTTGCGACAAGAAGCGGGCTTATCGACAGAAGAGTTGATTTTAGCATTACGAGAACAACGGGCTCAGTATAAGCTATCGAGTGATGACGCAAGAGATTAATAAACCACGTGTTTTTGTTGATTCGGATGTGTTGTTTGCGGGAGCGGCATCTTCGTCAGAACATAGTGCCAGTCTTGTGATTTTGCGATTAGCGGAAATCACATTGATTGATGCGGTGGTATCGGAACAAGTGATTACCGAAGTGACGCGTAATTTGACGAATAAATTACCAACGGCATTGCCATTATTTAATTTGTTGATTAGCCGAGCTGTTAGACAGGTGCCGGACCCAACTGAGGTTTTGATAGCCCAATATGCAGGTTTGGCTGATGGTAAGGATTTACCTATTTTGGTAAGTGCTGTGCGTGAGGGATGCCCGTGGTTGGTTACGTTTAATGGGCGTGATTATCAACCAGGGCATGAGGCAGTGCGGGTGGTACGGCCAGGGGTTTTTGTGCGGGCGATCCGTCATCAGTTAAGCGAATTGGGTTAAGGGGTTAGGCCACCCATACAGAGATACTTGATTTCGACATATTCATCGATACCGTATTTGGAGCCTTCGCGGCCGATACCGGATTCTTTGACGCCGCCAAAGGGGGCGACGGGGGTGGAAATCATGCCGGTGTTGATGCCGACCATGCCGTATTCAAGTGCCTCGGCCACGCGCCAGACGCGCCCAATATCCCGCGCGTAGAAGTAGGAGGCTAAGCCATACTGGGTATCATTGGCCATGGCGATGACCTCGTCATCGGTGGTGAAGCGGTAGATGGGGGAGACGGGGCCGAATATTTCTTGGCGGCTACAGGCCATCTCCATGGTGACGTCGGTGAGGATGGTGGGTTGGTAGAAGGTGCGGCCGAGGGGGTGGCGGGCGCCGCCTAATTTGAGCTTCGCGCCACGTTCAACCGCATCGGCGACAATGGTTTCCACTTTTTCGACCGCCTCTTCACTAATTAGGGGGCCAATATCGACGCCATCGATACCAGCGCCGACGGTTAGATCGGCCACAGCCTTTGCATAGTGACTAATGAAGGTGTCATAAACCGCGTCTTGGACATAGATACGGTTGGCACAGACGCAGGTTTGGCCGGCGTTGCGATATTTGCAGGCGATGGCACCGTCAACGGCGGCGGGGATATCGGCATCATCGAAGACGATGAAGGGGGCGTTGCCACCTAGTTCGAAGGAGACTTTTTTGACGGTGTCGGCGCTTTGGCGCATGAGGAGTTTGCCGACGGCGGTGGAGCCAGTGAAGGATAGTTTGCGGACGAGGGGGTTGCTGGTTAGTTCGGCACCGATGGGTTCAGGGTTGGGGCCGGTGATAACGTTGATGACGCCGGGGGGGAAGTCGGCTTGGTGGGCGAGTTCGGCGAGGGCGAGGGCGGAGAGGGGGGTGTCTTCGGCTGGTTTGATGACGACGGTGCAGCCGGCGGCAAGGGCGGGGGCGACTTTGCGGGTGATCATGGCGTTGGGGAAGTTCCAGGGGGTGATGGCGGCGGCGACGCCGACCGGTTGTTTGATGGTGATGATTCGTTTGTCGCGGCCGTGGCTGGGGATGACATCGCCGTAGATGCGTTTGGCTTCT
The DNA here is from genome assembly GCA_035459145.1 of Anaerolineae bacterium. Classification (GTDB taxonomy): domain Bacteria; phylum Chloroflexota; class Anaerolineae; order Promineifilales; family Promineifilaceae; genus DATHYN01. The sequence goes on along the minus strand of DATHYN010000011.1, from coordinate 5,707 downwards.
TCGGCGAACCATTCGATGAAGCCGGCGCCGTAACGGATTTCGCCACGGGCTTCGGCGATCGGTTTGCCCATTTCGTGGGTGAGGAGGGTGGCGAGGTCGTCGAGGTGGTCGAGGATGAGGTCGTGCCAGCGGCGGAGGAGGGTGGCGCGTTGGCTGGCGAGTTGGTCACGCCAGGCGGGGAAGGCGTTGTGGGCGGCGGTGATGGCGGCGCGGGTTTCGGGGGTGGTCATGGCGGGGACGTGGCCGAGGGTGTGGCCGGTGGCGGGGTCGGTGATGGGGTAGGTTTCGTTATTGTGGGCAGGGGTCCATTGACCGTTGATGTACGCTTGGGATTTTAACAGTTGGGGGTTGATATTCATGGTGGTGCTCCTTGCGGGTTGCTGTTGAGTGGTGCAACTCGATTTATTAGTATGAGTTACACGTTTGGATTTACTTATTATAGGATACAACGAAAATAATATATTGGCACTTTTATTATTGACTATGGGCTTTGTTGGATAAGCCAGTGGTTGAGTGAAAATTAAATAAAAAAAGTGTGATGTCTAATCAACATCACACTTTTTTATTTAAAGACGCTAGTCGTTAATTACCGTGATATTAACAAACTTTTGCCTTATCTTACACTAGCCGGGTATTACCGGGTGTTTGGTTTGGTGCTACCGCAGCCACAGCCGCCACGTAAGCCACCCACAACTTTCTTCAAGTCAGACTTAGAGAGTTTTTTCATGTTATTCACCTCCTTTTTTTGGTAGATTTGTTGTTCATAGCGTGTCACGGTCAGGCTGGAGAACCATAGAGTTAGTTTGCCCATGAACTAAGGCGGTGTAGTAAGGGTCGTTGTCGAGTAGCGTATAATGCGTACCAATGGCAACAATTTGGCCTTTGTTCAGTACAATAATTTGATCCGCATCTTGTATCGTACTTAACCGGTGGGCGATGACAATTCGTGTCAATTTGAGAGCATTTAGGTTTTTCATAATTTGATGCTCGGTGACTGTATCGAGGTGACTGGTGGCTTCATCAAGCAAAAGGATTTTGGGTTGATTGACCAGCGCACGGGCTAGCATAAGGCGTTGTTTTTGGCCGCCAGAAAGTCCGGTACCATCTTCGCCTAAGATTGTTTCATACCCCATCGGCATCGCGTCGATCTCGTCATGTATGGCGGCTAGTTTAGCGGCCGTGGTCACTTTATCTAAAGCGATATGGTGATCTTGCATGCCAATATTTTCGCGAATGGAGGTATTAAATAGGGAGATTTCTTGTAAGACAACGCCAAATTGACGACGAACAGATTGATAATTTAATGTTTGCAATTCATAGTTATCAAATAATAACTTTCCCTCGGTGGGGAGATAGAGCCCTAGAAGTAGAGCCCCTAATGTGCTTTTGCCAGAACCTGTATGGCCAACGATTGCTATTTTTTGACCTGGTTCAATGGTGAGGGAGATATTTGCCAAAACGACAGCACCATTTTGGTTGTATTGAAAAGAGACATCCTTGACTTCGATACGTCCGGTGAGGGCGGGGGCGGGTTTGGCCGTGTGTAACTTTTGTTCTGGTTCAGCCTCCATCACATCAGCTACCCGAGCGAGGTGGGCACCAATAAATTGTAATTGTTGACCATTTTGAATAAGGGATGATAAGGGGGTTAGGAAAGAGATGGCGAGCGCATTTAGGCCGAGCATTGTACCTAATGACATCGTATCATTTAAAACAAAGAAGGCACCAATCCATAAGAGAAAGATGGGAGAAAATAAGCGAATGGTCATTAAGATGGAATCAATAGCCATCATTACAAAACTTTTCTTGATTAAAATATCGAGATAATCATTAAACAGGGTGCTCCAATGGGCATGAACCCTATCCTCGGCCCCAAACGCTTTAAGGGTAATAATGTTGTTGAGTGCTTCTAATAGATAACTGTGGGATTTGACTTCCCCCACTAAAGCACGTTGGGTTAAGATGTGGACTTGGGCTGTTGTGGCTAATAATAAAGCGATTTGTATTAAGCCAAGCAGTAAGACGACCAAGCCAAATAAGGGTGCCCAAAAAATCAGAATTAAGAGATAGGTTATAACGAGAAAACCATCTAAAATTGTTGACAGGGTGTTGTTGGTAAAGACCTCACGAATGGTCATATTACTGCCTAATCTGTTCAGCAAGTCGCCACTGGTTCGTTGTTGAAAGAAATAGATGGGGAGGGATAAGATGTGGGCGAAAAAGTCGAGCATCATCTGCTTATCAAGACGAGCTTGAAGTAGAATTAACAAACGGGCACGGGCATACGCTGTGACTAAGTGGGTAAACGTAATCAAAAAGATGCCCAAACCAAGTAGGGGCATCAAATTACCCATTTCCAAGCCAATGACATCATCAATGAGCCATTGTGTCAAAAGAGGAAGGGTGATATTAAATAGTTGTAACAAGATGGAGGCTACAATTACTTTGAAAAGAAAGGAAGATGCCCCTTCCGTTTTTAGCATTGTTTGCAAATAGGTTTGCCAAGCGGGTGGTTGTGCTTTTGCTTGTTGGGTAAATGTTTCATTCGGTTCAAAAGTAAGGACAATTTCGGAAAAATGGTTGGCGAAGTCGGCTATGGTGTAACGCACACGGCCGTAAGCGGGGTCAACCACGCGGATATGGGTAGCGGTACATTCTTCCAAAACGACAAAATGGTTGCCTTCCCAATGGGCGATTGCGGGTAAAGGAACCTCGGCCAAATCGTCGACAGCTACTTGATAGCCGCCAACTTCTAGACCAAATTTTTCACCGGCTTCCATAATTTCCCAGGCACTGACCCCATCACGCCCCGTGCCAAAATATTCGCGACATTCGGCGAGGCGGGTTTTGCGGCCGTGGTAACTGACAATCATGGCTAAGCAGGCAGCGCCACAATCAGCAAAAGTCATCTGAAAAATAATAGGAACTGGATTATAGGTTCTGGTGAGCATCTTACAATCCTTTGCTGATTGAAAAGAAAATTATTTCCTCTACTTGATGTTAAACAAGTTAGAGAATAACAAAATAAATGGATGAATTATTTGAATTTAAGCGTGTAGGTATGGTGAAATCAGTCCGTAGGGAGATGTTCAACTTGAATAAGTTAAAGTTAACGGATGATTCTCAAGGGGAATAGCTTATTTGCTAGCCAAAGCGAATTAATCTGGATAGAGATCGATTCGTAAAAAGTTAGGCAAATAAGTTTATATTTTAGATTCGTGGAGGGGGGGATAGCAAAGAGATATAGATGCTAGATACATTTTGATAAGGGGAAAAAAGCTCAAAATGCAAGGGGGGATTGCCGATAGCAACTTCAAATGGGCCTGCGTCTAGATGATGCATGGCAAAGAAAAGCAGATTGATATCTAACAAACAGAGGAACCAATCTGCGTGGTCATCATTTTCGGCTGAATGATTGACCAATTCAGGTTTATTATGGTTATCAGGGTGAGTAACGTGTTCTGGCAGTGTGGAGACAAGGTTTGATAGTTCGATATGGTTATGAGCTCTGGCGTATGAGGTATTCCCAATCATATGATCCAAAAATGGACTATATAAGTAGATAAAAACGCCAATTATGCTTATTAAGTGAAGCCAAATCCGTAATTTCTTACTGATTTGATGATTATCGATCACGGTGATTGAGACCTCTCTACTATGAGATAGTTATATCAAGTACCTTATCTGTTGATATTTTATTGTAGCGGGAAAATTAGTGGAATGCAAAAGGTTGTGGGCAAATTGAGTGAATGTGATTTTTGAAAGGTGGTAATGGAAGGGTTGTTTGGTCTTGGGAGAGAAATGGTTATAATCATTTCTGGGATGGTTCTAGATGAGAATGAGCTTTGCGGAGAACAAGGGGAATTTAAAGGAGATTTTAGGAGTGGATACCTGCCTACGCAGGTATGACAGCCCTTATGGGGCTGTGATTTTGTAAAGTGATGTGTAAATGAATACGAATCATCCCTAAAACCTTTGTAATAATTACTTGGAAGGATAATGATTATGAATTTGCAAGATAAAGTAGTGGTGGTGACGGGAGCGAGTTCGGGGATTGGGATTGAGATTGCGCGGGCGTTGGGTGGGGAGCGGATGAGTTTGGTGTTGGCGGCGCGGCGGGCGGAGAAGTTGGAGGATGTGGCCGAGGAGTTAGCGGAGTTGGGGGTACCGATTGAGGTGATCGCCACTGATGTGACGAGGGAAGCGGAATGTGAGGCGTTGGTGGCGACAACGTTGGCCACTTATGGTCGGTTAGATGTGTTGGTGAATAATGCGGGGTATGGGCCGCCGGCGCCGTTGTTGGAGTTGGATGAGGCGTTGTGGGATGTGACGATTGATACCTGTTTGAAGGGTGTTTATCTGATGACGCGGGCGGTGATGCCGACGATGTTGGCGCAGGGGGGTGGGGCGGTGGTTAACATCTCATCGGTGGCGGGGAAGGAAGGGTTTGCGCGGCGGACGGCGTATTGTGCGGCGAAGTGGGGGCTGCATGGGTTTACGGCGGCGTTGCGGGCGGAGTTGGGGGAGCAGAATATTCGGGCGCATTTGATTTGTCCGGGGGCGGTGGCGACGCCGTGGTGGGAGAAGGCGAATGATGAACAGCCGGATGAGGTGATGGAGAAGATGATTCAGCCGGCGGAGGTGGCCGAGGCGGTGCGGTGGGTATTGACGCAGCCGGAGCGGTTGCAGATTGATGAGGTGGTGGTGCGGACTTATCGGAGTCCGTGGGATTAGGGGGCGGGGGCGCCACGTGCTTTTTCGAGGAGGAGGTACCATTCTTCGCGGCTGAGGGTGACGTTGTCCGCCTCGGCGCACGCCTCGATGCGTTTGGGATTGGTGGTGCCGATGATCGGTTGGATGGGGGCGGGGTGGCGGAGGAGCCAAGCGAGGGCGAGCGCTTCGGGGGAGCAGTTTTTGATTTTGGCGAGGTCGTTGATGGTATTGGTTAGCTCTTGGTGGTGATCGGGGGCGTCGGCGGTGGGGCGGAAGAGGTTGCCGCGGGCGAGGGAGCCCCAAGCTTGGATGAGGATTTTGTGTTGGCGGCAGTAGTTGATGATGTCGGCGCCGCCGGTGTAGGGGTGGCCGTATTGGTTGGCGTTGATGCCGGCGTCGATGGGGTCGATGTGGTGGAGGCTGAGTTGGATTTGGTTGACGACGAGGGGTTGGTTGAGGCTGGTTTGGAGGAGGGCGATTTGGCTAGGGGTGTGGTTGCTGACGCCGAAGTGGCGGACTTTGCCGCTGGCGTGGAGGTCGTCGAAGGCGCGGGCGACTTCATCCGGTTCCATGAGGGGGTCGGGGCGGTGGAGGAGGAGGATGTCGAGGAAGGGGGTTTGGAGGCGGTCGAGGATGCCGTCGACGGATTGGATGATGTAGTCGTAGCTGAAGTCGTAGCGGACGGGGTACCCTTTATCGGGGTTGGGGAAGCGGATGGCGCATTTGGATTGGATGATGATTTCGTCGCGGAGTTGGGGGTCTTCTTTGAGGAGGTGGGCGAAGGCTTGTTCTGATTTGCCCATGGTGTAGATGTCGGCGTGGTCGAAGAAGTTGATGCCGGCGTTGAGGGCGGTGTGAACGGCCGTTCGCGCATGGTCGATATCTTCCTTGGTGAGGGGGGAATCGTCCCAGCGGCGGCCGATTTCCATACAGCCGTAGCCGAGGCGGGTGGGTTCTAGGTCGGTGGGGGGGAGGCGATAAGTTTGCATGAGAT
>DATHYN010000010.1:0-10206 GCA_035459145.1 Anaerolineae bacterium | reverse complement strand
CTGATTGACTGACAGATTTAAGATTTATCAATAGTGCACCTCAACAATATCATAACCATGTCAATGAGTAAAGCTTAAACATGGGCCTGTAAAATTGTTTCCACGAAGCAATAGCGGGTTCAAAATCAGACATGGGAGGCAACCATAGAAAAGTAGTCAGCCATGCCTGATTAGACAAGGCATGATGACACCAACGCCAGCCAATTTGCAAGTAGCTCAAACCCCGTCGCCAATGCGTATCAACAACAGGGCGAAAGCCTAAGGTATCAACTGCAATACCGGTTGATACCAGATAAGCGGTGGCTACAGCTAAAATCAGGCAAAGACGAGAAAGAGCATTGACATCGTCGAGACCACTGCTTTCTAAATTAAACCCGCCTGATTTATCATCAAGGAAGTTTTCCTCAATATTAAACCGTAAGCCATACTCATCAAATGTGTGTCGTCCAACAGCCTCATCGCTAATAATAGCCCATTTTTCAGAGCCATTAGGGGTAATAACATAAGCTAAAGCTAAGTGAAGAGGCCCATATTTTTGCTCAGTTAGCCACACATGAGCATAAAAATGGCCTTGACCTAAAGCTGGCATTAATGTTTTAACTTGCGCTGGTGACCGCTGGCCAAAGTGAATCCAAGTATCGCTTTTCAACCGAATCCGAAAAGACCAGCCCAATTGCCGGGCTAATTTCATCAATTCAATGTGAGCAAAACCCCGGTCAGCCAACAAAATGATTTTGCAATCAGACGGCAGGCAAGTGGCAACTTGTTGTATCATGGAGCGGTATCGTTGAACAGCAACTGTGGGACTCCCACTACGATAAACAAGCCACCCTAAGGGAATAGCACGACCACAATAAACCAAAGCTAAGCGAATAATTACAAAGCGTTTCCATAATTGGGTTGTATCTAAAGCTAGGTAAATTGTTTCGCCAGCCCATACTTCCAAAAGTTTAGTAACAAAAGGACGATATATTTTCATCGGGTCTATTTTGGGATTATGTAACCAGCGTGAAAATTGACGAGCTTTACTTGCCGCTTTGGTATTGCCCTCGCGGAATGGCAACCAATGGCTAAAATGAGGTTTTTTGCTTTGAATAATACCTGTAATCGCCCAGGCAAACGTTACCCAAACTCGTATATCATGGAATTTAATATGGCTAGTTTGAACGAATTTCATGATTTTTTTAAAGAGCATGTTATTATTAGTCATAGTGTTTCCTTTTTTGGTCTTGTTTTTTGAGCAATTACAAGTATATCTCAAAAAAGGAACACTATTTTTTATGTTAAGTAAGATTTGTCAGTCAATCAGAGAGTTATATACTCATTTGAAAATAGCTTACTTACATCTATAAGTTCAGAGCATTCGCCAACTTTATATAATATAATAAATAAATACGGAGCACCAGATGAAATTTGGCTTTCGACAGTAAATGTTGTACGTGATAGCAATTTGGCTGTAAGATTGAATTTAATATATTATGACAAAGGTATGGCTATTGGTTATGTTGTTAATGGGTCTTTGCAGGATGATATGATTACAGGATGTTTTGCAAAGGATACTGGTAAGTTGCTTTTAGTTATGCCTAATAGTATCACTGAATATATGGGTTTTTGGTTTATCTTCGAAGAAGATCGGCATTATTTGCCTCTTAAAGAAGCAACGGGGTTAACTATAGATGAGTTTATGGAATTGATTCTGGATTCTGAACAATCTGGTTGTTTGAGTACATCCGGTGAATTATGGGATTGATTGTAGAATGTATTAATCCGCTATCAGTGATGTCGATGCGGGGAACAATTTTAGACGGTCGATAATCTACCACAATAAGAGCAATCTCATCGCCATTTGGTTTGGTGGCAAGGTGATGACAATTGGAGAAAAGATTTATAGATATAACCAACGTAATTTAATAGTCATCACCACCCAACGGAATATATCACCAATAGTCACCACTCTCTCGACGCCTACCATTATTATGACGGCAACCGGACCCGCCTCCAACAAGTTGTGTACAGTGGCACCACCCTCATCACGACGACTTATATTCAGGTCTGACTATATCAAATGAAAAAGAGGGTGTAATAATGGACTCTAAAGATATCCGGGGTATTATAGTTTTTATAGTCGTGATTTTAGCAGTTGTTTTTATGCGTTTGAGGCCAAATGATGTTGCTACTGAAAGGTTGCTAGATGCACAAGATACATCAAGTTGGGAAACTTTAGAACATGATGAATTTGGTTATGCTATTTCATACCCCAAAAGTTGGCTCATTATTGTTTCTGGGATAAATGGGGAAAAAGGTAATCCTTATGTGCGTAGTCGTATATCAGGATTAACTCTTAATATTTTTGTGCATCAACATGCTATTTCTAATCCGACAATAGATGACATTGTTGTTTGGAATAACGAAGAAATACGTGCAACTAATGAAATTGACAGAAACGAGCTTGTGCCAACGACAATTGGCAAAAACAATTATATAGCCTACAAAATTGAATATCAAGAAATTAAATCGCAATTACATATTGATACAGAAATTTATTATCTAATTCAAGACGATCAAATGTATGCTATAAATATTCAAAACGTGTATGAAAGTGGTGATTATGACAAACGAGTGATTATTAACAATTTTTTGAACTCATTTGAAGTAATTAAATAGTAAACATGAGTGCTTCTTGGAAGGGGTTGTGGCGTTTATTGTCACCGGACCCGCCTCCAACAACTTGAAGCTAAATATTGGCCTACCATGGATAATCAATATAATGAAAAAAAGAACAATTTATTAACTCAGGCACTAAATGGCTTACAAGCAAGATTTGATGATGATTGGTTAGCAGATATTTGTATTGCTTCAAGCCCATGGGGCTAGATCGAAAACATCTCCAAACAAGGAGAGAATGATGAGTAGAGATTATAGCAAAGAGTTTAAGATTGTAGCAGTACTGTTATAGTTCAGATGGAACTGGACAAGGTCTTCAGAAAATAAGAGAATAGTAGTTTATCATAACTGAAGGATTGAAGACCAAAATGACATTGTTTCACCCAAATCGGTCACAATTTCACATATCTCTTCTGTGAGGTATTTTAAGGAATTGGGCCAGTTTTGGGGAAATTCGGTTATACCGCATTGGATTTTATTAAGCCCAATCCTCATATTGCAAACCCACCACACGGCCAAACTCACGGGTATTGTGAGTAACCAAAATAACGTTGTTAGCCATGGCAATAGCGGCTATCAATAAATCATTGGGGCCAATCGGTGTTCCTTTCGTGGCTAAATCAGCGCGAATTTGACCAGCTATTTTGGCCGCTTCATCATCGAATGGGAGGGATTGGAACTGGTTAAGAAATTGCTTTTGTGTTTGTAAGGTGTGGTTCGGGTTGTTAGTACGATAGGCTCCGTAGAACAATTCGGATTTCACGATAGAGCAAACGGCAACATCTCTTATTGGGGTTGTTTGCAATCTTTTTAATACATTGACGGCACGGCCGGTGAGATAGCCAATACAGGCGTTGGTATCAAGGAGATATTTCATTCTAATGGTTCACGTACTTCGTAGTCACCCTCGAACTCACGTACTAAAGGTACATTTTGTAGAGAGCCAAATGTTTCAGCGAAGAAATTGGGAGGCCAGCCTAAATCAGCCACATCGGTTGAATCTGTTTGGGTTGATGTGGTAGCAACTAATTCATTGATTAAAAATTGCAGGGCTAGTAACTTTTCTTGCCGTTCGAGCCGTTGTAGTAAAGGGAATATTTCTGTTTGTAATGACATGATTACCTGCCTTCTAATAAAGGTTAGTTTTGTATCATTATACACGATTATCGTGGAAAATTGCTAGGTAACTATATGACGTTGGGGAGGGGGGCTGGTTGGGTAGAGAAAAGGCCCCGCACTCGGCCGAGCGCGGGGCCTTTTGTTAAGCGCTAGTCGCAACTAGCGTGGTTGATGGGGTTAGCTGTGGCGGCGGCGCCAGATGATGGTACTGCCGAGGAGGGTGAGGAGGGTGAGGAGGGTGGCTAGGACCATGTTGGTGGGGGGGGTGCCGCTGAGGTTGGTGAGGGCGACGCTGGTGACAACACCTTCGGTGGTGAAGGTCCAGATGGCGGGGATTTGTTGGGTGCCGGTCTCGGCGCCGGTGACGCCGGGGCTGACGACGGCGTCAACGGTGACGGTGTAGGTGGTCATTGGGGCGAGGGGGGCGGCGGGGGTGAAGGTGAGTTGCCAACTGTTGTTGTCGTAGGTGAATGTGCCGCTGACGGGGCCATCGGGGCCGGTGACTTGGTAGGTGCTGTCGATGTTGAGGCTGATGCTCCAGGTGGTGGTGATGTGGGTGTCGACGGGGACGTCGATGGCACCAGCGGCTGGTTCATGGTTGATGACGATGGGGTCGCGCCAATATTGGACTGCTTGGTCGCTGTCATCGCCAACGCCCCAATCGGTGGTGGTGTTGTCGATGATTTGGTTGCCATTGACACCGAAGTTGACAGTGGTGGAGCGGTTGGAGAGGCCAACGATGCCACCCCATGATTCAACGGTGTTCCAGTTGCCACGGGTGTATTTGTATTGGATGGCGGTGCCGTCCATGATGCTGAAGCTGGCTTCCCAGATGCCGGGCTCGACTTCGGTCATGGGGTTGGCGCCGGGGTTCCAAGGGCCGAGTTCAGCGGCGTCACCGGTGACGTAGACGGTGCCGGGGGTGTACCAGGGCACGCCGACGCGGAAGGTGACGTTGACCATGCGGGCTTCGGCGGTGGCGGTGATGGTGTTGGAGTTGGCCGAGCGGTTGTAGCTGGTATCGAAGGCGAGGATGTAGTAGTCGTAGGTTTCGCCGGTGGTGACGTTGTTGTCGATGTAGCTGGTTGTGGCTGCGTCGACGGTGTCGATGAGTATGAAGCCGCTGGCTGGGTTAGAAATTTGGCGGTAGATTTCGTAGCCGGCCAAGTCTAGGTCAGCGACTGGGTCCCAACTGAAGTGGATACTGCTGGGGGTGGTGCCGTCGAGGGTGAGGTTGAGGGGGGCGGCGGGGGGGGTGATGTCGGTGCTGGAGATGACGTGGAGGAGGCCGAGGTTGGCAGGGTCGCTGTAGGGACCGGCCGAGTCGGCGTAGTACCAGCTGTTGCCACCGTCACTGCTGTAGCGGGTGGTGTAGTTGTATTCACCGAGCATGGTGGGGAGCATGGTGGCGGCGAATTGGTCGTTGTTGCCATCAGCATTGAAGTAGGGCATGTCTAGCCAGTACCAACCACCATCTTGGGGTAGGGTGCCAGCCCAGCCGTAGCCGAGTTGGGCGGTGATGCCGGTGGCGGGGCCGGTGGGGCCGGTGGCGCCATCGATCCAGAGTTGGCCGTAGACGTTTTCGGTGGGGGTGATGGTGCTGATGGTGTGGGTGATTTCGTAGGGCCATTGGAGGTTGTACCAAGCGGCCGTTAAATCGTGTTGGGGGGTGCCCCATGCTTCGTTGGAGTAAGCGCTGGCGAGGCCGGTGGCATCGTCACGGCTGACGACAACGTAGTAGTAGGTTTGGGCGTTGGTGAGGCCGGTGTCGGTGTAACTGGTGCCAGCGACATTGGCGACCCATTGGTAGCCACCGCCAGAGACGAGGCTGCGATATAGGTCGTAGCTGGTGGCGCCGGTGGCGGCGGACCAAGCGAGGTCGAGTTCTTGACTGCGTTCGGCGGTGACGGCTAAGTCGGTAACGGCCGTTGGCGCCACCGGCAAAATCGAGTCTAAGACGAGAACAACGCCGCTTTGCCCCGGTACGTTGACGGTTAAGGTGCCATCGGCAGCGACGGTGTGGATGTTACCGCTGAGGGTATCGGTGAAGACAGCGCCGTAGGCGATGTAGCCGCTCAAATCGAGGGTGACATCTTGGGCGGTCGGGCTGGCCATGGTGCCGGCTCGATTGACGATGACGAGAGCGGCATCGGAGTCATCGGCCATTTTGCGGCCGAAGGCGTAAACCATGTTGTCGTCATCGACGAGGAGGGTGTCGAAACTACCGGTGCGGAGGGCGGGGTGGTTGTTGCGGGCGGAGGTGAGTTGTTTGTAGTAGTTTCGTAGGTTGTCTTGATTGGTTTGTGATTGCAAGAAGGTGTAGAACGGTTGCCCGTCGTGATTGGTCGGATCGTCAAGCCAAGGGAATGGTTGACGGTTGTAGGGGTCATCTTGCCAAGTACCGCCATCGTGGTAGACGGGGCCGACGAGGCCGATTTCGTCACCGTAGTAGATGGTGGGGGCGCCGGGGAGGGTCATTTGTAAGATGATGACCCCTTTTAGGCGTTCGATGGCGTCGCTCCAATCGTAGTTGGGGTCGAGGAGTTGGGCGTCGTCACTGGTGACGGCGGCGTTGTGGTCGAGCATGAAGAGGGGGCGATTGGTGTCGTGGCTGCCGAGGAGGTTCATCATAGCGTAGTACGCTTCTGGTGGGTACCGTTCTTGCCAGTTTTGGAGGCGGCCGTCTAATTCGGAGGGGGTGAGGGGGGCGAGGATGCCGGCCGAGCTGCCGCTGTTGTGGTCGTTGTCGATGAAGGGGGTGTCGCGCCAGAAGCTCATGATGGCGGAGCTGTATTGGTAGTTCATGGTGGCGTCCATCTCGGCACCGAGCATGAAGGAGGAGGCGTTGCCCCACTCTTCGATGACGATGTAGGCGTCAGGATTGGTGGCGCGGACAGCGGCGCGGAACCCTTCCCAGTAGTCGTTAGGATTGTTGGGGTCTTCGTGGGTTAAGCCGGGGTCAACGTCAGCGCCGACATCGAGGCGCCAACCATCGGCCCATTGCATCCAGTAGCGAGCTAAACCGTCGTTGCCAGCGGCCCAATCGGAACCAGACCAGATGAGGTCGCGGACTTCAGGGTGTTGGGCGTTGAGTTTGGGCAAGCTATCGTAGCCGAACCAGCTTTCGTAATTGGCGGCATTCGGGGTGCCATCGGAACCGGTGCAGGAGCCGGTGCCAGGGGTGACATCGGTGAAGTAGTACCAGTCGCGGAAGGGGCTAGCAGGGCTTTCGCAAGCGCCACTGCCGTCGTTGGTGCCGATATCGGTGCTGGTTTCGTTACCGGCGGCGTCGTAGCGTGAGTAGCGGTCGAAATAGAAGCTATCGGAGGAGGTGTGGTTGAAGACACCATCGAGGATGATTTTCATGCCACGGTCGTGGGCGGCGGTGGCGAGGGCTTGGAAAGCGGCCAAATCGCCGAAATCGCCGTCGATGATGCTGTAATCACCGGTGTCGTATTTGTGGTTGGAGGGGGATTCGAAAATCGGGTTGAGATAGAGGGCGGTGACACCTAAATCTTGGAGGTAGTCGAGTTTGTCATTAATCCCTTGCAAGTCACCGCCGTAGAAGTTGAGGCTGTAGGTGCCGGGGCAGTCGGTTTCGTCGCGGGGGTCACAGACGGCGGTGTTCCAAGGGTTGGCAGCGCCGTAGTTGGGGTCGGAGCGGTAGATGGTGCCTTGGAGTTCATCGTAGAAGAAGCGACCGGGGGCGGGATTGTTGCTGGGGTCACCATCACGGAAGCGGTCGGGGAAAATTTGGTACATGATAGCGTTTTTGGCCCAATCGGGGGTTTGATAGGCGCTATCGTAAACGGTTAATTGCCAGCCGCGGTCAGGGCTTTGGGCGTAGGTGGTGCCCCAAGCGCCATCGTTTTTGGTGTCGTCTTCGTAGAAGGCTTGGGTGGTGCCGTCCATAGCGATGAAGCGGTACCAGTGGATGGTGGGGTCGGAGCCGACGGGGACGGCGGCTTCCCACCAGTCGTATTGTTCATCGGAGGCGACTTTGGTCATGTCGACGAGGAGGGAGGCGTTGATGAGGTCGTTCCAGATGCGGATTTTGGCGTCGGTGAGGTCGTCGCAGGCGGCGCGGAGGCGGAGCATGACGGTGGTGTCAGGGACGACGGGGCCGCCGGGGGTGCGGTAAAGGGCGTCGCGGCTATTGTGGCCGAGGTCACCCCACCAGATGTTGTTGTCGGCGGTGGCGCCACTGGCGCAACTGCCGTCATCGGAGGGTGGGGGAGCGACGGCAGGGATGGTGTAAGAGGCGAAGTAATGTTGGGTGGTGGCATCGTCCCAGCCGGTTGATTGGTCGTCGCTGGGGACGGTGTCGTAGGCGCCTTTGACGCCACCAGCTTGGGTGCCGATGAATTGAATGTTTAAGGTATCGCCGGGGGCGGCGTTGATGTCGGTGTAGGGGATGTGGATGCGGAGACCTTCACCGGTATTCCACGCGATGTTGGAGGTGGGGGTGGAGCCGGAGCCGGTATCACCGATACCGCCCCAGTCAGCGCCGCCACCGGTGTCCCAGTTGCCGTTCCAGGTGCGGAATTCGGTCCAGCCGTTGTGGCCATCGCCGAAGATGTTACCACGGATGAGGTAGTCGGGGAGGGTGGTGGGGACGGTGGTGGGGGTTTGGCCGAGGTTTTGGTGGGTGGCGGTGTAGGCGAAGGTGACGGCATTGCCCCAGGCGTCGCTGGTACCGCCAGCAGGGGTGCTGTTGATATCAATCGGAACGATGATTTGGCCTTGAGAGACGGTGTGGTCGTACTCAGCCATCGGAATAAAGAGGTGGAGGGCGTTGATGTCGGCCCAGATGTGGAGGCGGCTGACGTCGGTCCAGGTGGTACCGTTCCAGTCAGCGGGGCCGGGGGAGGCGAGGTCGCCGAGGGGGTCGATGGCGAGGGGGACGGAGGCGAAGTTGGCTTGGGTGGTGGCATCGTCCCAGCCAGTTGATTGGTCGTCGCTGGGGACGGTGTCATAGGCACCTTTGCCGCCGCCACCTTGGGTGGCGAAGAATTGGAGATGGACATGGGCGGGGTCAGGGGAGCCGATATCGGCGAGGGGGATGGCGAATTCGATGCCATTACCAAAGCTGTAGGCGATGTTGGTACCGATTTCACCGCCGTCGATGCCGCCCCAGTTGGCGCCAGAACCGGTGTCCCAGTTGCCGTTCCAGGTGCGGAGTTCGGTCCAGCCGCCGTCTTGGCTGGTGTTACCGCGGATGAGGAAGTCGGGGAGGCGGGTGCTGGCTGAGGGGGTGCCATCGACATTGTTGTAGTCGAAGGTGATGGCGTTGCCCCAGGGGTCGCCGGTGCCACCGGCGTTGGCTTGGCCATCGGTGTCGATGGCGAGGCCGATTTGGCCGGTGGAGTCGGTGTTGTTGTAGGCGGGGGCGTCGACGTAGACGTAAAGGTTGGCGGCGTCGGCGGCGACGTAGAGGGCGGTCATATCGGTCCAGGCGACGCCGGACCAGTCAGCGGGGCCGGGGGAGGCGAGGTCGCCGGCGGGGTCGCTGGCGATTTGGGTGTAGGCGGCGTCGCGGACGCCGTCGAGGGTGATGGGGATTTCATCGGCGTGGGCGGTGGGGGTGTGGGTGTGGCCGAGGGCCAAGAGTAGGGTTATGATGAGGGCGAAGCTAGATGAAAGGCGCCACCAAAACTGTTTTGTTGCCATGAGCAAATTCTCCTCTAGTAAGAAATAGTGTGGATAAAAACAAAAAAAACCGTCAGGCCACCATGGGGAAGTATGGTGGTGACGGTTGGTTGGTATATGGGTGGGGGCGGGGAACGGCCGTTAGAACGTGAACCATTTTAGCCTCAGAGTTGGGGATAAATGCGGGGGAAATGTGGGCGGGCATTTATCTGTCGTGGGTTTAAATTTGTTGATACGTTGCGAAAATATCGTTGATACATCAACTATAGCACGAGTTGGTTGATGCGTCAACTGTTTTTTGGAGAGAGTTTTAGCAGTGAAGTGAGGGGGGGGGGACGATTTGGCAAAGAGTGTGTTTCGTTTAAGTTGGGGGTTGGTTTGAGGAGGTTTGGTGGATTTTGACGCGGATTTTGGGGATTGGACGGATTTTTGGTGTTGGTGAGGAGAGG
Organism: Anaerolineae bacterium; assembly: GCA_035459145.1. Taxonomy (GTDB): domain Bacteria; phylum Chloroflexota; class Anaerolineae; order Promineifilales; family Promineifilaceae; genus DATHYN01. The sequence continues at coordinate 325 of DATHYN010000010.1, read as the reverse complement.
ATGGGTTGGGTGGGGTGGTCTCTCGAAGATAGTGTCGTTTTTTGGATCAGGGCTGGTGAAAAGATGGGGCTTGTTCAGGCTTGGACCGCCCAAGCGTGAACGATTGGGCGATAGGGGCGCGCCCCCTCGATGAGACTGGCGTTTTTAGATAAGAGAAGCGGGTGTTCAGTTGGAATTCTGGCGATTTAACAAATCGCGCCACCTTCAGGGTGGGCCGTGGGGGGATTATTGGGGGCCGAAGCGTTTGGCGTTGCGGGCGCGGGCTTTGGCGGCTTCGGCTTCGCGGTTTTTGGGTGGGGCGTTGGTTTGGAGGTTGTTGAGGAGG
>DATHYN010000009.1:0-20542 GCA_035459145.1 Anaerolineae bacterium | reverse complement strand
CCTACACATAATTACAACAGCAAATTTCAGATTACTTAAGAAACAATGTACTAAGTAATCAACGCCTAAACAAATATAAATGCTCACTCAACACCCCTCCCACATACACCTCTCCTCTCACATCACTCCCCATAACTGTCGGCGCAATCGACAATTGCCCTGTCTCTCGTGACAACCACCCGCCCACCGTTTCAATTAACCAATAAAATTTGCCAGTACACATCTCCGCAAATAGCAACCGCCCCTTCCTTTCGGGATACAATACCCCCTCATAAACCGGTCCCACCACCAAAACCTCATTACACGCCGCACGATGGGCAAAACTATACACTGGAGCCCGATAAATCTCATCAGGCTCACACTTATCTAAATCATACGGCTCATCACCTTGATAACAACGCCAACCATAATTATCTCCCCCTTCACTACTCCCTTCTTGATAATTAATCTCATCAAAAAACTCTTCGCCCACATCACCAATATACAAATCCCCACTCTCACCATCAAAACTCATACTCCACGGATTACGTAACCCCAATGACCAAATCTCTGGCCGCGCCCCATCTACACCCACATACGGATTATCAATCGGTATCTCATAAGGCTCGGCCCCACTAACATCTAAACGCAACACCTTACCCCACAACAAACTCAAATCCTGCGCCCGATTCCCCTCCACCAAAAAACCACCATCACCTACCGCAATATACAAATAACCATCATTAGGCCCAAAACGTAACGGCCCCCCATAATGGGACCCAACTGAATCTAAATGGGGAATAGATAACACATCCATAGCACTACTCATATCCACCTGCCATGGCTCTTCAATTGTCACAAACCGGACAATTCGGCTAACCCCCTTTTGATCTACATAATGAACATACACATACCGATTTTGTTCATAATCTGGATCAAAAGCTAACCCCAATATCCCCTGCCCAAAACCATTTCCCACCAACGCTCGAATGTCCAGAAATGGCTCCTCTTGCCGCACCCAATCCGCCGATAACACATGCACCACCCCCCGCTGCTCCCCCACCAACAACCTCTCATCACCTGCATTTGTAATCACCGTTAATGGCGGCACAAAACCAGACGCCACAATTTCAAACATAATTTGCTCACTAGCAGGCGCAATAATCGGCATATAAGAAAAAAATTCTGTTTGAGGCTTTTGTCTAACCTGCAACCACAACCAAATAAACATAGTCATCAAACACAAGCCATACAAAGCCGATTTTTTTATCATTTGTACCCTTACATAACGGGTATATCTAACACATCCCGTGCCTCATCAATATCAACTAACACCGTCGGCCCCGCAATCCGCCCCACAATCGTCTCAAAACCCATATCCAACGCCTCGATTGCCGCCACCACCCGTTCCGTATAATCTTGATGCGTCATAAAGACCACCGTCGGCCCCGTATCCGTTGAAAAATAGACCGGCACCCCCGCTAACCGCAACTCATTACACATCCGAAACAGATAAATATTCTCCGGCTCCCACGCAAAAATCTTGTTTTCCCGACTCCCACTCATCGTCACCCCATGCAACCGAATACTATCCAACTCGGCCAACTGCCCCATCACCTGCCACTCCCCCGCCCGCACCGCTCCCATCAACTCCAACGTCTCCTCCAACCGCCCCCGCATCCATTCCTTATATAACGGACTATGCGGCGCATCCTGATGCGCCAACTCCGTCTTCAACCCAATCCGTGAATTAATCGGCACCGTAATTAACTGTACCTCATCCAATTCCCCCCGATCATCCAAACGCACCGCCCAACTATCCTCATGCGCAATCCCCGGATACGATACCCACAACGACAACCCTCCCGCCGCACTCCGACAACCCGACCCCGCCAACAACCGCGACAAACAACTCACAAACCGATTATTCCCCGCCGCCTCTTCCCCAAACATCGCCGCCACCGCCGCCATCGCCACCGCCGCCGACGCCGATGCACTCGTCCCCAACCCCTTCCCCGTCTGCGTCGCCCGCACAATATTCCGTGACCACACCCGCGCCCCACTCTTAACTCCACCCAATTTCCGCACCACATCCAATGTCTGCTGCACCCGCTCCAAATCTCGGCCCCCAGCCTCCTCCCCATTAATCACCACCACATCATCCGTCCACTCCCCATCAAACGCCACATACGTCAACGAATAAGCCGCATCATTATTAAACGAAATACTCGGCAAATACGTCGTCCGCCACTCCCAATCCGTCATCCCATGATACTTCAATACCCCCTGAATCGGATACGCCTTCGCCGCCGCCGCCCCCTGCGGCCGCCCCTGCCCCGCCAAATCTGGATAATCCTCCACCTCATACCCCTCGGCCGCCAACGCCGCCAAAATCTGCTCATGATCCGCTCGCATCACCCCCACCATATCTTCATAACCCGCTGGAATCTTCGTCTCTTGCATCTGCTTCACCTCTTTATCACCATAAATTTATCATCAACCCAACCACCCCTGCACATATTCTTCAATTTTCTCATACACCCCCTCTTCCCCCAAATCAAACCACACTGTCCGCTCCTTATCCCGCTTAATAAACCAATTACTCTGTTGCCGCACCAACCGCCGCGTAAACTTCCCCATCTCCGCCACCACCTCTTCCTCATCCATCTCCCCCGCTAACATCCGCGCCACTTGCCGATAACCAATCGCCGACAACGCCGGCAAACTAAAATCATACCCCGCCGCCTGCAACGCCTCCACCTCGGCCACCAACCCCCCCGCCAACATCCGCTCAATCCGGGCATCCACCCGCGCATAAATCTCCTCCCGCGGCCGCGCCAACCCCACCATCACAAACTCATACGGCAAATCCTGCTTCAAATTCCGCTCCGCCTCCGTCTGCCCCGTCACCGCATAAATCTCCAACGCCCGTATCACTCGCCGCGCATTCCGATAATCAATCCGCGCCGCCGCTGTCGGATCAACCGCCTCCAACCGCGCAAATAACGCCTCTTTCCCCGCCCTCTCCACAAACGCCTCCATCTCCGCCCGAAACGCTTCCTGCGGCGGTACTTCCGGTATCAAATACCCTTCCACCACCGCCCGAATATACAACCCACTCCCGCCCACCAATAACGGCACCTTCCCCCGCGCCAAAATCTCATCGAAAACAGCATACACCATCTGCTGATACTCCCCCACCGATACCGTCTCATCTGGTGCCGCAATATCAATCAGATGATGCCGTACCCGCGACCGCTCCTCAAGCGTCGGCTTCGCCGTCCCCACCGTCATCCCCCGATAAAATGATGACGCATCCGCATTCACAATCTCACCATCGATGACGTCAGCTAAACGGGCGGAAACGGCCGTTTTCCCCACCGCCGTCGCCCCCACAATCACCACCACCTTGCCCATAAACCGCCCCCTAATACGTCCGATCAATCATAAAATCAATCCCCAACCGAATCTTCTCCCGTGCCTCGCCATCAACAAAGAAGCCGATGTCGTCAAACGCTTTCCGCGCCTTCCCCGCCCAATCCGCCGCAATCTCTTGCGCATACGCAATACTCCCCCGCGCTTCCATCAAATCCAACACATACGCCACTTCCTCCGCACTCTTCTCCCGCCCTGGCTTGCCATAAATCGCTAATATCTTCTCCCGCTCGGCCGCCTCCGCCGCCCCCAACAAATGGGACAACACCACCGTCCGCTTCCCCTCATATACATCATTCCCCTTCTCTTTCTGCGCATCAAAATCAGACGTCACATCTAACACATCATCAATAATCTGAAACGCACGCCCCAAATACAGCCCAAACGCATCCAATTTCGGGAAAATCTCATCACCTAACCGCCCCTCATCATCCTCCACAATAATCGCCCCCAACCGCATCGGCCCCGCAATCGTGTAATAACTCGTCTTCCCATCCATAATGTAATAACAATCTTCTAAACTCAGATCAAACCGATGATGATAAATATGGTATAAATCTGTCGTTTGCCCCAATGATGTCCGCATCAACATCCGATAAAACTCATCCATCAACTGCAACGTCTTTTTCGCCCCCAACCGCGCTTCATTATCACGTAACATCTGCCACATAATTAGATGAAGCGTATCCCCCGCATTAATCGCTAACTCCGGATTATATTTCAAATGCAACGTCGGCTCACCTCGCCGCACCATCGACCCATCCTGAAAATCATCATGTATCAACAACCAATTTTGGCTCGCTTCCATCGCCGCCGCTGTCAATAAACCATCACTCACCTCGCCACCCATCGCCTCCACCGTCAACGCCACCAACGCCGCCCGAATATATTTCCCCATCCTCTGTGGATAATCAGCCACAATCGCCTTATGCAAAGCCATCACTTCCCCATTCTCCAAATCAGAAACCCCATCAACCCGCTCAATCTCTAAATACGGCTCAAATGTCGGCCAAATCAAAGACCGATACTGCTTCAATATCCCTACAAACTTTTGCGCATCTGTCATGCTAATTCCTTTTCTTTATTTATCCCGCTCTAAAACTTGCTCAATTAAACTCAACAACTCCCCTTTCGCATAAGACGCTGGCACCTCGGCCAACGCCTCCCTCGCCTTCCGCGCCCGCTCCCGCGCCTGCAACCGCGCGACCTCCACCGCCCCCGATGCCAATAAATCAGCCCGCATCTTCTGCACCGGATCCATCTCCACCTCAGCCTCTCCCTCCCCCTCGGCCAACGTCATCCCCACCCCCTTCGACTGCGACGTATCCAAACCCACCGGCTTACCCAACGTCTCCGCATCCCCCACTAAATCCAAAATATCATCTACAATTTGAAACGCCAATCCCAACTCCGCCCCATACACACTCACCGCCGCCACCGTCTCCTCCTCACCACCACCCCACATCGCCCCCATCCGGGCCGCCGCCTCAAACAAACTCGCCGTCTTCCCCCGAATCACTTTCTTATACGTCTTGCTATCCATCTCCCCCTCTTTCGCTGCCAACGCCTGCAACGCCTCCCCCTCAATCAACTCAATCGCCGTCGTCGCCATAATCGTGTTATACGCCGGCCCATATGGCGCCACCAACTGATATACCTTCGAGAAAAGATAATCCCCCGTCAATAACCCAAATGTATTCCCCCACAACGAATGCACCGATGGCCGCCCCCGACGCAAATAACTCTCATCATTAATATCATCATGCACCAACGTCGCTGTATGCAATAACTCTACCGACGCCGCCAACGGTACCGCCGATAACAAATCATCCCCCCCACCTATTAAATACGACCAAAAAACCAACCGCGGCCGCATCCGCTTCCCCCCCGCCCCAATAATGTGCAAACTCGCTTCATCTAATACCTGCACATCACTGCGTACAATCTCCGCTAACTTCGTCTCCACCGCCGCTACCGCTTCATCAACAGCTTGCTCATTCATCTCTCACCTCACCCGATACCTAAAAAACGTGCTTGACGTAACGCTTCTATATTCCCCGCCCCCACGCCAAACATCCCAATACGCAACTCCAATCCTAAACGCTCAATCAACGCCTCCACCGCCTCACTTGACTCCACCGCCGCTCGGCCAAACGGCGTCGCCAACCCCACCAAATCCGCCCCCAACGCAATCCCCTTGGCCACATCCACCCCCGACTTCACGCCGCCACTCCCTAATATCACCACTTCCCCATCCCCCAACTCATCCGCCACCCCCCGACACATCTTAATCGACTCCGTTGTCGGAATCCCCCACTCACTAAATAACTCCCCAATATGCTGATCCGCCTTCCCCCGCAACCCCTCCACCAATGACCAATTTGTCCCGCCCCAACCCGCCGTATCCCATATCTTCACCCCCACTTCATGCAATCGCCGCGCCACATCATCCGATAAACCAAATCCCACCTCTTTACCAATCACCGGCACCGATAACTTCTCCACCACTTTCGCCAACTTCGGCAACAAACCAGACCAATCCCGATCCCCCTCAGGCTGCACAATCTCCTGCAACGGATTGATATGCACCACCAACGCATCCGCCGCAATCATATCCACAATCTGCTGATACTCGGCCACATCAAACCCATAATTCAACTGCACAATCCCCACATTCGCCAACAACGGAATATCCGGAGCCACCTCCCGCGCCATAAATAAATCCTCTAACTCCGGATACTGAATCGCCGCCCGCTGACTCCCCACCCCCATCGCAATCCCATATTTTTGCGCCGCTTTCGCTAAATTACGGTTAATCTTACGCCCTTGGCCCACGCCACCCGTCATACAAGAAATAAAAAATGGATAATTAACCTTCTTCCCCAAAAAAGTCGTCGACATATCAATACTATCAAAATCTATCTCCGGCAACGCATTATGCAATAACCGATACTGACCAAATCCCGCATCCCCCACCTGCACAATATCCGATAATGCTATTTTCAAATGGTCAATCTTTCTCTGCTGAATCGCTTCCGACCCCACAACCGTTGTTTCTGACATTCTAATTTCTCACTTTAGCTTACTCGTTACAATCTACTAATCATCAACTGTAATCCAAATAACCCAGAATTCTGTCATTCCTGCACAGATGTTGTCCGTTTTCTACTATATAACCCAATCCTTTACAGCCCACTGAGGGCTGTCATTCCGGCGCAGGCCGGAATCTACTTCTAAAACCACCTTCATTTCGGCTTCGTTCTCCGCAAATCCTGCCTGCTCAACAAAAACGGACAGCATCTGCACCGGCAGGAATCCACTTCTAACCTAACAACATGCTGAACTTCCCACTCTACCTCAAATTATAACCCATTGACTGTAATCGATCATGTCATCCCCCATTTCCGATAGTTTTTGCCAGTTCCAATCACTCCCAATTAGAAAATCTACCTCCTCCTCTCCCAACCACTCAAAAACAGATATTATTTACGCTAAAATTGGACAAGCCCGCCCGCTTGTGATAAGCTTACACGACTAATATCTTCGCCATTTTTACTGAAGTAACGATTGATATTTCTAAGATCATTTATATAGTTCATAAAGTAATTTTCCTAAAATAATGTCATACCACAAAGCTATTAAAACTTTGTTCTTAAAGGCTTTATTGGAAATTACTTAAATTACTTAAACTTTTTCTGATGGATTAAATATATTATGAGCAATCAAAAACAAGTTGTCTGCATTGAAGATGAAGCTGAAATTATCGATTTGGTCACCCTTATCCTCTCCCAACTCGATGTCAAAGTGCATGGAGCTATTGGTGGTGTTGAGGGCCTCAAAAAAATCGAGGAAGTTAACCCAGACTTAGTCCTTCTCGATTTGATGATGCCTGAAATGGACGGTTGGGAAGTGTACCAAAAAATGAAAGCAACCGAGAGCATGAGTGATATCCCTGTCATCATCATCACTGCTAAAGCCCAAAGCATTGACAAAGTCCTCGGCCTCCACATCGCCCGCGTCAACGATTACATCACCAAACCATTCGGCCCCCAAGAACTATTATCCAGCGTTAAAAAAGTTCTTGAGGGTGATAAAGACTAGACAGAACGAGGCTAGCCCTCTTCTTTCTACTACCTTTATTCGCCTAACTCATTATGCGTGTCCGAGTCTGGGGTGTCCGTGGTGGCATCCCTTCACCCAGCCCTCACACAGTTGGCCTTGGTGGCAATACAGCTTGTATTGATATCCTAACCAGTGACAAACAAACCATTATCCTCGATGCTGGCACCGGCATCCGCTCCCTCGGCAACACCCTCCTCCAAGAAAACCCCAACCGCATCTTAGCCACTATCCTAATCAGCCACACCCATTGGGACCACATCCAAGGCTTCCCCTTCTTTGCCCCCGTCATCGGTGAAAACAATCGCAATAACCGCTTCGTCATCATCGGCCAAGGCCACGTTGACCGTGACCTACAAAAAGTCCTCGCTGGCCAAATCCGCGAACCATACCTCCCCTTCTCCTTCGATGAACTTACTGCGGACCTCCACATTAAACATTGCCACGACAACGAAACCATGATCATCGGTGATGCCACCACCGTCCACACCGCCACCCTCGACCACCCCGGCGGTGTCCTCGGCTTCCGCATCGAAAACAACGGCGCCAGCCTCGCCTACTGCACCGATTGCACCCACCCCCAAGACCACCTCAACCCCAATGTCCTTCGCATCGCCCAAAACGCTGATATTCTGTTCCATGATGCCCAATTCCTTAACCTCGAGGAACGCCAACAATTTGCCCATTACGGTCATAGCAGTTGGCTCGAAGCGGCCGAGGTCGCCCGCACCGCCAACGTTAAATGCCTCGCCCTCTTCCACTACGCCCCCGATGCCACCGATACCATCATGATGGACATCCTCCACCAAGCCCGTGACATCTTCCCCAACACCGTCCTCGCCCGCGAAGGCATGTCCTTCACCCTCCCCTTCCCCGATAACTTCCTCCCCTCCTAAAAAACCTCAAAATCATATCCCAATTTACCAACTTATGTCTGCCACATATATATGGACAACTGAGTAAAAACCCACCCACAAGGTGGCGCGATTTGCCAAATCGCCAGACTTCCAATCCAAATACCCATCCTCTCCTCGTCAACAACAAAAAATCTGTCCAATCCCCAAAATCCGCGTCAAAACCCACCAAACCTCATCAAACCAACCCCTAACCTCAAGCAAAACACACCCTTTACCAAACCACCCATTCACTTGACAAAATCCCCCACCTACACCATCATTATCCTCTATGTACGACTACCTCATCATCGGCAAAGGCCCCCTCGGCAGCGCCGCCTTCCGCTACCTCAGCCAAACCGGTCAACCCACCGCCATCCTCGGCCCCGATGAACCAACCAACCCCCAACAGTATAACGGCCCCTTCGGTGCCCACTACGACGCCGGCCGCCTCGCCCACCACCTCGTCACCACCCCCCTCTGGACAACCCTCGGCACCCGCGCCTTCCACACCTACCCCCAACTCGAACAAGCCAGCCACATCCCCTTCTACACCCCCAGCGGCGGCCTCCACGCCCTCCATCCCCGCCGCGACCAAGCCCACCTCGATGCCCTCGCCCACACCAGCCAACAACTTAACCTCCCCCTCACCCTCCTCACCCCCCACCAATGGGCTACCCAATTCCCCTACCTCAACTTTCCACCCGACTACAAACTCCTCTGGGACCCACCACCCGCCGGCTACCTCAACCCCCGCCAACTCATCCGCGCCCAACTCCACCTCGGCCAGGCCGCCGGCGGCACCATCATCCCGACCATCGCCACCCACCTCGACCCCAAACCCACCCACCTCACTATCACCACCAACAACAATCAAACCTACCACGCCCGCCGCGTCCTCCTCGCCACCGGCGCCTTCACCAACCACTTTAACCTCCTCCCCCAACCACTCCCCCTCCGCCTCAAAACCGAACAGTTCGTCCTCGCCGAACTCTCCCCCACCGACATGAACCAGCTCCACCAAACCCCCACTGTCAACTACCAAATCGATTCCCCCTACATCAAAGATATCTACCTCGTCCCCCCCCTCACCTATCCCGATGGCCGCCACTACCTCAAACTCGGCGCCAATACCCATACCGACCAAACCCTCACCACCTACCAACAACTCCTCGACTGGTACCAACACGGCGATAGCCACACCCTCCTCCCCCCTTTCCAAGACGCCGTCCACGAACTCTACCCCCACCTCACCATCCAATCTTGGCGCACCGGCCGCTGTGTCATCACCTACACCCACCACGGCCAACCCTACATCGACACCCTCATCCCCGGCCAACTCTACACCGCCATCGGTGGCAACGGCCGTTCCGCCTACCCCTCCGATACCCTCGGCCACCTCGCCGCCCAACTCGTCCACCACAACCATTGGACCGACCCCCTCCCCCACCACCCCTTCCAACTCCCCCCCAACCTATAACCCCAACCAATACCACAATTTGCCCCATAACCAGCCTTCCAACCAAACACCCTTTCTCTTTTCACCAACACAAAAAAAATCCGTCCAATCCCCAAAATCCGCGTCAAAACCCACCAAACCGCATCAAACCAGCTCCCCACTCAAGCAAAACACCCTTTACCATTCCCCTCTCTTTTCCCTATTGACATGATACGAAACGATAGTGTATACTACCTACCATATCATCTCAAACCAAAAAGGACGCATCATGGAACAACAAATCCTCACCGCCGCCCATAAACTATATACCCAAAACGGCCCCGACTTCACCATGGAACAACTAGAAGCCGAACTCAACATCTCCCGCGCCACCATCTACCGCCGCCTCGGCAGTAAACAAAAAATCCTCAACCGCCTCGCCCAACAACACAACCTCGATATCGACCAACATAACTACCGCCAAAAAATCCTCACCGCCGCCCGCACCGTCTTCGGCCGCGTTGGCCTCATCAAAGCCACCATAGAACAAATCGCCGCCGAAGCCAACGTCGGCGTCGCCACCGTCTACCGCCACTTCGGCGACAAAGAATCCCTCATCCACGCCTTCGCCGCCGAAATGACCCCCCGCAACCGCCTCCGCGACCAAATTAACCACGCCTCAAACGACCCCGCCGCCGATCTTCTCACCATCACCCAAACCCTCATCCCCTTCTTTTACCAAAATCGGGACATCATGCGTCTCCTCTTCCTCGGCAGCCCCGAAGAACGCCACTACTTTGACTCCCTCCGCCACAGCGCCGACTCAACCCTCCACGCCCTCACCACCTACTTCCAACACCAAATCGACGCCGGTCATCTCCACCCTATCGCCCCCCCCCAAGATACCGCCCTCGCCTTCATTGGCCTTATCCTCTCCTTCACCCTCATCGGCCCCATTCACTACCAAACCAGCCTCACCGATACCGCCCAAACCGCCCAAACCATCGTCAACATCTTCCTTAACAACCAACTCACAATCGCTTAGGAGCACATCATGTCTACCTTCATCCTGCCTTTCACCCAAATTAATCACCAAAACCTCCCTCAAGTCGGTGGCAAAGGTGCAAACCTCGGCGAACTAACCCAAGCTGGCTTCAATGTCCCCCCCGGCTTTTGTGTCACCACCGCTGCCTTCCATCACTTCATCTCTCCCGCCACGGCCACTATCTACCCCCAACTCGATACCATCAACCCCCACGATCTAGACTCACTACGCGAAGTCGGGCGCGCCGTCCGCGCCCATCTCGCCACCCTCTCCCTCCCACAACCTGTCATCACTGCCATCACCAACGCCTGGCAAAACCTCAACCCCTCGGCCCCCTACGCCGTCCGCTCCTCCGCCACCGCCGAAGACCTCCCCCACGCCTCCTTCGCCGGCCAACAAGATACCTACCTCAATATCCGCGGCCAACAACCTCTCCTCGATAGCATCAAAAACTGCTTCATCTCCCTTTTCACCGACCGCGCCATCCTCTACCGCCTCCAAAACAAATTCGACCACCGCCAAGTCGCCCTCTCCGTCGTCGTCCAACAAATGATCCAATCCCACATCTCCGGCATCATGTTCACCGCCGACCCCGTCAGCGGCCAACGCCACACCATCGCCATCGACGCCAGCTTCGGCCTCGGCGAAGCCCTCGTCTCCGGCACCGTCTCCGCCGACCTCTACCAAATCGACAAACGCTCCCAACAAATCACCAAACAACAAATCGCCACCAAACAAATCGCCATCCGCTCCCTTCCCGATGGTGGGACCGAAACCATCAATCTCCCCCCAGACCAACAACAAACCCCCGCTCTCAACCCCGACCAAATCCTCGCCCTCGGCCGCCTCGGCACCCAAATCGAAGCCCACTACCAATCCCCCCAAGACATCGAATGGGCCATCGACCCCGATGGCCACATCTTCATCACCCAATCACGCCCCATCACCTCCCTCTTCCCCCTCCCTCAACCCGCCCCCACCGATGACGCCCTCCACACCTACTTCAGCTTCTCCCACTTCCAAATGATGACTGACCCCATGCCCCCCCTCTCTCTCTCCCTCTGGCGCACCATCCTTCCCGTCGGCCACACCCATGGCCAACTCGAAAGCCCGTACCTCACCACCGCCGCCGGTCGCCTCTACGGCGACCTCTCCCCCCTCTTCCGCCATCCCCTCCTCCGCCGCATCCTCCTCCGCAATCTCAAATTCGCCGATGCCCTCGCCGTCAGCGCCATCCAACAAATTATCACCCGCCCCCAATTCAATAACCACGGCCAAACCACCACCCTTCGCCCCATCCTCCCCTTCCTCCTCAAACAACTCGGCCGCATCCTCCACGCCACCTTCCGTGGCAACCACCGCAACGCCGCCGCTGACGCCACCACCATCATCAACCACCACGTCCACCAACTCCAACAACAACTCGCCCAAACCCCCACCCTCGACCAACAACTCACCCTCTGTCTCGATACCCTCCGCACCATCTTCCATCCCATCCTCAACTGGGCCCCCAAAGCGGGCGCCGGTATGCTCAGCACCGCCCTTCTCCACAAAATCTTCAGCGCCGACCACTACACCGACCACCTCAACGCCCTCAGCCGCGGTGTCGACGGCAACGTCACCACCGCCATGAATCTCGCCGTTGGCGACCTCGCCGACGCCGCCCAAGCCACCCCCGAATTAACCACCCACCTCCAACAAACGGACATCCCCACCTCGGCCCGCCTCGCCCAAGCCGCCCACATCCCCGGCGGCCCCCAATTCCTCACCGCTTGGCGCACCTTCCTCGACCATTACGGCGCCCGCGGCCCCTCCGAAATCGACCTCCACCGTCCCCGCTGGGCCGAAGACCCCTCATCCCTCTTGCAAATGGTCGTCAACGCCATGCAACACACCACCATCGGTGCCCATCGTGACCATTACCAAAAGTTGGCTGAGGAGCATGAAACGGCCGTTAACGCCCTCCATCAAGCCGCCCACAAAGGCTTTTTCGGCTTCATCCGCGCCCCCTTCGTCCGCCGCCTCATCCACAACAGCCACCACCTCGCCCCCCTCCGCGAACACCACAAATTCTACATCGTCCAAATGCTCGCCCTCATCAAACCCGTCTTCCTCGCCCTCGGCCAACAGCTCGTCACCCACCACCGCCTCCAACAATCCGATGATATCTGGTTCCTCACCCTCCCCGAAATCCTCGCCACCCGCCAAAATCCCCACCAAGACCTGCAAACAATCGTCGCTCAACGCCGTCTCGATTTCGACCGTTACCACCACCTCACCCCCCCACGCGTCATCACCAACGAAGGTGAAATCCCCACCCCCAAACTCGACAACAAAAACGCTCCCGAAGGCGCCCTCATCGGCAGCCCCGTCTCCGCCGGGACCATCGAAGGCCTCGCCAAAGTCATCCACGACCCCAGCACCCAAGCCCTCAATCCCGGCGAAATCCTCATCGCCCCCTTCACCGACCCCGGCTGGACCCCCCTCTTTGTCAACGCCGCCGGCCTCATCACCGAAGTCGGTGGCCTCATGACCCACGGCTCCGTCGTCGCCCGCGAGTACGGCATCCCCGCCGTCGTCGGCGTCCCCGATGCCACCAAACGCCTCAAAACCGGCCAACGCCTCCGCCTCCACGGCGACGCCGGCTACATCGAAATCCTCTCCCAGCCCCCAACCAGCGAGGCCTCATAACCAACACCCCACTCCCAACCTTCGAGGTTTCTTAACCCAAACCCCTCCCCACCGACCTTCGAGGTTTCTTAACCCAAACCCCTCCCCACCATCACCTCCCTAAAAACCTCGAAGGTCTCATAACCAACACCCCTCCCCACCAACCTTCAAAATTTTCACAACCACTAACCAAAGGAAAACCACATGCGTTCCACCGCCCTATTCATGCTCCTCACCCTCGGCCTCCTCATGGCCCTCGCCCTCTGGCACGGTTCCGATACCTTCCACACCGGCCTAACCACCTCCCTCCACCAACTCCTCCGCTTCCTCCCCATACTCGTCATCGCCATGCTCATCGCCGGCTTCACCGAAACCCTCCTCCCCAGCGACCTCGTCCAAACCTGGCTCTCCGATGCCTCCGGCTGGCGCGGCATCACCATCGCTTGGCTCGCTGGCATCCTCACCCCCGGCGGCAGCATCATCGGCCTCCCCATCATCGCCGCCCTCCACCAAGCCGGCGTCGGCCTCTCCGTCCTCATGACCTACGCCACCTCCTTCGCCCTCCTCTCCATCCTCCGCCTCCCCCTCGAAATCAGCTTCTACGGCTGGCGCATCACCACCATCCGCGTCCTCCTCTCCCTCGGCCTCCCCTTCATCGTCGGTGCCCTCACCCAACTCCTCCTCCCCCTCCTCAAAACCAGTTAACCCCCTCCCAAATCACCATTCATCAACAGGCCTATTTCACCCAGCAAAAACCCGCCCTAACACCCACTCCCCCCTCGTCATTTCAACTAGAAGCATTCCCGTCTCTAGCCAATCTGTCCATTACGAACGGCTGGAGGGAATGGTGGAATGGAGAAATCTTCTCAATCGCTACCACTATTTAAGTTGATATAGGCACCGTAACGATATTACGGACCGCCAATAATCCATTACGCATCATCACCACCCAAACACCCCTCCTCACTTCACCAACACCAAAAAATCCATCAAATCCCCAAAATCCTACTCAAATTTAACCATATATATCCAAAATTCCCCCGCATCTAAAGTACTTCCCAAACCCCCCTTTAACTTGTATAATTAAATAACACGAATAATTAAACACGCTATTCACCATAACCAAGCTATCATGACCCATGAAGACTTAAACACACGCACCCAAAACTTCAATCGCCACGAAATATTTGGCCTACTCCTCTTCTGGGCTGTCATGATCACCGCCTCCTTTATCACCCTCACTATCGTCCACAACCGCGAACAAGCTAGAATGGCCAATACCCTCCAAACCCTCCTCGTCGCCACCGATGAATCCTTACGCATTTGGGAGCAACAACAAGAAACAGACATCAATGTCATCCTACAAGACCCCCTCATCCCCCAACTTACTCAACAACTACTAGACGAACAACCAACCCCCACCAACCTAATCAACCACCCCGCCCAAGCCGCTTTACGCGCCCAATTTGGCCCCACCCTCATTGAACGGGGCGATCTCGGCATCTTCATCATCTCCCCAGATAACATCAGCCTCGCCTCCATGCGTGACACCAATCTCGGCACCACTAATCTCATCGCCATCCATCGCCCCCAACTCCTGCAACGCGTCTTCGCTGGCGAAACCCTCTTCATTCCCCCCCTCCCCTCAGACGTCCCCCTCCCTGATGCCGATGGCCATCTCATCGCTGCCCCCGCCACCATGTTCATCGCCAGCCCCATTTTCAATGAAAACCAAGACATCATCGCCGTTTTCACCCTACGTCTAGATATGTTTAGCAATTTTTCCCGCCTCACCCGTCTTAGCCGCCTCGGCCACACTGGCGAAACCTACGCCTTTGACAACAACGGTCGCCTCCTCACCGAAAGCCGCTTCACCTCCCAACTCACCCAGCTCAATTTAATCGACGCTAATGAAAACCTTGCCACCGTTTACTTCGAACTCCAAGACCCCGGTGGCAACCTCCTCGAAGGCTACACCAACCCCCAAGCCCGCTCCCAATGGCCCCTCACATTCCCCGTCACCCAAGCCATTAACAAAGAAAAAAGCACAAAGACTAGTAGTTATCGCGACTACCGTGGTGTTCAAGTTATGTCCGCCTGGCTGTGGGATGAAAAATTAGATATCGGCCTGATTTCTCAAATCGATCTCACCGAAACATTGGACTCTTGGTATGATATGCGTAATATCATCATCTTTTTGAACATTCTCACCTTTGTTCTCTCCCTAAGTTTCTTGAATCTCATGGCCACCACCCGTCGTAATTCCCTCAAATCCCTCCAAGCCATCAACACCGATTTAGAAGCTATTATCGTTGAACGCGATCACGCCGCCCAACAACTACAAAAACACCAAGACGAACTTGAACAACTGGTCGCTTCCCGCACCAAAAGCTTAGACCAAACCAACAACCTCCTCCAAAAACAACTCCACGAACGCGAGCAAATCGAAGCCGACCTACGCCAAGCCAATCAACGCGCCGAGGCCGCCGTCCTCGCCAAAGGCGAATTCTTAGCCAACATGAGCCACGAAATCCGCACCCCCATGAACGCCATCATCGGCATGTCCAATCTACTATTAGATACCTCCCTCGACAAAGAACAACTCGAATTCGCCAGCACCATTAACGATAGCGGGGACGCCCTACTCCACCTCATTAACGACATCCTCGACTTCTCCAAAATCGAATCCGGCAAACTCACCTTAGAAAACCGCCCCTTCAATCTACGCGATTGCGTCGAAAAATCCCTCGATATAGTTGCCACCCAAGCCAGCAAAAAAGGTCTCGATATCAACTATCTTTGGCAAGCAGACACCCCTGAAGCCATTATCGGCGATGTCACCCGCGTGCGGCAAATTATAATCAATTTACTTAGCAATGCCGTCAAATTTACCTCGAAAGGCGAAGTCACCATTCTCGTGAAATCATCTCCCCTACCTTCTCCCACTGACTCCGATGACAAACCATACAATCTTCAAATCGCGGTCCGTGACACCGGCATCGGCATCTCCGCGGATAACCAATCCAAACTCTTTGAATCCTTCCAACAAGTCGATAGCTCCATCACCCGCCGCTTTGGTGGTACCGGCTTAGGCTTAACCATTAGCCGCCAATTAGCCCGCTTAATGGATGGCGATTTAACCGTCGCTAGCCAGCTCGGCCACGGCACCACCTTCACCCTCGCCATCCCCACCATCGCCGCCCCCTACGACCCACCCAACTTCCTCCGCCCCCAACCCGACCTCGCCACCAAACGAATCCTAATCGTCGATGATAACGCCACCAACCGCCAACTATTACGTCAGCAAACGCAACATTGGCAAATGGAACCGATAAGCGTCGCTTCTGGCCAAGATGCCCTCAATCTCCTCGGCCAGGACCCCCATGTCGATATCGCCATCCTAGATATGAACATGCCTGTCATGAACGGCTTTACCCTAGCCGAAGAGCTCCAACAACGCCACCCCCAAATCCCTTTAATTATGCTTACCTCCATTGGTACGCACACCAATGACCATCGTCGCGACTACTTCAAATCCTTCCTCACCAAACCGATTAAAGCCGCGCACCTACATCAAACATTATTAGAGGTACTCGCCGGGCGCCAAATACAACCAACCAGCAATAAACCCACTACCTTTAACCAACAAATGGGCCAAAAATACCCCTTACGCATTCTCGTCGCTGAAGACAACAAAGTCAACCAACGCGTCGCTCGCCAACAACTAAAACGACTTGGCTACAAAGTTGATATGGTCAGCGATGGCGCTCAAGCCATTGAGTCCGCCACCAACAACTCCTACGATCTCATTCTGATGGATATGCAAATGCCTAATGTCGATGGCCTTGAAGCCACCCGCCATATCCGCGCTCAAGTCACCAACGAGCGCAAACTATGCATCATTGCCCTTACCGCCAATGCCACCGACGAAGATCGCCAACGTTGCCTAGCCGCTGGCATGGACAATTTCATCAGCAAACCATTCAAAGTCAACGATTTAGTCGAAATCCTCCAAAGTTGTTACCGTATCATCTCTTCATACGACACCACCACTACCCCTTAAAACCAAACTTAATACCTATACCCAGTTCCATAAAACAAGATAAAATAAACGAGGATAGTTCACAATAACCCAGAACGCTATCATTCCTGCGCCGATACTGTCCGTTTTTACAATTAGCGACGCAATCCCCGAATATGTCATTCCGGCGCAGGCCGGAATCCACTCACAATCTAACAACATGTGACACTTACCACTCTAGCTCATTTCGGTTACGCTCTACTCACTCATACCAAAGGAACAACGCTATGACCACGCCTAACATTACTCCCCTAACCCGCTACCGCCTTCTTTTTACCCTCTTCTCCGCTCAAAGCCTTTTTTCTGCCGCCTTCATTGCCATGTTTACCCTCGGCCCCCTCATCGCCATCGACCTCAGCGGCCGCGTCAGCGCCGCTGGCTGGCCCCAAGCCTGCGTCCTCCTCGGCCGCGCCGCCTCCGCCTACCCCTTCGGCCTCGTCATGGACCGCTGGGGCCGCCGCTGGGGCCTCACCTTCGCCTACACCATCGGCACCGCCGGCGCCGCCGCCGCCGCCCTCGCCGTCATCAACCAATCCTTCCTCGGCTTCCTCCTCGGCTCCCTCGCCATCGGCCTCGCCCGTGGCGCCACCGACCAAAGCCGCTTCGCCGCCGCCGAAATCCATACGGCCGAGCGCCAAGCCCGCGCCATCGGCTTCATCACCTTCGCCGGTACCATCGGCGCCATCCTCGGCCCCCGCATCGTCCCCCCCTCCGAAGCCTTCGCCCTCTCCCGCCAAATCCCCGGTGAAGCAGGCCCCATCATCATCGCCGCCATCTTCCTCGCTGTCGCCGCCCTTCTCCTCGCCCTCGGCCTCCACCCCGACCCCCTCCACATCGGCCGCGCCCTCGCCGCCCAATACCCGGCCAAAACCACCAACACCAATCCTGAAACCCTCAAACTCACCGACCTCTCCCCCGCCAACAAACGTACCGCCCTCATCGGTAGCGGTACCATGATCATCGCCCAACTCGTCATGACCGTCATCATGGTCATCACCTCCGTCTACATGCGCAACAACGGCCACGACACCACCGCCATCTCCTACGTCATCATGGCCCACACCCTCGGCATGTTCGGCCTCTCCAGCCTCACCTCCCGCCTCATCAACTGGCAAGGCAGTTACCGTATCATCCTCACCGGCATCGCCATCCTCATCTCCGCTTGCCTCCTCACCCCTCTCAGCACTACCTTCCTCTCCATTGCCGTCGCCCTCTTCCTCCTCGGCCTCGGCTGGAACTTCTGCTACGTCGCCGGCTCCGAACTCTTCTTCTCCGCCCTCCCGGTCAATAGCCGTGGCCGTGGCCAAGGTCTCAACGAAATCTTTGTCTCCCTCGCCTCCCTCGGCGGCACCCTCAGTACCGGCGTTATCTTCAGTCTCGGTGGTATCCAAGCCGTCGCCTTCACCAGCTTTCTCGTCACTATCACCCTACTAATCTTCACTATCTTCTATCGACCCAAAGGAATTCTCCATGCTACCGCTCATTAATCAATTCATCTACCGTCCCGATGCCACCGCCACCCCCATCTCCGTCACCCCCACCTCCCTCAACCTTACCTACGAAGAAGTCGAACTCACCACCTCCGATAACATCAATCTCCACGGTTGGTATCTACCCGCCCCCCAACCACGCCACACCATTCTCTACTGCCACGGCAACGCCGGCAACGTCCACGACTGGCTCCAAGCCGTCCCCCCTTTCCTCACCGCTGGCGTCAACGTCCTTCTTTGGGACTACCGTGGCTACGGCCACAGCACCGGCCGCCCCTCCGAACAAGGACTCTACACCGACGGTCTCACCATGTGGCATTGGCTCGCCAACCGCGCCCAATCCGACCAACTCCCCCTCTCCCTCCTCGGCAAATCCCTCGGCACCGCCGTCGCCATCTACCTCACCACCCACGCCGACATCAAACCCCACAGCCTCATCCTTGACAGCCCCTTCACCTCCATGCGCGAAATCATCGCCACCCACGCCCCTTGGGCCCCCGCCCTCTTCCTCCCTCGCCTCTACGAATCCCTCGACCGCGCCCCCCAAATCACTTGCCCCACCCTCATCCTCCACGGCCAACAAGATACCCTCGTCCCCCCCAGCCACGGCCAACGCCTCTACGACGCCCTCACCGCTCCCAAAACCATCAAAATCCTCCCCCAAGCCGGCCACAACAACATCTCCTCCTTCCCCAGCTACTACCGCTGGCTCGCCCAATTCCTCACCGACCCCACCTCCCTCCACTAAACAACCCGCCAAAAGCTGTCATACATAAGTCATCCCCAACTTAGACCGTCTCACCTGTCATTTCGAGCGAAATTCAATCCGTTTTACATTCAAAGACAAGTTACACTTAAATGAAGGCCTGATTCATCCCCAACTTAGACCGTCTCACCTGTCATTTCGAGCGAAATTCAATCCGTTTTACACTCAAAGACAAGTTACACTTAAATGAAGGATTGAATGAAGTCGAGAAATCTGCTATTACTCTACATAAAACAACATTGACAAAGGCAACAACAACCCCTTGCCTCTATGCAGGTATCCACGCCTAACATCACCTCTAAATCCACCTTCTCTCAGCCAATCTCATTCTCACCCATTTGTAAAATCAATTCCAACCCATCCCTAAAGAACCCATCAAATCCTTCAAACCCGCACCAAACCTTTCAAAATAACCTTTCTCCCCACTTGTATCTCCCACCATCTCACGTTAAAATACACCTATGAAAAATACAGCAGATGCCTCCTACCTATTAAATATTGAAGATACCGATAATCCCCAACGCTTTCCCCTTCTTAACAAAGAACACACCATCGGTCGTGCCCCCACCTGTGACATCGTCATCAATCACCGTGTCATCTCCCGCCTCCACGCCTACATCCGCCAA
>DATHYN010000008.1:0-44326 GCA_035459145.1 Anaerolineae bacterium | reverse complement strand
GGGGGGGGGGGGGGGGGGGGGGGGTAGGGATGCAGACGCGGGCGGAGGATGTGTTGCTAATGGTGGCGGTGGGATCGCCAGAGATTAATAGTGAATTGGTTGATTGGTGGTTGACGCAAAAGTGAAGGGGCTTAGCTGAGGTCTTGGGCGAGTTCGGCGGAGAGTTCTTGGGAGAGTTTAATGATGGTGGGGGCTTCTTCTTCGGGGTTGGCGGTGCGGAGGGTGAACCAGAAGTTACTGCCGACGCCGATTTCGCTAGAGACGCCGACTTCGCCGCCGAGGCGGGTGGCGATTCGTTGGACGATGGAGAGGCCGAGGCCATGGCCGCCGCGCTCAACATTGCTTTCGAGTTGGGTGAATGGTTGGAAAAGGATGCGAGCTTGTTCATCAGAGAGGCCGGGGCCGTTGTCATGGACGGAGAAACGGATCATGTTGTGGCCGACTGGCTCGGCCGAAAGGCGGATATGAGGTGGTTTGCCCCCATATTTAATCGCGTTACTGATATAATTGGCCCAAATTTCTTCGATCCAAGGGGCGTAACCCCAAACGGGCGGCCATTGGTCCGGCATTTCAAACGTAGCCTCTTTTTCATTGACTAAGTAAAGGAGCCGTTGCTGAACCTCTTCAACTAGATAACTCATGTCGACGATGTCAAGCGTCATTTCAGTGTCTTGGACAGTGGCCATGAGGAGTAGGGATTGGATGATACGTTGCATCTGTTGGCTACTACGGTTAGCGATAGCTAACGCTTCTTGTTGTTCGGGGCTGAGGTTATCGAGGCCATACTCGATGAAGGTAGTGGCACTCATCATATTTTGGATAGGGCTTTTGAGGTCATGAGCGACGGTGTGGGCGAAGGCATCAAGTTCTTTGTTGCGGATGAGGAGGTCGCGCGTGCGTTCAGCGACCCGTTGTTCGAGGAGTTCGATATTTTCTTGGATTTGGCCGAAGAGACGGGCGTTTTGGATGGCGAGGCCGGCTTGGCCGGCGAGCCCTTGGAGAAGCGTAAGTTCATCAGTTTTGAATTCACGTTCAAAGCCGATGGTGGCGATATTGAGGCGGCCGACAAACTCTTTGTTGTAATTGATGGTGGTGTGTACATTGGTGCGGATATCAGCTTCAATGTAGAGGTCGCGATTGGGCAAATCGGGGATATCTTGGATGTTGGGGACGATATTGAGAGGTTTTTCGTAGTCGACAAATTGGCTAAAAAGTTCACGGGGGATAGGTTGGATACTATCACGGACAGAGGCGGGGAGGCCGTGATCGACGGCGAGGATGAGGGCATCTTGTTTGTCATCGACGAGGCTGACGGTGACGATGGGGACGCCGAGGGCGCGAGCGGTTTCTTGGCAGAGGACATCGAGCGCTTCGTGAAGTTCATGTTGGGCATTGAGGTGGGCAGCGGTATGGAGGAGGGTTTCGGCATGTTGACGGGCGATTTGTTCACGCCAGAGCATTTTTTGGTTGGTGTACATGAGGGCGCTTTGTTGGGCGAGGAGGCGGAGAGAGTTGAGGTCATCATCACCGAAGAGTGGGGGGGAGTTGAAGAAGACTAATAGAATGCCGAGGTTTTCTTCTTCCGCGGAGACGGGAACGAGCATGACAGTGGCGGTTTCCCATTGTTGGGTTAATTTTTTGAGGGCAGGGCCGAGGACGGCGGGGTTAACGATGGTGGTGGGGCGTTGTTCGATCCAGACGTGGCGAATAGCGCTGGAATCATTGAGGGGAAACGTTTGGGAGATATCGCGGTCATCGATGGTGAAGGTGCGGGAAGGTTGGTCCCAATAGGCGAACAAGGCACGTTGGCCGCCGACGGTGCGGAGAGCCCAGCGGCCGAGTTGGTCAAACATATTGACGGGTTGGCCGGAGGTAGACATGGTGATGGTTTGGGTGAAGAAGTCGAGGAGTTCTGATTGTTGCCAGACTTGGCGGAGGTAGCGGGGGGGATTGAAGCCGAGGTAGTAGCAGGCGGCCGAGGTGAGGCCGATAGGGAGGAGGAGGAAATGGGTCCAAGGGGTGGGGAGGTTGGGATTATCGGTGGTGAGGGCATAGCCACCGACAAGAACGGCGGTGGCGACGAGGGCGGCGGCCAAGGCGACTAAGCGGAGACGCCATTGGGTGACGCCAGCGGTGTGGCGGGCGGCGCGAATCAGGGCCCAAGCGGCATACGTTTCGACAGTTAGAAGTAGGAGAAGTCCGAATAAGCTAATCAGATTATTTAAACTAGTGAGTTGGCCGATCCAGACAAGGATAAGGCCAATGATGGCGCAAATATTAACAAGTGTTGAAATAGAGCGGAAATGTTGGACGAGACGTAAGAAGAGGAAAGGTTGAGTTGCTAAGATGAGGATAGAGGCTTGATGGGGCCAGATGGCATTTGGATTGCCACGGCCGATAAGGGTGAAGATAAAGGGGAGTCCCATAGCGGCAAACATCAAAGCGATATCAGCACGCGAGCGGTCACGATAGCGCAAGTAGTTAATGAAAACAAGTAGCGCAATGAGAAAGAAAACAGCTTGGATAATGATGAGCTGGAGCGTAAACCAGGTCATATAAAGGGTCTCCTGCAAAATAAAACTACCCTATAAGGATACTCGCTATAGGGGGGGTTTGGCAAGTGAAAAACAGGGGAAAAGCGGTTTGTTTTATGTCAATTTGGTGTTTGAAGGTAAAATGGGAGGTGAAACCATGAAATTTTGGGCGTAAAAGACGTAACGGATGGTGGTAAAATGGGTTTTAACTTAGGGGGTTAACAAATTTAAGTTGACCAAATAGCAAGAGTAGACGAAAATTAGATGTTAAGAACAAATAATTAATCAAAAGTGGTATCGAGGTAGACGGTTATGGTTATAGGCAATGATGAGATGCACGGGGGCTTGTTGGTGGCGGAAGTGTTGGCGAAGCAGGGGGTTCAATTTTTATTTACATTGTGTGGGGGGCATATTTCGCCTATTTTGGTGGGGGCGGAGCAGAAAGGGGTGCGGGTGATTGATGTACGGCACGAGGCGACGGCGGTGTTTGCGGCGGATGCGGTGGGGCGCTTGAGTGGTGTACCGGGGGTGGCGGTGGTGACGGCGGGGCCGGGGGTGACGAATACGGTAACGGCCGTTAAAAACGCCCAAATGGCACAATCTCCTTTAATTTTGTTAGGTGGGGCGACAGCGACCTTGTTAAAAGGACGGGGGTCGTTGCAAGATATTGATCAGATGGCGGTGTTGCGGCCACACGTCAAGTGGGCGAAAAGTGTCAAGCAAGTGAAAAAGATTGTGCCCACGCTTGAAGAAGCTTTTGCTAAAGCGTTATCGGGGATTCCGGGGCCTGTTTTTGTGGAGTTACCGATTGATCTGCTTTATCCGGAAAGCTTGGTGCGTGAATGGCAGGCGCAGGCAATGAGTAAGAGCACGCATTGGCGGTCACGGTTGGTGAATCGATATATTGAGTGGCATATGGGGCGGGTGTTTAGTAATCCGTGGCAGGTGCGGGCGGGTGAGCAAATCAAGTTGAATTTACGTCAGCCGAATGCGTCGCAGATTGCACAAACGATTGGGTTGTTGCGAGGGGCACAGAAGCCGGTGTTGGTGGTGGGTAGCCAAGCATTGTTGAATCCAGGGCAGGCGGAAGCGTTGCAAAAAGCGATCGTTAAGTTAGGGATACCGACCTATTTATCGGGGATGGCGCGGGGATTATTGGGGACGAATGAGTTACATATGCGGCATAAGCGGCGATTGGCGCTGAAAGAGGCGGATGTGGTGGTGCTAGCGGGGGTGCCAGCTGATTTTCGGTTGAATTATGGGCGGCATATTCCGAGTAAAGCGAAATATTTAGCGATTAATTTGAGTCGGTTGACATTGTATAAGAACCGGCGGCCGGATCAGGCGATTTTGGCATCGCCGGGGGCGTTTTTGCGGCAATTAGCGGGGCAGTGGGGGCCGCCACCGACGAGTTGGGCGGCGTGGCAGAAGCATTTAGCGGAGCGGGATAGTGAGCGGGATGCGGAGATTGCGGCGGTGGGGGAGGAGACAACGGAATATGTGAATCCGGTCTTTTTGTGTCAACAGATGGAGAATGTAATTGGTGCGGATAGTATTATGGTGGGAGATGGTGGTGATTTTGTGGCGACGGCGTCGTATGTGACGCGGCCGCGAGGGCCGTTGTCGTGGCTGGATCCGGGGGCGTTTGGGACGTTAGGGGCGGGGGCGGGCTTCGCTTTGGGGGCGAAGTTGTGTCGGCCAGAAGCGGAGGTGTGGTTATTTTATGGGGATGGGTCGGCGGGGTATAGTTTAGCCGAATTTGACACGTTTGCGCGGCATGGTATTGGGGTGACGGCGGTGGTGGGAACGGATGGTGGTTGGGCGCAGATTGCGCGGGAGCAGGTGGAGATTTTTGGGACGAAGTTATCGACGGAGTTGGCGCGGACGGATTATCATTTGGTGGGGCAGGGGTATGGGGCCGAGGGGATTGTGGTGCGTAAACCGGAGGAAGTGGTAGGCGCGTTGCAAAAAGCGGCACATTGGCAGAAAGAGGGGAAATCGACAGTGGTTAATGTGATGTTGGGGGAGAGTGAGTTTCGGAAAGGGTCGATTTCGATGTAATCGAAACGAAAAAGGTCATCCATGCGGATGACCTTTTTCGTTTTGATGCCTAAATGTCAGTGATTTGGGCACCAGATTTGATATTGGTTTTGATTTTCATTGTTTATCCCGTGTTTAGGTAGGTTAATAATATAGAGATTAGTATACCTATGTTTAATGGGTAAAAGTCTCGAAAAAGTCCACAAAAAGTGTGTTTAAGGAGAAAGAGTATGGTTGATTATCCGTTTATGATGAAGATGTCG
The DNA here is from genome assembly GCA_035459145.1 of Anaerolineae bacterium. Lineage (GTDB taxonomy): Bacteria > Chloroflexota > Anaerolineae > Promineifilales > Promineifilaceae > DATHYN01. The sequence goes on along the minus strand of DATHYN010000008.1, from coordinate 39,489 downwards.
GTTATTTTTCGTGATTTAGATGTGTTAGGGCATGTGAATCATGTTGTTTATTTGACGTATATGGAGACGGCGCGGACGTCATTTTTTGGCAAGATTATGCGGTTGGATGATTTTGCGCAGTTGCCGTTGATTTTGGCCGAGGTTAATTGTCAATATGTGGCCCCAGCTTATTTAGGGGATGATATTATTGTAGGGTTATGGGTATCGCGGTTTGGGATTAAGAGTTTTGATTTGTCGTATGAGTTGGTGGGACGGGGCAAGAAGCATGGGGAACGGACGGTGGCGCGGGCTAAAACGGTATTGGTCTCATATGATTATGAAAAAGGGGGGACGGCTCCCGTGCCACCATTGTTTAAAGAGCGTGTGACGCAGTTGCAGTCAGGCTGGGTGTATGAGGGTTAGGGAGTGAAGGTAACGGAGCCGGAGACGGATTCAAATAGTAATTCACCATCGCCAGTCCAGTAGCCGTTGATGGCAAAGCCGTAGATGACGAAGAGGCGGCCATCGGGCATGGGGACGACGGCGATGCGGCCATCCATGGCGTCGCCGAGGAAGTCACCGGTGACATCGACGGCGGTGCCGGGCTGACCGGCGATATTGAAGCTGTAGGGGGGGGATGATTCGAGGGGGCCGACATCATTGGTTAACGCTTCCAGAAAGCTGTCGAGGGCGACGATGACGGTATTGCCATTAGAGGGGTTTGAGGAGAGGAAGACGAAGGCGTTCTCATCTTTATCAGAGACGACGGCTTGGGGGCCGTTGAGGCTGACGATAGAGCCGAGGACGGGTTGGAAGGTGTAGCCACCCTCGGCCACCGTGCGTGCTTCGGCGAGGGGTAGGGTGGGGTTGGAGCGCTCGAAGGGGGCGGCGGTGGGGGGGAGGGAGGTTGGGGTGAGGGTCGGTGTGGGAGCGGGAGTGGTGGTGCAGGCGGTGATGAGGGTGAGTAAAAGGGTGAGAAGAAGGGTTGTTTTTAATTTTTTAGTCATATGAGGTCTTTTGTTGGTTAAAAGACCTCTGAGGTTTTTAGGGAGTGGTGTGGGAGGTGGGAGTTGGCGTGGAAACCTCAGAGGTCTGGGAGTTAGGTGTTGGTAAAAAGAGCTCTGAGGTTTTAGGGAGTGGTGTGAGAGGTGGGAGTTGGCGTGGAAACCTCAGAGGTCTGGGGGGTTATGATTCTTCTGGTTCGGTGGCGGGGACACCGCTGATGGCGATGGCCCAGATAATGAGGCCGATGGCGAGGATGGCGGCGAGGTAGGCGGGCCAGCTGGGAGCGGGGGATGGTGGTGGCGGTGGGGCGTCAGCGACGAAGATGGCGGTGGTGCGGGCGGGGACGGTGAAGGTGCCCTCATCGGTACGGGAGAGGCGGACGGTGATGTCGGCGGAATCTTTTTGGATAGGGTGGAGTTTGAATTCAGTGGTGGCGAAGTCGGGGATGGAGATGGTTTGTTCATCGTTTCGGCCGTTGAAGATGACGACGAGGTGACTGTAGTTGGGGTCGAGGGGGGTGTTGGGGTCATCGCTGATGCTCATGGCGATGAGGCCGGGGATTTGGTCGGGGCCGGTGTTGTGGAATTGGAGTTGGTTGTTGATGTGGGTGGCAGTGGGGAGGCGGAAGAGGGGGGTGCTTTGGCGGATGGCGAGGATTTCTTGGAAATGGTTGACGTTGGCCATAATGTGTTGGCTGTTAACGGCCAAATCGGGGTTGGCTAGGAGGGGGTCGATGAGGGGCCATTTGCTTTCGTTGTCGGCCGCGGGGGGGAGGCCTACGGCCCAGTTATTGGTTTGGTAGGTGAAGTCGAGGCGGTTGAACCAATCACCGGAGTTGTAGCTGTTGCGGTCCATGGATTTGGAGCGGAGCATGTCGCTACCGGCGTGGAAGAAGGGGATGCCTTGGGAGAACATGACGAGGTCGAGGCCGAGGTTTTGCATACGGACACGTTGTTCGGGGGAGGTGTCGAGAGGGGCTTTGAATTGGATGGCATCGAAGAGGGTTTCGTTATCGTGGGCGGAGACGTAGACGATATGTTCATCTGGTTGTTGAGTGTAACCGGCGGGAGAGCCGTTGTAATCGATATCGCGGCCGGCGGTGACATTGCCATCGGCGGTGACGAAGCTGTAATTAGCGAGGTTGCCGGCTAAACCGAGACGGATTTGGTCGGAGGAGAGGAGGAGGTCGGTTAGTTGTTCTTCGGAGGTGCCTTGGTCGGTTTCATTGGGGTCGGTGTAGAGGCCGTTGATGAAGCCTTGTTCTTGTTCGCCACCGAAGGGGTTGCCGCCGCGAGCGGCGTCACGGAGACGGTCGTTGAAGCTGCCGATGCCCATGCCACCGATGTTTAGTTGGGTGGCGTTGAGGCCGCGGGCGTTGTTGGCGACTTCACCAAAGTTCCAGCCTTCGCCATAGACGTAGATGGATTGGCCGTCGACCCCATCTTTTTCGAGGGTGAGGGCATCGAGGGCGTCGCGGACAGCTTGCATATCTTCGACCATGTGATGACCCATCAGATCGAAGCGGAAGCCATCGACTTTGTAGGTGGTGGCCCAGGTAACGACGGAGTCGACCATGAGTTTACGCATCATGTTGTGTTCGGTGGCGGTGTTTTGGCAGCAGGTGCTGGTTTCGACTTTCCCGTTTTTGCTGAGGCGATGGTAGTAGCCGGGGACGATGCGGTCGAGGACGGAATATTCGCTTTGGCCGCTGGAGTTGGTATGGTTGTAAACGACGTCCATGACGACGCGGAGGCCATTTTGGTTGAGGGCTTGGACCATGTTACGGAATTCAAGGACGCGAATGGCGCCGTTGGGGTCGGTGGCGTAACTACCTTCGGGGGCGGTGTAGTGGAAGGGGTCGTAGCCCCAGTTAAAGCCGTCACTGTCACGGAGGGCGTTGATGCCGCCTTGTTGCATCGGGCTATTGGGTTCGCCACGGCTGAGGAATTCGAGGCTAGGTTCAACTCGTTCTGATTCGATTTCGTTAATGGTAGCGATATCGAAGACGGGGAGGAGGTGGATGTGGGTGAGTCCGGCTTGGGCGAGGTTGCGGAGATGGGTCATGCCGTTGCTGTTACGATGGGTGAAGGCCATGAATGTACCGCGATGGTCGGCGGGGACTGATTCATCGAAAATGCTAAAGTCACGGATATGGAGTTCGTAGATGACGCTGTCGAGGGGGGAGTTGAGAGGTGGTTTGGTGTAATTGTTCCAGTTTGTGGGTTGCCAGTTGTCAGCGGCGGGGTCGATGAGTTGGGTCCGTTGGCTGTTGGCGGAGAGGCTGAGGGAGTAGGGGTCGGTGACGAGGTTTTGGCGGAATTCGCCGAGGGAGGGGATATAGACATCGACTTCGTAGAGGTAGTATTGATTGGTCCAATCGGGTTGGCCGGTAATGGACCAGACGCCGGTGTTGTTATCGCGGGTCATGGGGTAGGTGGTACTGGTGGTGGCGGGATTGGCATCGGCGAAGAGGTGGAGGGTGACGTTACGGGCGGTTGGTGCCCAGAGGTGGAGGGTGGGGGTGTCATCGTTGTAGATGGGGCCGAGAGCGCCATCGTAGGTGTAGAGGTCGTCTAAGACACCGGGGATTTGGAGAGCGGTGATGTCGATGATGTTGCCATCAGCATCTTTGGTTTCGAGGGCGAATTGGCCGCGGAGGATATCGGCGATAGGGGTTTGGGTTTCGAGGTAGAGGGTCGTGAGGTTAGCGAGGTGGGGGAATTGGTCGGTGATGGTTTGATTAGGGCCGGAGCCAACGACGCTGAGGGGGATGGCTTGGCCGCCGATGACGCCGGTGTTGGTTAGTTCGAGGGAGGCTTGGAGGTCGTAGTAGAAGGTGAAGGTGGTGCCGGGGGTGGCGGGGAGGGGGGTCAAGATTGTGTTGGCGTTGACCCAGTAGGCCGAGGCATTGCTTAAACTACCTTTGGCCGCGCCTTCAGCAGAAATAGTCATAATTTTTGTGTCACTATCCCAAGTAAAAAGAACGGGAGCATTATTTTTAGGGACATTAAAGCCGATATTGGCACCGCCAGGGGCACCTTCTTCGCCATAATTTTCGCCCCAGCCTTGATTGACGGCAACTTTGGCTTCATAGTCGCCAGCGGGGAGGGTGGTGGCGAGGAATTCATAAGTGCCATCGCCATCAGGGTCTTGGAGGAGGGTGCGGAGGCAGTCTGGAGCCCAATCCCCTTCAGGGGTGGCGAGAGAAGTGCCTTCACAACCTAATTCGCCTTGGAAACTACCAGCGACATTGGCGAGGATATTGTTGTAATTATCGGCTGTCCAATGTGTTTTATGGTCGTAGATAAAGGTGACGAGGGTGGGGCCATCAAGGGAGAGGGCGAGATTATCACCACCGGCGGCGGCATTGGCGCCATAATTTTCATCCCAAGTGTTATTGAGGGCGACTTTGTATTCATAGTCGCCGGCGGGGATTTCAAAGGTAGCTAACCAAAGTTGATGGGTGTCATCAAATTGTAGTTGGGTAGCGGCGCAATCGGGACGCCAATCATCATCACAACCTAGTAGGGTTTGCATGGTGCCGGCGAGGGTGACGGAGGTGGGGGGCGGGGTGTGATCTTGGGTTGAATGGGCGTGGGTATTGGTTGAGGAGACGACTAAAAGAATGAATGTTGCCACAATGGCAAAGAGGGTCGTTAGACGGGTACGAATCATTGTTTATACTCACTATTCATAAGATTTGGATGGATAAAACAGAGGGGGATGCTTGTTTGATGAAAGAGGGAGGCGGTGTTGTTGGCACCTGGGGAGATGATAGGGTCTAAAATATTGGGGGTGACAGGGCTGTCGAGGATAATTTGCATGAGCTCTTTATGCTGAGCGACAATGGGTAGAAATTTGATAGTTTGAAAGCGTATAATTTATGAGTTTATTGTATCATTGAAAATATATTTTTGCCAATGGGGAGGCGTTTTAATGATTGCAATTTAGGTGAGATGGCGTACACTAATAATAGTACGTAATTAACTTTACCAATGAGAATGCGTTTTGCGAAGAACAAGGGGGATTTAAAGGTGATTTTAGGAGTGGATACCTGCCTGCGCAGGTATGACAGCCCTTATTGGGCTGTGATTTTGTAAAGTGGGTTGTAAATGAATATGAACCATCCCCATATTATTTAAGTTGATGAGGAGAATGTATATGGAGCAGAGAAGAAGTGAATTGAGGCCAATCTTTTCGTTAGCTAATCCGGATGTGGTGACTGAGCCTGATGTGGATGTGGATGCGGATGTAGGGGATGGGCATTTATGGAAGGTGATTGCGCATAATGATCATCAGACGACGATGGATTTTGTGGTGGGGTTGCTGATAGAGGTGTTTAATAAGCCGTTGATTTTGGCCGAGGCGATTATGTGGCAAGTGCATAATGAAGGGCAGGCGGTGGTGGCGACCTATCCAAAGGGGGAGGCGGAGCGGTTGGTGCGGCGGGCGATTTTTATGGCGCGGATGGCGGGATTTCCGTTTCAATTGACGATTGAGCCGGATAAGTGAGGGTTAGGGGGCGGGTTCTGATTGTGGTTGGGAGGCGTCAAGGGGGAGGATGACGTGGAAGTCACTACCGGGGAGGGTTTCTTCGTCGTAGCCATCACTATCGGCCCAGATGAGGCCACCATGAGCTTGGATGATGCCGCGGCAGATGGCGAGGCCGAGGCCGGGGCCACCCGCTTTGAATTGGGTTTTGCCACTGGAATGGTTAGCGACTTCGCCGGTTTGGTAGAATTTGGTGAAGATGAGGTCGAGGGAGGGGGTGGGGATGCCGATACCGGTATCGCTGACGACGATTTCGAGGCCGGGGAAAGGCCAGTCGGGCCGAGGGGCGGATTGCCATGAGCGGCCGGTGATGGTGATTTGGCCACCATCGGGGGTGTATTTAATGGCGTTGATGACGAGATTAGAGAAGACCATGGTTAAAGATTCACGGTCGGCGTAGATATCGGGGAGCCGTTTGATGCCGCTGGTGATGAAGATTTGTTGGTCACGCGCTTCGATATCATCGGTCAAGTTTTTGACGATTTTTTTGAGGAGAGAATAGAGATTGAGGGGGGCAAGATTGAGGGTGAGGGATTGGCTATCGGCTTTGATCATGGTGAGCATGGTGTTGACGATTTCGAGCAGGCGGTTGGCACCGGTGACGATGCCCGTGGCTAAGTTGGATTGGTATTGGTGGTCAGCGAGGAGGGGATCCCGTTCGAGAAGTTGGCCGTACCCTTTGAGGACGGTGATGGGGGTGCGAAGTTCGTGGGCGGTAACGGCGATGAAGTCGGATTTTGTTTTGTCGAGCCGTTCGAGTTGGGCGTAGGCGGCTTGGAGGTCTTCGGTGCGACGGGCGACCTCTTTTTCGAGTTGGGTATTGAAGCGGCGGACTTGGTCGTAAAGTTTGGCGTTTTCGATGGCGACGGCGGCTTGGCGGGTGAGGCCCATGAGGAAGTTGAGGTCGTTTTCATCGAACCAGCCGAGGGTTTTGTCACGATAGAGAGACATGACACCGATGGGGCGGTCACGGACCATGATGGGGGCGCACATGATGGAGGCGGGGGTATCTTCTTGTTGGGGGGTACCGGGGACATGTTTGCCACGACGGTCACGTTCAGAGTCATTAATGATTTCGGGCTGGCCGGTTTGGGCGATGGTACCGGCGATACCTTCCCCGAGATAGACGGTATCGGCTAAGAATTGGTCGGTATATTTGCCCATAGCGGCGATGGCTTGTAACGTTTCGCCATCATTGCTACGTAGCCAGAGAATGGTTTGAAAGGCGTGAAACAGTTGGTGGGCGTGGTGGGCGATGCGGTCAAGCACATGGGAAAGGTTTAGAGAGGAGAGAATATCTTCGCCGACTTTGGTGAGGGTGGTCATTTCGTCGGCGCGGCGTTTTGATTGGGCGTAGAGTTGGGCGTTGACGATGGTGACAGCGGCTTGGGTGATAAAGGTTGTGACGGTGGTGATGGTTTCTTGGGCGTAGGGGTCGTCGTTATCACGGGCGAGGGTGAGCATGCCGAGGACACGGTCTTGGTGGACGAGGGGGAGGCCGAGCCAAGCGCCGTGGCCGAAGAAGGGGCCCCAAGTTTCATTGGTGGTGTGGTTGGTGGTGGTGGGGAGGGGCAACGGCCGTTGGCCCATCTGGACCTCAACCAAAGGAAAATCGGTCTCATCTAAATCGATCCAGAAGAGCGAATCAAGGGTGATATGGTCGGGCCAAGCGCCCCAAGTGGCTTTTAGTTGGAGAAAATCATCATGCTTCCAGAGAAGAAGGGCCCCGCGATCAAATTGGATTAGACGAGCCAGTTGGTCAAGGATTTTATTGAGAACAGCTTCCATTTCGAGCGTGCTGGTTAGGGCACGGCCGACTTGATTGAGCGTGTGCATCAGTTCGTTGCGGGCTTGCTCGCTGGCGTATAAATCGGCGTAATGGGCGGCCTCTTTTTGAGCTGACTCGGTGCGATGCAAAACTTCGAGGTTTTGCATTTTTTGATTGCTTTCGGCATTAAAGACAGATTCTTTTATTTGGTGGAATTTTTTGTAGTAAGTTAGGGCTTGATCGGTATCTTGGGCTGTTTCGTAGGTTTCAGAAAGGGCTTCATATATTTTGTAAAGATATTGTTTGTTTTGGATTTTTTCAGCTAATTCTTCGGCTTGATGCAGATAAGTTAAGGCTTGGGCGGTATCATCTTGACGTAAACAGAGGATGCCTAAAAGTTTAAGGGTATCAACTTTATGGTTGGGGTTATGGGCGGTATCCATGAGGTCAAGGGCGTTACGGAGGTGGAGGCTAGCATTGTTCCAATCTTTGAGGGTGAGGAAGATTTCGCCTAAGGTATTGGAAACGACCACAATCATATTTTCGTGGTTGTTATCTTTGGCGATAGAGAGACTTTCTAAGCCATATTGGATGGCTTGGTCTACGTTACCTAGGTGGAGGTGGCAATCACTAATGTTGTTGCGAAGTAAGGCGAGCCAATAGCTGTCCCCAATTTTTTCAAAAACTTCTAGACTTTGATGGAAGTAGGAAAGGGTACGGTCATAATCCCCCATATCGTTATAGATAACGCCTAGACCGGTTAAGACGCGGGCGTAATTATCTTGATCACCTAATTCTTTGCATAATTCGAGTTGGCGAAGACGGTAGGCGAGGGATTCGGAGAGGTTGCCGAGGATGCGATAGGAGATGCCGAGGGCGTGGAGGATGGGGGGGATGTCGCGTTTGTTGCCAATGGTTTCGAGTATGGTGAGGGCCTCGAGGCCGTATTGGATGGCTTCATCATAGTGGCCGGTGTTGTTTTTGAGGCGGGCGCGGAGGCCGAGGTTGATGGCGCGCAGTTTTTCGATTTGGGGGTTATCAGTTTGGGGGAGTGTATTGGTGACGGTATTGAGTAGGGTTTCGGCTTGGTTGGTATCAGTACGCAGGAGGGGATTGATTTGAGCTTGAAGCTGGGTAACTTGAGCGATAATATCGTCAATATTATGTTGGGTGGGGGATACAGATGTTGATTTTACACTCATTAGTTTATTATACACGATAATCAAAAAATGTGTGGCGCGGAAAGTTATATTGAGGGCAGGTCGAGCCAATCATTGATTTGGCCGGTAATGGTGGGGATGGGGACAGTGGTTTGGGGAGGGTGTAAGCGCATGGGGAGGTCTCCTTTGGGGATTAAGAAGCCGAAGCCGGCTAGATCGATATGGGTTTGGGGTAGGGGCATAGGGCGGAATTTTTGTAAGATGAGGGGGAGGATTGTTTCGAGTTCGAGGGTGGCGAAGGGGGCGCCTAAGCAGAGGCGGGGGCCAGCAGAGAAGGGGAAGTAAGCATAAGGGCTGGGGTTGGGGGTATCGAGCCAGCGGTGGGGGTTAAAGGTTTGGGGGTTGGGGAAGATGGTGGGGTGGCGGTGTGTGATGAGGGAGCTGAAGCCGATCATGCTATGGGCGGGGATATGGTGGGGGCCGAGGGTGACGGGTTGGTTGGTGTTGCGGACTTGGAAGAAGAGTGGGGGGAGGAGGCGAAGGGATTCTTTAATGATGGCGTTAAGGAGTGGGGCGGAGAGGTCTTGCATGAGTTCGTGGTAGATGGCGGGGTGTTGGGCGAGGAGGAAGAGGGTCCAAGTGAGGGCGGTGGCGGTGGTTTCGTGGCCGGCGATAAAGAGGGTGGCGGTTTGGCCGACGAGTTCGGCGTCGGTCATTTGGGTGCCGTCTTCATCGTGGAGGGTGAGGAGAGTGGCGAGGAGGTCGGCCGAGGGCTCGGCCGCGGTCATGCTAGCCCGTTTTTGAGTAATGAGGTCTTGGAGGAATGTTTCGAGTTGAGCGGCGGTATGGAGGAGGCGGCGGTAGGGTGTGGCGGGGATATTGAAGGGGAAGAGGAAGATGGGTGGGGAGAAGATGGTGTCCATGAAAGTGGTGAGGAGTTGGCGGATGGGGGTGCCGGCGGTGTGGGGGTTGAGGCCGAGGAAGATGTCGATAGCGATAGAGGCGGTGAGGGTGCGCATTTGGGGGAGGAGAGAAATGGTTTGGCCCTGTTGCCAGGCGGCGATATGGGTTTCGGTTTGGGTTATGATGCGTTGACGGTAGTTAGCGAGGATTTGTTTATGGAAGGCGGGCTGCATGATGCGTCGATGTTGCTGGTGGCGGGGTTCGTTCATTTGGTTAAGGCCATTGGCGAAGAGGCGGTAGAGGGGGGTATTCGGAATGAGACGGATAGGTGGCCCTTCGTCAGGGGAGGCGACATGGAAGAGGGCGGGTTTGCTGAGGACCGTTTGGATGAGGCCGGGGGAGAAGACGAGGACGTAGCGGGTCGTGCCGCGGGCGAGGGAGACGATATCACCATAGGTATGGTGAAGGTGGCGGAGGTGCTGGGCGGGATAGCGGGCTAGGGGGAGGAAGTTGATATAAGGGCTGAGTAAGGGGATGGCTGGTGGGCCAGGTATTTTTTGTGTCATGATGGTATTTTAACATAAAAGTAGGAGAGGAGGTGAGAGAGGGTTGTGGGGTTGCTTGACAAGTCAAGGCGGGTGGATGTAGGATTTGCGGAGAACGAAGCTGCAATGAAGGTGGTTTTAAAAGTGGGGAGTGGATTGTGTGGCATAAAGGTATTGGAGGTTTATGATGAAGAAGGAAGTTGATGAGCAGGAAGTGGAAGAGGGGGTGATGGTGGCAATATCGGGGAGGGAGTTGGTACGGATTGGAGGTTTAGTGGAGTTGTCGATGTTGGTTGTGGGTGGGTTTTTGGTATGGTTGCTGGCTGTGCCGGTGATGGTGGGGGATGTTTGGTGGGGGATTGTGGGTGGGATAGTTGGTGGGGTGGTGATGTTTGGTGGGGTGTGGGTTAGTTTATGGGCCGAGTGGGGGTGGGCGCAGGCGTTGCGACGAGATTTAGATCGGGTGTTGCCGTTGTTTGCCCAAGCGAATTGGTGGCAATTGGGTTTGATTTCATTGTGTGCGGGGGTGGGAGAAGAGATGTTGTTTCGGGGGTTTTTGCAGGGGTGGATAGGTGAATGGGGTGGGGTGTGGTTAGGTATTGTGGTGAGTAGTGTCTTATTTGGGTTAGCGCATGCGATTTCGGTTTGGTATGTGATTTATACAATGGTGATGGGGGTTGTTTTAGGCGTGGCTTATCAGACAACGGGGAATTTGGTAGGGGTGATGGTGGCTCACTTTGTGTATGATTGGGTGGCGTTGTTGTATGGGACGCGGTGGTGGTATGAGGGGGATGTTAGCGATAGAGATCCATATGGAGGGGACGATTGAGGGTTGTGGCGGGGTTGTTGGGGGCCGTGGGGAGGGGATAGCCGCGGATATGAATAACGGGACTACCCTCGGCCGCCTGCCCCATAAGCAGACTGGCTGCTGCGGCTAATTCATCAGCCAAGCCAACTTCGGTATGTTCAAGGGTGTAGCCGTAGAGGTCGGGTTCGCCGCGACGGTCCCAAAGGGCGGGTAAGCCGGCCGAGCCGATGGCGACACCAACGGTGCCGAGGCGGAACGGGCGGCCGTGGCTATCGTTAATAATAATCGGAACGGAACCGCCCGCTTTGTGGGTGAAATATTTATGCCAGCGAGCGGCGTCGCCATCAGGGTCTTCGGGTAGGAGTAAGACCCGTTCTTGGCCGGTTTGGTTGGGGACATTGGAACGATCGATACCGGCATTGGCACTGATGAAGCCTAATTTGTGGCGGACAATGAGGACACCGGGGCGATAGCGTGAGATTGCTTGGCTTTCGTTGAGGATGAGGGTGATTAGTCGAGGGTCTTTATTTACTTTGGGGGCGAGGTCGATTGCTTCGGGGGAGGGGGTGACGGTATTGAGGTCGACGTATCGATTTTGGGCTTTGGAGACGATTTTTTGGGCGATGACGAGAATATCAGCTGGTTGCAGACTGATATGAGCCGCCGTGAGAGCGGCCTCAATCAGGGTGGGGATATCATCATCAGGTTGCACATCGGGTATGTGGGGGAGGGGGGTTAGGGTGAGGCTCATGGTGAGGTTTATGCTTCTTGGGGAGCGTTATCGAGCCCGGTGATGCGAATACCAGCATCTTTAATTTTGTAGCGAATATTGATGGCGATGAGCATGGAGACCAAGGCTTCGGGGACTTGGGCGTTGACGAGAGAGCCAGCGTGTACACCGCGCATACCGGCATCGGTGGCGAGGCTGACGGCGATGTCACGGTCCGCTTTTTTGTCACCGCAGACGAGGACATCACAATCGATAACGTGGTCTAAATCTTGGAGGTGGGCGGCGCCGATAGTTTGGAAAGCGGCGACGACGCGAGCGGTATCGCCGAGGAGGTCTTGGGCCTGCTGGGCGGCGGAGCCTTCGGGGGGGATCCAAGTGCGGGCGGCTTTGGGGCCGAGGGGGGCGACGACGGTGAGGAGGATTTTATCGTGGAGGGCTTCTTTGACGGCATTGAGGGTAGGGGTTTGGGCGGAGTAAGGGACGGAGAGGACGACGATCTCACCTTGTTGGGCGGCGGTGAGGTTGTCGGTGCCGGTGAGGGGGCCGTGATTGGGGCTGATGAGGGTTAATTTATTGGTTAGTTCGTCAGCAGCTTGGGCGGCCCGCTCGGCCGAGCGAGAGCCAATAATAATGGTATGCCCTTTAGCGGCCCAACGGTAAGCGAGACCGGCGCCTTCGTGGCCAGTGCCGCCTAAAATAGCGATTTTCATAAAAGTTCTCCTTCAATAATAGTTAGGTGATGTTGAGATTTCGATGGACGATGCCATGGTCACAAGTGAGTGAGAAGAGGTAGTGTGACTATATGGCAATCACAGTACAGATTGTAGCTAACAGTTGACCGCTTGGCGAGAGTGGTTGGGGGCTGTTTAGTTATTGTTTAACTTTGGGCCGAGTGGTCTAAGTAACTTGAGTTCGATAATGAATTAAACCTGTGGATGAGTTGGTTAATGTGTTGTTAGGGTAGATTTCTCGACTTCGTTCAACCCTTGATTTATTGGTGAGGCTTGTCGAGTGTGGGGCGGGTTGAACTGCGCTCGAAATGACGTTGGGAGGAGGGGAGGAATTGTCGAACTCAGGTTAAGTGATTATTATAAAGGTTTTATAACTTTTGCTGTCGAGAATAAGCTATAAAACCTTTTTCATAATAACTTGTTATGGTATTAGAGAGCAGATTTGATATCTTGGGCTAATTGACGGGCGCGTTGGGGGGCGGTACCGACATGGGCCTCGGCCCGCATCAGCTCTTTGATTTCAGCTTCATCGAGATAGGCGCGGATACGTTTATCTGCTAGCAGGAGATCGTTTAATGGATTGGGTTGACCGTCACGTAATGCGGCCCAGGCGGTTAAACTAGCCTCGCGAATCCATTCGTGACCATCTTGGCGGCTGCCACCCGCTTTGACCATGGCCATGAGGACACGTTCGGTGGCGGCAAAGGGGCCATAGGTGCTCATATTGCGGGCCATAGCGGTTTCATCTAAACGCATTTCACGGACGATACGGGTGGCGCGTTTTAATATTTCATCGGTACATAAGAAGCCTTCCGCTTGGAAGATTCGGCGATTGGCGGAATCATCTAAACTGCGTTCGAGGATAGCTTGACTACCGTTGTCCCAAGCGACGGCGGGTAGGCCCGCGATGTAACGGGCTAGGGAGCAGATGTTTTCGGTGTTGATGGGGTTGCGTTTGAAGGGCATGGCCGAGGAGCCAACTTGTTTACTGCCAAAAGGTTCAGCCCATTCACCGAATGGGGGTGATTGTAAGATACGAAAATCGAAGGCGAATTTGTGTAAAGAAGCGGCGATGCGGGCCAACACTTGTTGGATACGGATATCTTGTTGACGGCTATAGGTTTGGGTGGCGATGAGGAAGTAGGGGAGGTTAAGATAATCCATGGCCACTGATTCCATCTGTTGGGCATTAATGGTGGTATCGGCTAGGAGTTCATCATAACTAGCTTGGGTGCCAACAGCGCCTTTGAGGCCTTTGCCTTTGATATGGGTGGCTAAATCGTTTAGGTCTTGCCAATCGTACCAGAGGTCTTGGGCGTAGACGGCGAAGCGGTAGCCGAGGGTGGTGGGTTCAGCTGGTTGGATGTGGGTATGGGCCATGACGGGGATATTGGCGGTAGCTTCGATGCGATCACAGAGGGCAATGAGTAAGCTTTTTAGACGGATGAGGAGAAGTTGTGATGCCTCTCGGAGGCGGAGGGCATCGACATTATCGGTGATATCGGCACTGGTAGCGCCCCAATGGATAATGCCGCCACCGATGGTAGCTTGTTCGGCAAAGGTTTTGATTTCAGCCATAACATCATGACGCGTTTCTTTTTCGATTGTTAAGGCGCGGTCAATATCGATATTGTCTTGATGGGATTTTAGATCGGCTAACTGTTGGTCTGTGACCAAGCCAGCTTGGTTTTGGGCGGTGGCTAAAGCGACCCAGACACGGCGCATTAGTTGGCGTTTATGGACTTCTGACCAAATGGCACGCATTTCAGGGGTGCCATAGCGCCAAGTGAGAGGGGATATAAACGTATCGTGGTTAAAGCTCATGTTTTTTCCTTTTAGATATGGTTGTTACAAACAAAGGCCCCACCCCACACTAACGTATCTGGTCCAATACGGTTGTGTGAGTTGGGGCGACCAACATTGCCTAGTTAATAATAACAGGCTGGTTTTATATATTACTGGTTTGCTTATCAACAAATTGTGCGCTTGATAATTATCAATTAAGCAAAAGCGTTACGCACAGTACGTTTTTTGCTTTGATGTTATCGACGATGAAAGGCGAACCATTCTGCACAGGTTATTTTTTGGTAGCCTTGCGACTCCGTTTACGACCTGATTTACTTTTCCATTGTTGTTGCAAGGCACGTGTTTCTTCAAACAGACGGTTGCGTTCTGCTTCAATACGTGCCAAGATTTCTGAGTTGATATTTTTTTGTTCATCCGTTAGCTCAACTTTTCGTTTAGCCATTTCGTTTTCACTCTCCTAACTTAATTTGAACCAATACCATTAACTAAAAACCAGTAATGAGGCAACCCCTGTGGTTATTAATCTACTGAAACCTGTTTTGAAATCGCTGCTAAGACATAAGAGATTCAAAGTAATGTTTGTGGTTTGATCAATAACCATAAACCCTTGTACTAACGACGCACTTGGTAGTTCGGTGCTTCTTTAGTAATATGAACACTATGGGGGTGACTTTCGAGAAGGCCAGCGTTGGTGATACGTTGGAACCGTGCTTTTTCACGTAGTTCAGTGAGGTTGGCGGCGCCAACATAGCCCATACCGGCTCGTAAGCCACCCATCATTTGGAAAATAATGGAATCTAATTGCCCTTTATAGGGGACTTGTCCTTCGATTCCTTCAGGGACAAGTTTATCTCGTTCGCTGTTGCGGAGGCCAGATTGGCTGGTGGCGTAGCGGTCTGCGCCATGGCCTTGCATGGCACCAAGGCTGCCCATACCGCGATATACTTTATAGCGACGGCCTTCATAGATGATGATATCACCAGGACTTTCAGCGAGGCCACCGAGAAGAGAGCCGAGCATGACGGCATCGGCGCCAGCGGCGAGGGCTTTAACGACATCCCCGCTGTATTTGATCCCACCGTCAGCGATGGTGGGGATATTGTGGCGACGGGCTTCGGCGGAGCATTCGGCGATGGCTGAGATTTGGGGGACACCGACACCGGAGATAATGCGGGTGGTGCAGATAGAGCCGGCACCAATACCGATTTTAATGGCATCGGCCCCAGCTTGGATGAGGTCACGCGTGCCTTCGCGGGTGGCGACATTGCCAGCGATGATGGCGATATCGGGGTAGCGTTGTTTGAGGTCGGTGACGGTTTGCAAGACGAGGGAGCTATGGCCGTGGGCGGTATCGATGACGAGGACATCGACGCCGGCTTTGACGAGGGTTTCGGCGCGGGAGAGCCCTTTGTCGCCGACGCCGATGGCGGCGGCGCAGAGCAAACGGCCGTTATCATCAACGGCCGCCTCCGGATAATCCAGCTTTTTGGTAATATCCTTGACGGTAATGAGCCCTTTTAGTTTGCCATCATCATCAACCAACGGTAACTTTTCAATCCGATGTTGATGTAAAATATCACGGGCTTCTTCCAGCGTGGTACCGACATGGCCAGTAATCAGTTCATCCGTCATCATAAAATCGGAGACAGGTTGATTACCAGGATTAACAAAGCGGGTATCACGATTGGTCAAGATACCAACGAGAATACCCTCTTCGGTGGTGATAGGGACACCGGAGATATGGTAGCGACTCATTAAATGTTCCGCTTCGGCGAGGGTCGCATCGGGCCGTAAGGTGATTGGGTCGACGATCATGCCTGCTTCGGAGCGTTTAACCTGATCGACCTGTTCGGCTTGTTCAGCTGGGGAGAGGTTGCGATGTAAGACACCAATGCCGCCTAAACGAGCTAAGCCAATACCCATACGACTTTCAGTCACGGTGTCCATGGCCGCCGACAAAATCGGGATATTAATATTTAAGTTACCAGCTAGACGTGTATTTAATTTGACATGTGCGGGTAAAACATCTGATGGGCCTGGTTTGAGCAGGACATCATCAAAAGTTAAGGCCAGCGGTCCAAATTTATCGTCTTCGTTATCCATCATACCGTTTGAATTCTCCTGCATAAGTGTTGAAGGATGTGATCACGAATTGTGCTTCACATCATTATTAGCCAAACAGAATCGATTAAGATTCCCGTTTTGGTTTAGGTTTTGTGACACGGCGGCGTCGATTATTAAGGGGCAAGCGGTCATAGCGGTATAGTAAGATACCGACCCCTACCAGAGCAAATATAAGAGCCAACATCATTGAGTAAGTGAGAGCTGATTCACCGATATTGGGTTGATCGGGGCGGAAGAATTCAATCCAAGTACGGCCGCCGCCCCACCAAATCATAAAGAGACCAAACAAGGTACCGGAGCGCCATGTGTCCCGATAACGGTTGTTGAGAAAAACCAATAAGAAAAAGCCAATTAAGAGCCAGAGCGATTCATATAAGAATGTGGGGTGAAAACGGACATCTGGGGCTTGACCGGCGATTTTTATGCCCCAAGGGAGGTCGGTAGGGGGGCCATATAGTTCTTGGTTAATGAAGTTGCCCCAACGGCCAATGCCTTGAGCGATTAGGAGGGCGGGGCCAGCGACATCGGCGTAATCCCAGAAGGGGAGGCGACGCCAGAGGATGTAGAGGTAGGCGACAATTGAGGCTCCGATAAAACCACCGAGGATGTTAGCGCCACCCGCTCTGAGGTTAATCGCTTCAAAGAGGGTATAGTCGACATTATTGGCTAACATATCTTGGAGGACATACCATAAGCGGGCGCAGATGAAGCCGACTAAAACCACGATGAGTAAAGCGTTGTATAACTCATCGACATCGTGCCCCCGCCGGTCAATTTCGCGACCAGCCCACCAAGCGCCAAGGGCAATCCCCACCGTAATGATAATCCCGTACCAATAGATTGGAAAACCATCACCAATGGGCAAGGTGACAGCTATAGGGTCTATCTGCAAAAAATCTAACATATGTTTTAACCTTCTTTTATTAAAAAATCTGGCCTTATCAAATCTGAAACAGGCCTTTCTATTTTACCTTAGGCTAACGGCCGTTTCAATCGATATAGCCTAAACCACGCAATCTTTCTAATAATTGCTCATCATTATCGACGCCAATCTCTTGTCCGGTGGACAATTGGTCTTGTTGCCATTGCAATTCAGCTGTTTTTTTATGGATCGTTTGATTCAGGGTTGCCCCTTGGGCGACCTCGTGAGACAGTTTGTTAGCTATTTCGGCGGGATCAGTGGTCAAATCAAAAAGCTCATCCGGTTGTTCATCGACCCGAATGAGCTTCCAATTATCACGAACGACCGCTCGCCGTACAGATGTGCAACGAAACGGTTCAATGAGAGAGGGGGCTCGTTTTTCAATAGCACGGACAAAATTAAGGGGAGGGTAAACCTCCCCGTAAGCGGTGCCATCTTCTGGGTCTTCGCCGGTGATGGTTTCTAAGAGAGAAAGGCGTTCGATGCCTTGATAATCGAGTTGGGGAATGCCAGTGGGCAAGTCACCAGCGACAGAGCAGATTGTGTGAAAAACACGACGGGTACTAACGGCCGTGTCGATTTTAGTAGGTTGAATTTGAGCGGGCCAATGGAGGAGGAGGGGGACATGGAGCAGTTCTTCATAAGCGACAAAGGCGTGACCCATGTATTGGTGTTCACCTAAGCCATCGCCATGATCGCCAACGATAACGGTTAAGGTGTTGTGGGCATTGCGCCGATTTTTGAGGGTGGTAAAGAGTTGGCCGAGATAATCATCTTGATAAGTGACTTCAGCGTCATACATATCACTGAGTACTTGGGCTTCTAGTTTTGGTAATGGTTCGGGGAGGGGCATGGGCCAGCGATACGCTTCACGGTTCCATTGGCGGATGATATCTCGAGCGGCGGGGTCAGACCGTAGTTGGGGGTTGATGCGGTCCATATGTTTGGCTGGGGGCCAGAAGGGGAGATGGGTTTCCATCAGGTTGAGGAAAAGGAAGAGGGGTTTTTGAGGAGATGTGGCCGCTTGTTGTTCATGGTCATTGAGGAAGAGAGATAGATCGGCCACAGAACGTTCGTTTTGGCCTTTGAAGTTGGCCATTTTGGACCAGATGGGGGTGAGCCAGCGATTTAGGGAGAGTTGAAAGGCCCAATCGGAGCGGCCGACGAAGTTTTGGATGGGGGTGGCGATGTGGCCGAGGAGTTGATTGTATGCTTGATTGGCTAGATTAAGGGGCCATGGCCAGCGGTCAGCGATGGCGGGAGGTTGGGGAGCGGCACCACCATAGTTATAAAATTGTTGGAATCCCCGTTGTAAGCCGTTGTCAAGGACACCGACCAAGGGGTTATTGCAAAAGGCGACAGTATCATAGCCAGCTAAAGACATTACTTCGGCCAGATGAGGGATATTGGTAGTAAGGCGACGGTCAGATTGTATTACTTGATGAGCGGTGGGGTATAAGCCAGAGAAGAGAGAGGCGTGACTAGGAATTGTCCATTGAGCGGGGGAGACAGCTTGTTTAAACAGGGCGCTTTCTTTAGCAAACTGGTCGAGATGGGGCGTGTGGGCACGATCATAACCATAACAGCCTAAACGATCCGCGCGTTGGGTGTCTAGAACAATAAAAAAAACGTCGGGTAGTACCATAGACCCCTTATTTTATCGTTTTTACTTGTTTTTGACAAATTTTCAGATTGTGCTAGCTATCATCATCGAAACGGTAGCCGACACCACGGGCGGTTTTGATCCAGCGAGGTTTGGCTGGGTTTGCTTCAATTTTTTTACGTAGATAGTGGATATAGGGTTTGATATTGTAATCAGCATCATGGATATCCCACGCTTGACGTAACAGTTCGCGGGTGGTTAGGACGCGGCTTTCGTTTTTGGCGAGGGCGGCCAAGAGGTCAAACTCACGGGGGGTGAGGTCGATTTCAGCCTGATTGATTTCGAGGGTACGTTTGGCTAAGTCGAGAACGAATTCACCATCACTAAAAGAGAGTCGTTGTTTGGGCTGGCCCATGGTACGGCGGCGTAGATGGGCTTTGATACGAGCGGTGAGTTCAATCTGTTCAAAAGGTTTGGTGACATAATCATCGGCACCTAGTTCGAGGCCACGGACGACACTATCGGTATCGCCGAGGGCGGTTAAGAAGATGATGGGCATGCCGGATAATTGGCGCAGATGCCGACATAGTTCCCAGCCGCCCATTTTAGGGACCATCACATCGAGCAAGGCGAGGGCTGGTTGGGTTGATTTTGCTAATTGGAGGCCATCTTCAGCTGTGTAGGCGACGACGGGGGTGTAGCCTTCAGCAATGAGGATGTTCTCAATTAAGCGAACCATATTAAAATTATCTTCCACCACTAAAATTTTTATTGACATAGAGTACGTCTCTTGTTATGGTAACTCAAACCAATCGATTATATTATTTAACATAGTTGTTTGTGTGTCATCAGGTAAGGCAGAGAAGGGGAGGGCGATGATAAAGATTTGAGCATCTATTGTGTCATCTTCCAGACCTGCGGCAACAGTTTCACCACTGTATTCACTATTAGCGCCACGTGTGAATACAATTATAGCGGATTCATCAAAATCTGTCTCATTTGATTCATTGAGAACGGCCGTTTGCCACTCTCCCTCTAACGTAATCGCCTCACCATCGGTCCAGCCATTGGTTAAAGGGGAGTCAGTGGTGAGGATGGTGAGATCTTGGAGGGGGGCGGTATCGATTTCGCCAAAGAGGGCGGGAGAAGAGCCGGATAAGATGAGATGGCCGCCGGTATAGAGATAGAGCCACAAGATACCTAAATCTTCATCGGCGAAGACATCAGCTGTTTGGTAATCGCCAGAATCCCAGACGACAAAGGCGTAGCCGTCTAAGCTGTCTGTGCTTAAACGACCGTCAACAGAACTGCGCCAGATATCGACCTCAAATGAGTCGTCAAAGTAAGCTTGCCAGACCGTTTCACTATCATGACCGCCATCTAAGGGGGTGCCATCATCATCGATAAAGACAAAAACACGATTAGAGGCGACAGCGGCTTCGGTGACAGACAGTTCATAGGAGCCAACTTCTTCGAAAAATTCACGAACGACAATTGTGTAGATATCATCGGCAGGTAGGGAGACGGTTAACATCCGTTCTCGTTCACCGCTATAGCCATCATCAACAGCACGTATAAGTTCGTTGTTACTATCATACAGCTCAACCACTAAGTCGATATCATCTTGGCTGGTAACAGTTATGTCGACGAGGGCTGGTCCACCGCCTAAATACCAAGCATGGCCTTCGTTTCCGCTAAGTTGGCCGGTGACGGGCTCACCGATAGTGAGAGCACCTTGGGGGGTGGCGTTGAGGCCACCGGCGTTGTTGTCATCAGATGTGTCGTCGTTGGCTGTGTCATCGGTGGCTGTGTCATCGTTGGCTGTGTCGTCGTTGGTGGTGTCGTCGTTGGCTGTGTCGTCGTTGGCTGTGTCGTCGTTGGGTGTGTCATCGTTGGCTGTGTCGTCGTCAGATGTGTTGTCGTCGTCGTTGGTGGCGTCATCGGTGGCGCCACCCCAGTCAACGGCCAAGATTTCAGCATCGATATTGGTAGGGCATAAGGCGATATTGGTTTGAATGAGGCAGTCGCTAAACATATTGGGGGCATCGCGGTGGCTAGCGGAGAGGAGGCGGTCAAGGGTGTTGTCTAAGCCAGCTTCGCTGGCGGCCAGGACGAGTAGTTGGGCAGGGTTGGCCTCCCAATCGGCGAGGAGGAGGGCGGTACCGGCGAGCGGGACTTGGGCCCAAGGGAGGTGCATCATCTGTTCGGTTGAGGTGGTGTCACTGGTGGTTTGGGTGGTGGTGAGTGGGGGGGAGATGGTGATGGTGATGCCATGGGTGGCGAGGAGGGGGGTGACGGCGGGGGCGTGGTTGTAGAGGCCGAGTTGGATATTGGTTTGGTTGGGTTGGCCTAAATTGATTTGTTTGTTAAGAGTGGTTAATTGTTGTTGCCAGGTGACGAAATCTTGTTGGAGGTCAGGGGTCCATTCTGGTTGGCCGAGGTAGTTGAAATAGTTTTCGGCGGGCAGGAAGAAGGGGAAGTCGGGCCATTGCCATTGGCGGTTGGCGCTAGCGGTGAGGAAGTCAGCGATACGGGCGATGAAGGTGGTGTTATTGGCGGTGGTGTAGTAGGGAGGGAGGAGAAAGTCGATGTCACCAACGGCGACAACCCGGTCTTGGGCGGCGGTGACGGCTAGTGCAAGAGGTTGAGGGCGGTCGGTGGTTGAGGAACGGGTATCATCGTCCACTTGGAGGAGGGTGCGGCCAGCTTGATTGGTAACAGCGACGGAGTGGGTGCCATAGAAGACAATTTCTTCTAGGTCAGCGGTTAGGCCAGCCTCGGCCATGCCCGCGGCCGGCACGATGATATGCCGGAAATTGCCTTCATTGCGGGTTGTATTGTAAAGATAATCACCCTGATAGACGATGCCGAAGAGATTGGCGATGCTATTAAGGGGATAATCATCTTGGTTAATTAAGAGGTCAATCGTATATTCATCTTCGATAATTTCAATTTGGAAACGGGTGGGGTCACCAACGAGGAAGAGATGACCGCCCCGATTGACAAAATCGGTGAGGGCGGTTAATTCTGTTTCGTCGTAGGCGATTTGGGGGGTGACGATGACCATGGCGGGGACGGAGCGGAGGGCGGAGGCGAGAGAGGTGTCCCCGGTATAGGGGAGGAAGTTAAAGCCACGGGCGGCGAGTTGGCTATCGAGATAGTTAAGTTCTTGTTGTTGGAATTGGTTATCGTGAGCGAGGTCGAGGAGGATGTAGCCGGTGTGGTTGGCCGAGGTGGGGCTAGGTGGGGTGGGGGCGGGGGCATTGGCGTCGATGATAGTGACGAGATTGAGTGGTTCGTAGGCGGGTGGGGTAGGGATGGCGGGGGTATTGGCGAGGCGATAGAAGCCGGTGTAGCGGGCGAAGAGGGGGGCGATAAGCAGGATTAGAAATAGACCAAGATAAGTAAGCAAACGACGCATTAGATAGCTCCTCCTACTAAGATTCGACCGGTGTGCCCAGATAGCGATAATATAAGCCTGGGGCGAGGTATGGTTTTTGCCAAAGGGTGTTGGGTTGAACGAGGTGGGGGATGGTGGGTTGGTAGGTGGTGGTGTCATCGGTGGTGGTGGCCGTGGGGAAGGTGAGGTCAAAGAGTTCAACGGTTTGATAGTTACGGAGGCCGGCGAGCTCGGCCGCGCGGGCAATCGCCTCATCGGTAGCGGCCAAGCCATCAATTAGCCCATAGGATTTGGCTTGAATGCCGGAGTAAACTTCGGCACGTGATAAAAATTCAGGGGTTACTTGGAGACGGTCCCCACGGCCAATTTGGACCGCTTCTAAAAAGGCGAATTTGGCCGTTTCAATCTGTTCGATGTTGGTGATGCGGGTACCGCCAAATGCTTTGTAAGGGCCAGTAGTCAGAATATCTTCTTCGATAAAGACGCCGTCGGGCAAGGAGGCGATGACGCCGATACTACCGATATAAGAGGTGGGTTTGGCGTAGATTTCGTTGGCGGCGGCGGCCATGTAATAGGCGCCGCTGGCGGCGACGAGGTCTACGGAAGCGATGACGGGCAAAGATTGGCGTGTATGGAGGATGTCCATGAACAGCTCTTCACTATGGGAGGCGGTGCCTCCGGGACTATTCATAATGACGACAACCCCTTGAATGTCATCATGTTGGCGGGCATAGGTTAATTGGGCGCCAATTTCATAGGCTGTATAGCTATCGATATCATACGTCAGCCGTATGATACCAATTTTGGGTTCTGTAATTAATTTGGGTGCCGTATATAAGCCGATAAGTACAGGTAGGATAGCGACCATAAAAACGATTAATAACGTTTTTGTGGGTGATTGTTCTGATTCAGTTGTGGTTTCCGTCATAATAGATACCTCTCATTGAGATGGTGCATTTTGTATTATAAAGAATATCATGCTCTAGCAACAGTGGCAACAAGTTGTGCCTGAAAGTTAGGGGCGTTTGGCCCTTATAAAAAGGTTGGGTAAAGCAGAGTGGGGGAAGGGGGGGTACAGGGTAGGAGGGGAACGTTTTGGGCTAATTGTCTCCATTTTTGTTTGGACGTAGCTTATGCTACAATCTAAGATAGTAGTTAACCTGTCATATTGACGGGAGTTGATGTCAATGTTTCAGTTTAAGTTAATTATCAATGCGTATTATTGCCAGTTAATAATCAAGGATTTTTTTGATTTGTTATGTATGTTTCACATTTATCGTTAACAAATTTCCGTAATTATAATCGGTTAGAGTTGCCATTAACGGCGGGAACAACGATTTTGCATGGGGCAAATGCGCAGGGTAAGACGAATATTTTAGAGGCGTTGTATTATTTGGCGACGACGCGTTCG
The DNA here is from genome assembly GCA_035459145.1 of Anaerolineae bacterium. Taxonomy (GTDB): domain Bacteria; phylum Chloroflexota; class Anaerolineae; order Promineifilales; family Promineifilaceae; genus DATHYN01. The sequence continues at coordinate 16,043 of DATHYN010000008.1, read as the reverse complement.
CCACATACGAATCATGATCATCAATTAATTAATTGGACGGCGGCCGAGGAAGGGATGCCTGTCGTTGTGGGGCGATTAGTTGTTCAAGTTAAGGATAGTCATGGTCAGCGATTGCTTGAGTTACGGCTTATTCAAGAGCAACAGGAGCGGCGACTTTCGTTCCGTCGGGAAGCGCTCGTTGATCGGCGGCCGGTACGGTTAATGGATTTATTGGGGCAATTACGTGTTGTTTTATTTCTGCCGCGTGATATGCATTTGATTACAGGGTCACCAGCGAATCGTCGTCGTTACATTGATATTACTTTGTGTCAGACGGATGCCCATTATTGTCGTCAATTATCGGCGTATAATAAGCATTTAGAGCAACGAAATGCGACGTTACGGCGGATAGCGGAACAAAAACGTGGTCATGATATGTTACCTATTTTCACTGAAAAAGTGGTATCATTAGGGGCACAGGTTTTTGCTCGTCGCGCACGATTTATGCAGGAATTAGCGCGTGAAACGCAACATATTCATTATGAGCAATTGACGCAGGGCCGAGAAACAATTCGTTTGCGTTATTTACCGCGATTATTGGCTGGTGTAAGGACTGTTTATCAGGATGAGGATGAACAAGAAATGGCCGAGATAGCCAGTTGGTTGGAGAAAAAAGAGACATCATTAACTGATATAGAAGCGCGGTTTGATAAAGCGTTGAAAGAGGCCCAAGCTTATGATTTAGCGCGAACACAGACATCGGTGGGGCCTCATCGGGATGATTGGCATTTTTGGGTTAATGGTCGTGATTTAGCTGATTTTGGGTCCCGTGGCCAACAGCGAAGTGCTATTTTAGCGTTGAAAATGGGTGAAATCAATTGGATTGAAAGCCAAACCAATGATAAGCCGATCCTTTTGCTAGATGAAGTGTTGTCAGAATTAGATCCGATGCGTCAGAAAGCGTTATTGGGAACAGTTAATAATGCCCAACAATCATTTCTAACAACGACTAGTTTGGATAGCTTTACACCTGCATTTATGGTCCAAACGACACCATTGTTTGTTCAAAATGGACGTGTTACAGTAACTACGACTTCATCGTCGCCAACGTCATCATAGATTTGTGCTGACAAAGTGCTTTGTAAACAAAGTTTTAGTACTTCTTCTATTTGGTGGAAGTTAAGAAAATTTATGTTACGAAGTAGTAAGTGGGAGATCCTTTAAACAGAGTAGTGTGGTAGTCTAACGCAGTTTTTTACCACGTGGAATTGCACAGTTGGACTCCTTATAAGTTTTGCCATTGGCAATGAGTGTAACCGGCAAAAGATATGGGACAAAGTCAGTAGTGCCCAAAGTGGAATTTGCAGGATAATGATATGAATAGTACCCGTGTAAAACAAGATGCCACTATACTTATTATTGATGACAGTGCCGAAAATCGGTTGCTATTGTCATCTCAATTGCGTATGGATGGTTATGATATATTGCAAGCCAGCAATGGGCCGACTGGGTTGCAGATGGCAAAGCAACATTTACCAGATTTGATTTTATTAGACGTAATGATGCCGGGGATGAATGGATTTCAAGTGTGTGCACATTTGAAAGAGGATGTGGTGACAGCTTTGTTGCCAGTTATTATGGTGACAGCTTTACGCGAAGTTCAGTATCGGATTCAAGGCATCGAGGCGGGTGCTGATGAGTTTTTATCACGGCCTCACCATCGTGAAGAGTTATTGGTGCGGGTGCGTTCGCTGGTTAAATTGAAGCGTACGCGTGAGAATTTGCAAGAAGAGCGTAATCGGTTGGAGTTTTTGTATGATATTACGCGAGCAACGAACACACAACTTGATATTAATCAGATGATGAAGGAGATTATTACCCGGGCGCGGCAATCAGTTGAGGCAAAAAAGGGTAGTATTTTCTTGATTGATGAGAATCATACGGTTACGACCAAATTTCTGGTTCGGGCGAATGATGAGGTGGATGTATCTTCAAATGTGACCGAGGAAGTGATGCAACATGGGTTAGCGGGGTGGTTAATCAATAATAACCAAGGGGATATTATTTATGATACAGCGGACGATGAGCGCTGGATTGTATTGCCTGATGATACCGATACGGTGGGGTCTGTGATTGGGATTCCATTATCTAAGGGTGAATCAGTGGTGGGGGTGTTGATGTTAATTCATGAACAGCCTGGCTATTTCAACAGTGATCATTTGGCTATTATTGAGACGATTGGGGTGCAGGTCACCTCGGCCATCGAAAATGCCTACCTATTTAATGAAGTGCGTGAACAGCAAAAGAAGCTATCGACTATTTTGGCAAAATCGAACGATGCCATTTTTACCACAGATGAAGAACAACATATTGCGCTATTTAATGCCGCCGCTGAAAATCTATTTGGGATTAAATTAGAGGCGATTGTTGGGTTGCCGTTAACAACCATTCCTGAATTAGCGCCATTGATACCGGCAGTGGAGCAGGCGACATTGAAGCCAGTGACGCAAGAGATTAGTTTAGATGATGGGGCCGTTTTGTATACAAGTATTTCATCGATTCCTGATGTGGGTTTGGTGATTGTGATGCAAGATGTGACGGAATTAAAGCAGGCAGAGGCGCAGCGGTTAGAGATTGAGCGGCGGGAGAAAGCGTTGGTGCGGCGTACGTTTGCCCGTTATATGGGTGAGCGGTTGGTTAATCATGTATTGTCCCATGATCCGAGTGTGTTAGAGCGGCGGGAGCGGCGGGCGGCGGTGGTGATGTTTGCCGATATGCGTGGTTTTACGCGGATGATTATGGCGTTGGAGCCACAGGCGTCGATCGATTTATTGAATCAATTTTTCTCGGAGATGACGGATGTTGTATATGAGTTTGACGGGACGATTTTTGATTTAGTGGGGGATGAGTTGATGGTGGGATTTAATGTGCCGTTTGATCAGCCGGATGCGAATTATCGGTCGATATTAACGGCCGTTAGCATGCAACTTCGCTTTGATCAACTGCGCCAAGATTGGTATGTACGGCTGGGGACTGAATTAGGGTTGGGCATTGGTATTGATGCGGGCAATGTGATTATCGGGAATGTAGGGGCGCGGCAGAGGATGAATTTTGCGATGGTGGGGGAAGCGGTCAACACGGCGCATCGTTTTGTGGATATGGCCAAAGATGGGCAAATTGTTATTTCGGAGGCGATCCATGATAGTTTGAAGGATCGGACGATCGATATTGCGCCGTTTATTTCGTTAGGCAAGGTAGATATTCCGGGTAAGCCTGAGCCGCAAACGTTGTATCAGGCCCATTTACTACGGACGGAGTTGCCGGAGTTGGGGTCATAGGGGTTGTTTTTTGGGGATACCGATGGGCCGAGGGTATCGTTTGGAAGTTTTTTTCACTTTAGGAATGGTGACTAAATAGTGAGGTCGCTCAATGGTGGGGAGTTGTACTTCCTTGAGAGTGGCTGTGCCACCGCCTAAAATACCGATTGCGCGGGCAGCAGCGGTCATTTCTTCCGGGGCGCGTTCCCCTTTTTGAGCTAGCATTGTGCCCTCCGTTCTACACAAAGGGAGGAGATATTCAGCTAAAATGGCTAGATGGGCGACACCACGCCCCACAGCCCAATCGAAACGGGCACGGTAATCGGCGTTTTGGCCTAATGCTTCGGCGCGATCGGTCACAATGGTGACACCATTCAAATCAAGTTCATTGACGACGAGGTCTAAGAAGCGCGTTTTTTTGGCCACACTATCGACCAGAACGAGTTCCATCGCGGGAAACAATATTTTGAGAGGCAAGCCGGGAAAACCGGCACCGGTGCCCACATCGATTAACCATTTGCCATTTAAGTTGCCGGTAACAAGAGAGCAGGAGGCGCCATCGATAAAGTGGCGGATTTCTATTTGCTCCGGTTCACGAATAGCAGTGAGATTTATTTTTTGGTTCCATTCGATTAAAAGGGCCAGATATTGTTCAAATTGCTGTTGTTGGACAGAGGTTAAGGGGCGGCCCCATTTTTTCATTTGTGCGGTTAATAGTTTCATTGATTAGTTCCTGTTGGATTGGGAGGGAATGAATGTTATCCCTTAGCTATGGTTGATAAATTTATGGAAGGGAGCGATCCCGTTCAAAAGCTTTCAAGTTTGTGTCAATCACATACATATCAAAATGTTCGCCACCGAAAGATGTGGCTGGATAGGAGAGCCAAACTTGTCGTAGCCAATATTCACCGCGGACGAATAGGGGGGCGACCGGATAGATGCCATCTTCGCCGAAGAAAAGGGTTTCTACTTGGCGGTAGATGTTGGCGCGTTCGTCAAAGGGGACGGTATCATTGGCGCGTCGGATGAGTTCATCAGCTTGGCCACACGGCCGATTCGGCCGGTTTTCACTGTCTTCACAATGCAAAACATCACTGAGCCAGTTATGAGGGTCAGGATATTGAGATTCCCAGCCCAAATCCCACATATCAGGTCGTCGTGCGCCGGCATCGATGCGGGTATTGGCTAAGAGGATACCAAACCGAACTTGCTCGATGATAATTTGGTCTTCAGTACAATTGAGGGTATCTTTGAGCATCTCCTGAATAAGTTCTGCTTGTTGTAAGGCTATGTCAGAGGCGGTGATCATGTAGCGAATAGGGGGCATAAGACGACAATCGCCAAAGCCACTAGCGGCCATTTGTTGTTGGGCATAACTGGGGCTATAGCCAACGCCAACAATTTCGAGAGGAGGAGCACCAACGACTTGGGGAGGGGTGAAGTGACGCATGGGGATGCCGGCGTTGGCATAGATATCTTCTAGGAGGCGTTCGCGGTCGATGGCCGCGCTGAAGGCGCGGCGCATTTCGGGGATGCGGAAGACGCCGCTATTAAAGTTAAACCCTAAATAGAAAAGTTCTTGTTTGGATTTAAGGAGGAGCTTTTGGGGGTTTCGTTCGCGTAAATCGGCAACGGCCGCGGGGGAAGAGGGGACTAAATCTAAAAAGTTGTCATCCCATAAGGCGATTGCATCTTCAATCTCATCAAAATGAAAATAGTTGACTTGTTCGATATTGCCCGCAAAAGGAAGGGGCCATACTGGGTTTCGTTGTAAAATCAGTTGTTGATCTTTTATGGAGCGGCTATCTAAAATAAAGGGGCCACTGGTTAATAGATTGGTTGGTATTTCATCGGCATCTTGGAATACGGAAGTCCCAAACTCAGTGAGCATATCACCGGGTAGTGGATACATTAAGGGCAAGCTTGTGACCACTAGAAAATGGTTGTTTGGTTTGAGCAAAGAGATTTCCAACTCATACTCACTTAAAGCACGGATACCGATGGTGGCTAAATCAGCTTCGCTAGCTACTGTCATGCGATTAATGCGTTCGCAACCATCGATGATAAATAGTAGAAAGGTATTGGGAATGGTTGTGGCTGGATTACAAGCACGTTGCACGGCATAGACGATATCGTTGGCAACAACTGGGCGTACAACTTGAGGAATGGCGAGGTCGCCCTCATCGGTCTCACCAACTTGTAGCCAATAAAAATCTTGGCGTAGGCGAAAGCGCCAAACTTGGTTGTTATTGGTGGCTGTCCAACTCTCGGCCAACTCCGGCTCGATTTGATTTGTTTGGGGGTTATAATTCGTTAATCCAGCGAACAGATTTTCAACTAAATCTAAGGAATTACTGGATAAAGCCAGCTGTGGATCTAAACTTGGGGTTTGACCTACAATACCCACATCAAAAGTAACTGGTGGTAGTGGTAAAATACCAGCTGGCGGTGGGGTGGCGGTCACTTCAATGACTTGAGGTACAATGCGGGTTACAATCTCTCCTGCTGTTTCTACCTGTACAATTCGGGTGACAACCATTGTTGTTTTTTGTGGATCTTGACCACAGGCAACTAAAGCTAAGATTAAAATTAATCCTAGCATTATACTGAGTGAGATTGGCGACGTATTTGTTAATAGCTTTTTATTATTCACGTTGTTTCCTTTGTTCAACTTCCAAATTGTAGATAAATTTGGAAAGGAACCATCTCTATGATAGCATTATCTACTAAGAGATAACCATTATTATAGAAAATAGGGATTAAGTACTCTGTTTCTTAAATGATCCTAGTTTTTTATTGTGACGTACCAGAGTTATAAATATAGTTTACACGCTGGTTTTTGTTGATATTCTTTATGAAACAATGTATTAATAAGTGTATTAAACTAAACAGTCTCAACGTTTGATTTTGAAAATATGTCGTTTAATACGTTGAAGTTGTTAAATCAGAAAGGCAAAATCTTTAGGTTCAACAACTTAAAAAAGATAGTTTTTAATTTTCTATAACAAATAACCAGATTTTTTACTTATACATTATTTTGAGGTGCACTGGTGACCCAAGATAGCAAAACTTCATCATCACGTGAACATGTATTAGTTGTGGATGATACGAAACGGATTCGTGATTTTTTGATTGAATACGTTTTATCACCACAAGGGTTTCATGTTACCGTGGCGAGTGATGGACAAGAAGGATTAGAAAAGGCTCGGGCGGAAAAGCCGGATTTAATCATTGTTGATAATCAGATGCCGCGCCTCACCGGCTTAGAATTATTACAGCAAATCAATAAAGATGGCCTTAATATCCCTTCGATTATGATGACGGCCCATGGATCCGAAGCGATTGCAGTTGAAGCCTTTCGTCTTGGTGTGCGTGATTATATCGTTAAACCGTTCAATGTGGAAAATATGGCGTCGGCTATTGAGCGTGCTTTGCGTGAAAAACGGTTAGAAAAAGAGCGTGATCATCTAAACAAACAGCTTGTTGATAGTAATTTGCAATTGCAACGACGTGTTCAAGAGTTGAATATGTTATATGGTATTGGTAAAACAGTATCGGCTTCATTAAAATTGGATGATGTGATCCAGCGTGTTGTTGAAGGGGCTATCCATTTAACGGGGGCGGATGAATGTTCTTTGATGTTGTTGGATGATAATCGTACGGAATTGTATGTGCGGGCGGCTAAGAATTTGGACACTAAAACACAATCCTTGCGGATTAAGGTGACCAATACATTTGCGGGGGAGACGTTGCGGGTGCAGAAGCCCCTTAATTTTACCCCTAATCAACCAAAACATGCTAAATTTCTGCAAAGCCAAGGTTTGCAAGCGTTGCTATATATTCCCATTGTGGCGCATACGAAGGCTTTAGGGTTGTTAAGTTTGGCTAATCGTAAAAACCCGAACCCATTTAGTGAGCGGGAACAGCGAATTTTATCACCAATGGTCGATTTTGTGGGGATTACGTTGCATAATGCCCGACTTTTTAGCCAAATGGAATATGAGCGACATCGTTTACAAGCGTTGATTAGCCAAACGAATGATCCAATTTTGTTGATTAATGAGAAAGGTCGCTTGGAGATGCTAAACACAGCGGCCAGCATTGCCCTTAATTTACCGGTAAGCAGTTCAATCAATCAACCGATTACGCAGTTGATTGAAGATGAGTCGATTCTTAAATTTTTCACACAATTAGAGGATGAAAACTTTGTATCGAATAATGAGATCACGGTGGATGATGGGCGTGTTTTCAATGCCAATATGACGTTAGTGCGCGGGGTGGGGCGATCTGTTTTTATGCGTGATATTTCCAATATGAAAGAAGTTGATCAACTTAAAACGGAGTTGGTTCATATTGTGTCGCATGATTTGCGTTCGCCATTGACATCTATTTTGGGCTATGTGGAGCTGTTACGTCGTGTGGGGGATGTCAATGAGCAACAGGAAGAGTTTATTAAGCGAATTCAGATTAATGTGCAAAATATTACGACGTTGATTACTGATTTGCTAGATCTTGGGCGTCTTGAATCGGGGATGACTCTTAACTTAGCCCCCTGCGATTTGACCCAATTGTTGCATGAAATTAGTGAAGAGCAACATGCTTCCGTGGCGCTTAAAGAGCAGACTTTTATCTTTGATGTACCGCCATTGCCGGTGCTTAATGCTGATAGAAATCGATTGCATCAAGCGTTTAGCAACTTGATTAGCAATGCGATCAAATATTCGCCAGAAAAGGCAAAAGTGGAAGTGAAGGGGTATGCCCAAGAAGGGCAAATCATTATCACGATTACGGACACAGGCATTGGGATTGCGCCTGAAGATCAAGCCCATATTTTTGATAAGTTTTATCGTGCTGATCGTGTGCAAGGCTCACATCAAGGGACAGGTTTAGGGCTATCTATAGTCAAGTCGGTGATTGAGAAGCATAATGGCCGTATTTGGGTGCAAAGTGAATTAGGCAAAGGGTCACGCTTCTTTGTGGTGTTGCCACCAACAACTGATGTTGCCAAACAGAAATAAAAAATAAAAAAATATGAATTTTAAATTTAAGCCGATCCTTAATTTGTCGTTTATGGGGTGGTTAACGGTGGCATTAGCCAGTTACTATTTTGTGCGGAATCCGTTGACGCCCTTGTTGGTGGCGCGAGAGTGGTTGCCGTTAGGTAGTTCGGTGGGGGTAGTGGTGGAGGCGGCGGTTAATTTAATGTGTGCGGTATGGTTGTACGGGGTGGCGTTTAGCCTCGGCCGCCCCCTAGTCAAGCGTCTCGCCCGCTTAACAGGCTTAGAAACGGTCTTGTTCGCTATTCCCATTGGCTGGGGCATTATCGGCTTGCCGTTGCTGGCCCTCGGCCTCCTCGGCCTGTTAACAACTCCTATTCTGAGCGGTTATGCGTTGATCATTTCGATGCCATTGGCGTATCAGCTTATTTATCAACGACCAAAGTTAGACGGCGTGATGGCGCATTGTCGCCAGCATCGGTGGGCGACCTTGTATTTTAGCCTGACGTTAATGATTGGTTTGGGCTTAACGTTGTTGCCACCGACCAGTTGGGACGGGCTTTTTTACCATTTAACCGGTCCGAAACTGTATTTAGAGGCGGGGGGGATTTATCCCGGCAGAGATATTCCTCATCTTAGTTTCCCTTCGTTGTACAGTATCGTTTTTATGTTGGTGATGGCGGTGCGGGGGGATATCGTGCCCCAACTGCTTCATTTTGGCAATTACTTTTTGATTATTGGGTTGGTATATGGGACGGCGCGGCGTCATTTGGGGGTGACGAATGGGTGGTTGGCGGGATTGGCGGTGGCGACATTGCCGATGTTGTTGACCTTAGCGAGTTGGGCGTATAACGATTTGGCGTTGGCGTTTTATGCGAACGGGGCGTTTTATGCGTATTTGTGTTATCGGGAGGAGGGGGTGGGGGCCGAGGGGCGTGGGTGGCTGATTATTAGCGGGTTGTGCGCTGGCTTGGCGATGAGCCTCAAATATACGAGTTTTATCGCGCCGTTGACGATTGGTTTGTACATTTTATGGCAACATCGGCGGGAGCCGATGGTGGCGATGCGGCAAGCGTTTATCTTTTCGGCGCCGGCTATTTTAATTGCGTTGCCTTGGTATTTGAAAAATATGGCGTTTATGGGGAATCCATTTTATCCGTTTGTTTTTGGTGGGCCGTTTTGGAATGAATTTCGGGCGGTGGGGTATGCGGCGGCGGGGACTGGTTTGGGTCAGAATCCGTTGTCATTGCTGTTGTTGCCGTTGACGATTACGTTAGGGTATGATTTTGTTAATGGGATGCAGGATGCGAGTGCGGATGGGTTGACGGGGCCGTTATTTTTGTTGCTGTTGCCGCCGTTACTTTACTTGGTGAGTCGTTATCGGCGGCGGCCACATCCGGAATATGGAGCGGTGGTGCCGTTGGCGCTGTTTGCGCTGGCGCAAACGGTGGTGTGGACGGCAGGGGCGTTTAACTCGGGGGCGTTGTTTCAGACACGGTTGATGTTAGCCGCGTTTGTGACGTTGGCGCCGTTGGTGGCGCTTTTGTATGAGCGATTACCACGGTATGATGTGACGATTCAGCGGATTGTGCAGGTGGCGTGGGGATTTATCTTGGTGATGACATTGGTCCATCATGTGGGGGAGTGTTTTGTTTATCAGCCGTGGGCGTATTTGAGTGGGGGGGAGACGAGGGAGGCGTATTTGCAACGTCGGTTACCGGGGCATTATAGGATGATGCAGTATATTGATGAGGCGTTGGTAGATGAGGCGACGGTGTTAATGTTGTGGGAGCCACGCAGTTATTATTGTGAGCGGGATTGTCGGCCGGACAGTATTTTGGACAGTTTTGGCAATTTTATCTATCTGTATGAGGATGCTGAGGGGATTGTGGGGGCTTGGGAAGAGATGGGGGTGTCCCATGTTTTGATTTTTCAAGCTGGTTTTGATCATTTAGATAGCCAAGAGGCGTTGGCTTACGATGCGGTCTCACTGAATCGACAGCTTTTGGATCAGTTGAAAGCTGATTATTTGGAGCAGGTGACGACAACGCCTGGTTATGAGTTGTATGAGGTGCGTGATGAGTAAGGATAAGTTGGGGCGGTCGCGGTGGGTGGAGTGGGGGGTAACGGCCGTTTTGGCCATCATCGTTATCGGTTTGCAAAGTTACTTTTTGTATCAGATTTATACGACACAGTTTCCGGGGGCTAATGATTTCTTGGCGCGGTGGTCGAATGGGTGTGCTTATTTTTGGGATGGCATTAATCCGTATTCAGATGAAGCGACGTTGCAGACGCAGATGCGGATGTATGGGCGGCCGGCCGAGTTGGGGGAAGATTTGGCCGCTTTTTCTTATCCATTGTACACGCTATTCTTTTTTGTACCGTTGTGCGCGATTCGGGATTATGCGGTGGTGCAGGCGATTTGGATGAGTTTGATGATTGTGGCCGTGGTGGCGGGGACGGCATTGATGATGCCAGCGGCGCGCTGGCAACCGAATAAACCGTTGTTGGTGGGGATTTTGGTGTGGACGATATTGGTTTATCCCCACCTGCGGGCGATTATTTTGGGGCAGATGGCGACGGTGGTGTTTGTGGCCTTGGCGTTGTGCCTGTTAGCGATGCAGAAAAAGCTGGATTTTTGGGCGGGGGTGGCGTTGGCGGTGGCGACGTTGAAGCCGCAAATGACGTATTTGGTGGTGCCGTGGCTGTTGTTATGGTCTGGTTATCAGCGACGATGGTCGTTGTGGGTGGGGTTTACGGTTAATATGGTATTGATGTCGGGGGTGGCGTTGTTGTTGGTGCCGACGTGGCCGCTTGATTTTATCAATGCGATCCGGAACTATGATACGGTGGCGGGCTTGTCTAACTATCATTCACTGATTTGGATGGTGACGCGTCGCATGTGGGATTTGGGGGCATCGGTTGAGTATGTGGTGACGATCGGTTTCTATCTGTATTTGATATTTGAGTGGTGGCAAAATCGGGACAGTGGTGAGTCTGGCTTTTTGTGGACGACGGGGTTGACGTTTAATCTGACCCAATTTGTGGCTTATCGGATTGCGACGACATCGTACACGATTTTGTTGTTGCCGTTGTTTCAGATATTTGCGTTGGTACAGCGGAAGCAAGCGGGATGGCGCGGTTGGGTGATTATCGTGGCGACGTTGCTGTTTTTGTTTGTGGGGCAGTGGGGCATCTTTTTAGCGACGCGGGATGGGAATTTTGAGACGATACCGGCCTATTTGCTGTTACCGATTTCCTTATTTGTGGCGCAGATAGTAAGTCGGCGGTATTTGGTGAGGGCGGAAGGGTCAGCGGAGTGATGAAAGCATAAAGTCGAGGGCTTGTTCATCGGTGGGTTGGGGGGAGGAGCCGCTTTCGGACCAGAGAAGGAGCCATTGGTTGTCTTTCCATGGTCGGGCGGCGACTTGGCCGTGGGTGATGCCATCGTAACGGAAGGTGACGGTGGTCCAGTCGGCGGGGCCCCAGCGGGCCGTGGTGGCGGGGTCGGCTTGGAAGTTGGTGACGCCGGTGGCGGCGTCGCGGAGGAGGCGGCCGAGGAGGGGGGCTAAATCGTCTGATGGTTGGGTGCGGAGGGCGGCGAAGCCGCCGGGGGAGGCGGACCAGCCCCAGCGGTACCAACCGTTGACAGCTTGATAAGACCAGTTGGTGGGGATGGTGGCGGTGATATTAGCGACTGTTTGAATTTGCCATTGAGGGGGGCGACGTTGGATATCAGCGCCACGGAAGAGCCAGCTTTGGGCGATTTCGTCTGTCCAGAGGGTGATGCTGCTTTCGACCTCGGCCGGTCCATCGATATCGAGCAAATAGCCATTACCAGAGACGATGGTGGCGATAAAGACACCAATACGGGGGCCGGTTGGGCCGTCGTAGCCATAGGCGGTCCATAGAGCGGGGACACCATCGAGCGTGATGGCGCGTTCAAAGAGGAGGTCAACGCCGCCAAATTGGGCTAGGACTGAGTTACGCCAGTCGGCTACTTGCATACGTGGTGATAGGTCGGTGTAGCGGGTGAGGTGCATGGTGGTGTCGGCGATGGGTTGGGCACAGGCGAGGACGTCAACGCCTTCGCAACCGGCGGCGGTTTGCTGGATATTGCCCCACTCGGCCGGATACAAGAATTGGAAGCCGTGGGTGGTGTCCCAGTAGAGGGCTTTGTTGGCTTGCCAGTCGCGGGTGGCGACGGTGATGGTGGTGGCGAGGGTGGTGGTGAGGCCGAGGTGGGTGGTTAGTTGCCCCTGCCAGCGATAATCACCGGCGGGCAGCGGGGTGATTTGCCATTGCCAGCCTAAATCGTCTTCACCGCGAGGAAGTGGTTGGCCGCCAGCGGGTTGGAAGGTGGCACCAGGCATTGGTTGACGAGCTAACCATTCGGAACCGGCTTGTTGCCAGATTTCGGCGGGGGCGGTGGCGGGGACGGGGGCGACGAGATAGGCGGTGACAGGAGGTTCGTTAGGGGCTTGATACAGGCCAGCGATTTGGCGTAGGGTGGGGGTGGGGCCCGCCTCGGTGGCGAGTAAGATAGAGGCTTGTTGGCCGGCTTGAAGCCGATAGCCCCATGGTTCCCAATTAAAGGCATGGGTTTGATAGCCAGCGGGGAGAGATGGGGCCCAGTAGTCGGTCATGGTGATAGGGAAGTCAGCGTTCCGCTGGCTGGTGAGTTGATAGAAAGCGGTAATGGGTGTGGAACTGAGTTGTTCGTTGACGAGATAGGCGGGGTATTGGAGACCGATGGGAGTAGTGGGGGTGGTGAGCCAGCGGGCTTGAGGGGTGTCGGCGGTGGTGAGGGCGGTGTGGGTCCAGAGGTTCACGGCCGTTAAGAGTGGTGGCAGGTCGGCGGTGCGGATGACGGCGGCATCAGTGCTTGCCCAACGTTGGGCAAGCTGTGGTGTGGTGAGGTTGGTGGGGTCTTGGTAGCCGGCACCGATCCAATTGTAATTCCAACCAGCTTCGTAGCGCCAGCCGGGGCGGCCTATGAGATAGTGGGCGTAGGGGGCGAATTGAGCGAAGGTGGTAAGTTGGGCGGTGTGAGGGGCATCGAGGGCGATGAAATCGAGTTTGTTTTGGGGCCAGAGGGAAGCGGTATCGTTGAGGGCGGTGATGAGTAAATCGGTGTTGAGGGTGGCGTCCCAAGCGATCAGGCCATAATGGTTGGCGGGATACAAATCAGCCCCCCAGCGGATAAAGTCGGTGAGGGTGGCGGGATCGTTCATATCGACAGGTTGTTCGCTCCACAAGGCGGTTTCGCTATTACCATCGGGACGAGGACGGATGAGGTAGCGGCGGCTGGTGCGCCAATCGCCATCCCGTTGGTCATAATCGGGGTGGCGAACGATTTGGACGACGAGATGGATATCGGGACCAACCCCGGCGGTGATCATTTCTTGGAAGTCGGTGAGGGCGGCGGTTTCATGGCTGTTGTTGCCATCGATGTAGACGAAGATGGTCCAAGGGGTGGTGGTGGTGAGGGGCATGGTAGTGGTGAGGGGGATGGTGGTAGGTGGGGAGAAGGTGGGGAAGGGGGTGGCGGTGGGGGGGAGGGTAACGGGGGTGATGGGGAGGGGGGTGGTGACATTGGTGGTGGTTTGGTTGGGATTGGTGCCGGCGCGAGGATTGCCGCTGTTGTTTGTATCTTGTTGGCAGGCGGTGAGGAGGATGAGGGTGAGCAGGATGATGAGGGGCCAATGGTGGTGAGTGAAATTGGATTTATTTGTGAACATATTGCGTTATAGCCTCGGTTTGGTGAGTTGGTGGTTGGTGTTGTGTATTGTGTGGGGATGGTTTAGAATTGGTTTTGTAAGTTGGTGCCTTTGTTGTGGCTGTGTGGTGTAGGGTAGTAGTAGATTTCTCGACTTCGTTCAATCCTTGATTGTAAAGGATTGAGTTGCTGGAGTGAAGCGGATTGAACTGCGCTCGAAATGACAGTTGCGTTCAATCCTTGATTGTAAAGGATTGTGTTGCTGGAGTGAAGCGGATTGAACTGCGCTCGAAATGACAGTTGCGTTCAATCCTTGATTGTAAAGGATTGAGTTGTTGGAGTGAAGCAGATTGAACTGCGCTCGAAATGACAGTTGCGTTCAATCCTTGATTTTAAACAATAATAGCTAGTTGACAACATATATTGAAATTATATGCGTTTTTTAAAAGGAACTATTCGTGTAATCGGTTTGATTTTGGGGGTGATTTTGGGAGGCACGTTGGTTATTGTGTTGAGTTGGTTGCCGTTTTGGCGTTATCGGCAGTTGCCCTTAGCGGCGTGGATACCGACATGGACGGCGCGGTTTTATTGTTGGTTATTTAATGTGGAGATTGTGGGGGCGAATAAAGAGAAGATTGGGGCGCATCAGGGGTTATTGTTTGCCAATCATGTGACCTATTTTGATATTTTTGTGTTATCGACCTTTATTCCGTTGCGTTATTTGGCGAAGGAAGAGGTCTTGAATATACCGTTTGTGGGGCGGGTGGGGCGGATAATTGGTTGTGTGTTTGTTAAGCGTGAGGATAAGTCGTCGCGGCGGCAGGCGCGGCAGGTGATTGGGAAGTTGGAGACGTATCCGGCGATTACGATTTATCCGGAGGGGCGGCGGGGGACAGGGGAGGGGTTATTGCCGTTTCGGTACGGGGCGTTTGCGATTGCGTTGGAGCATGGGATTCCGATTTTGCCGTGTGTGATTAAGTATGAGCAGTTTGAGTATATGATTTGGCAGCGGTCGGAGGGGATTTTGCGGGCGATTTGGCGGTTGGGGTCGCGGCCAGGGGGGCGTTTGCGGGCGAGGTTGGTGTTATTGCCGGTGGTGGTGCCGAGGGAGGGGGATACGGCCGAGGGTTTGGCGAAGGCTGTGCAGGCGGAGATGGAGGCTATTTTAGATTGAGTGGGGGTAGTATGTGTGTTTTGTTTGAGTTGGAGGATGGTTTGATGAGGTTTGGTGGATTTTAACGCGGATTTTGGGGATTGGACGGATTTTTTGGTGTTGGTAAAGTGAGGGGGGGGTGTGGTTGGAGGGTGGTGATTGGGGAAATTATACTAATCTGAGTTCCATAATGAATTAAACCTGGGGATTAGTTGGTGACGTAGAGGGTGTAGGTGGCATCTTCGTAGTTGAATTCACCGATACGAATCGTGAAAAGGCCTGTTCTAGTTAGTTCGAAGTCGACTAAGGAGCGTGTTTCACCCACGCCGGTGGAGTAGGTTTGGTTGTTGATGAGGGTCATTTCATCGTCGTAGAGCATGAAGAGGATGTTTGAGTTGGCATCGGGGGTGAGTTCGATGGTGATGATATCGCCGGTATTACCGTAGAAGCTGATGAAATGATCGGTATCTGGGGGTAGGGAGCCGTTAACGGTTGAGCCATAGCTGGTTGCTTCTTCGAGGACAAAGTTGAAAGAGGTGTTGAGTAAGAGGAGGACGGCGTAGCTATTGGTATTGCCATTTATTTCCTCGACGTAGACGTCATAATCACCGGGGGTGTTGATGGGGAGACGGAGGAATTCGACTTGGCCGGCGCCGGCATTGTTTTGGGTGGCGAGGGTGTTGCCATCATTGTCTTTGACAGTGATGCGGATATCGTCATTGATAGCGGGAGCGACGGAGAGGGAGATGACATCATTGGAGGTGAGAGTAAAAGACCATTGGTGAACATCGCCGCTATTTTCAAAGGTGGCTTTGCCAACACCCTCTTCGACTAACACATCTTGAAAAATGGCTTGGACTGTTTCGGGGGTATTGGTG
>DATHYN010000007.1:0-20507 GCA_035459145.1 Anaerolineae bacterium | reverse complement strand
TTAGGCGCCGAATGCCTCGCCGGTACGTTGGGGTCGGAGCTGGGACGGGTGGAGGGGTAGAGAGGGGGTGGAGGCCGAGGGGAGGTCATAAGTGAGGTGGAGTTTGGGGGGACGCGGCATTGTGCGAGAGTGATATTGGGCGTGGACGGGAGAGATAAGGCGCACAATGCCACGTCATTACGGGTGGGGGGGAGAATTATGACAAATGGGGGGTTTTGGCGTACAATGGGCGGTATGGAAGAACAAGAATTTTTAACAGGGGCTGATTTATCGGCCGAGGTGGGGCGGATGGTAGCTAGTTGGTATGAAAATGCGGGTTTGCGTGATCATTTGGATGATGGGCAGGCGAAGCGTTTGTTGTCGTGGGGGGAGGGGTATGTGAAGGGGGTGACGGCTGATGCCGAGGGGATGGCGCGTGAGGAGATTGAGCAGTTAGGGCGTGGGGTGCGGCAAGTGATGTTGGGGGTTAATGAGTTGGTGGGGGGGTGGCGTAAGTGGGAAGAGGAAGATTTTGAAGATATGGCGATGACATTGGCGTCGCGGTTGGAGCGGTTGGAGGCGGGGGAGGGGGTAAAAGAGCAGATATTAGCGGGCAAAGAAACGTGGGCGAAGGGGGAGGTGGCTGATGAGTTGATCGATTTGTTACCGTTATTAGAGGGGATGGAGATTGAGACGGGGGATGAGGAGACGGCTGAAACGGAGGTGGCTGAACGGCCGAAACCAAAACCGAAGCCAAACCCTCGGCCACATGAGGCGGCGAAATTGGAAGCGGTGCCGGAGCCGGTAGTGGCGGCGGATGTGGCCGAGGCTAGTCAACCGGTAGTGGAAGGTGAGGCGGTAAAATTGGAGGCCGTGCCGGAGCCAGTGGTGGCGGAGCAAATAGATGAGGCGGATGTGAAAACATCGGAACGGGAAGGGCGTGCAGAAGAAGAGAAAGGGGATGAAGCTTCATCGGAACGGGAAGAAGAGGAAGAGAAGACGTTAGGGGAGCGGTTGATGGGGTGGTGGTCAGCGATGCGTGATGATAATGAGTAGATGAATTGAGGAGTGAACGGCGATGAGTGGGACTGATAACGGCTTTTATTTAGGGCGAAAGGTGGCGGCGGAGACGGGGGAAGTGGGGACAGAAGCGGTTTATTACGACCCGAACGATTTAATGACGCATGGGATGGTGGTGGGGATGACGGGATCGGGGAAGACGGGTTTGTGTATTGATTTGTTGGAGGAGGCGGCATTGGCGGGGTTGCCGGCAATTATTATCGATCCGAAGGGGGATATTGCTAATTTATTGTTACATTTTCCGGCGTTGAGGGGGGAGGATTTTGAGCCTTGGTTAGATGGGTCGACGGTGGAGAAAGGTGGGGGGAATTTGGCCGAGGCGGGGGCGGCGGAGGCGGAGAAGTGGCGGGCGGGGTTGGCCGAGTGGGGGATTGAGCCGGAGCGGATTGAAGCGTTGCGGGATAGTGTACAGTTTGGAATTTATACGCCGGGGTCGGAGGCGGGGTTGCCGATTAGTATTTTATCGTCGTTGGCGGCGCCGGAGGTGGCGTGGGCGGGGAATGAAGAGAGTTTGCGAGAGCGGATTGGGGGGACGGTGACGGCGTTGTTAGGGTTGGTGGGGATGACGGATGTGAATCCGTTGCAATCGCGGGAGCATATTTTGTTGGCCCATATTTTTGAGCATGCGTGGCAGGCGGGGCAAGATTTGGGGTTAGCGGATTTAATTATGCAGGTGCAGAATCCGCCGTTTACCCATGTGGGGGTGTTTGATGTGGAGACCTTTTTTCCAGAGAAGGAGCGGTTTGGGTTATCGTTGCAGTTGAATAATATTTTGGCGGCGCCGTCATTTCAGACGTGGTTGCAGGGGGATATGTTGCAGGGGGATAATTTGTTGTATACGGCGAATGGGAGTCCGCGGCATACGATTTTTTATATTGCCCATTTGGATGATAAGCAGAGGATGTTTTTTGTGACGTTGTTGATGACAACGATTGAGACATGGTTGCGGGCGCAATCGGGGACGACATCGTTGCGGGCATTGTTGTATTTTGATGAGATTTTTGGGTATTTGCCGCCGACGGCGAATCCGCCATCGAAGGGGCCGATGATGCGTTTGTTGAAGCAGGCGCGGGCGTTTGGGTTGGGGGTGTTGTTGGCAACGCAAAATCCGGCTGATTTAGATTATAAGGCGTTGTCGAATATTGGGAGTTGGTTTATTGGGAAGTTGGCGACGGAGCGGGATAAGATGCGGTTGGTGGATGGGTTGATGAGCAATTTGGGGGTAGATGAGTCGCGGGGGAAGGTGGAGGCGTGGTTATCGCGGTTGGATAAGCGGGTGTTTGTGTTGCGGAATGTGCATGAGAAGGAGCCGGTTTTATTTAAGACACGGTGGGCGATGAATTATTTAGCGGGGCCGATTATGCGTGATCGGTTAGGGGCGTTGAATGAGCGGGTGGGGGCACAGATACAGAATGTGGTGCGGACGGAGGTGGGGGTGGTGGTGAGTGAGGGGGTGGCCGAGGCGGCACCGAAGGTGGCGTCGGTGGGGGCGGCGCCGCAGATGGTGGCGCCGGTGGCGGAGCGGCCGAAGTTGCCGCATACGATTAATGAGTTATTTGTGCCGGCAGGTCATGTGTGGGGGCGGGCATTGCCGAAGGGGGCGGGGGGTGAGGTTCTTTATCATCCGTTTTGGTTAGCGCGGGCGCAAATTCGGTTTAATCAGCGGAAGTATCGGTTGATGAGTAGTGAAGATCGGTTGTTTTTGTTACCGTTGACGGGATTGCGGGGGATGATTGATTGGGCGGCGCATGAGAAGCCGATGGTGGAGTATCCGCCGACGGTGTATGAGCCGGCATTGGGGGCGTTGTATGAGCCGTTGCCACCGGCATTTGCGGAGATGCGGAGTATCACACCATTAAAGAATCAGTTTGTGGATTGGCTGTATCATCATAGTGAAGTGCATGTGTGGAGTCATGAGGGTTTCAATTTGTATGCGGGGCCGGAGATGAGTGCGGTTAATTTTATGACGCAATGTGTGGCGGTGGCCGAGGCGAAGGCGGATGCGGAGACGACAAAGATTACGCAGACGTATCAGAAGAAGTTGGAGGGGATTCGGGATAAGTTAAAGCGGGAGGAGGGGGATTTAGAGGCGGATGAGGCGGAGTTGATGCATCGGCAGCGGGAGGAAGGGGTGAAACATTTTGAGACGTTATTGGGGTTGTTTACGCGGCGGCGGCGGTCGTTGTCGGCGTCGATGACGAAGCGGCGGATGACGGAGAAGGCGCGGCAGGATGTGGCGGAGACGAAGGCGGCGATTGTGGAGTTGCAGGCGGATATGGCGGAGTTGGCGGAGGCGATGGAGGCCGAGGTGGCGGCGGTGGAGGCGCGATGGCAAGATATGGCGGATGATATTACGACGATTAGTGTGCATCCGTACAAGAAAGATATTACGGTGACGTTTTTTGGTGTGGTGTGGTTAGCGGGGGATGGGCAGGGGTAGGTTTGGGGGGGCGCACTGTTTTTTCTGCGGTGGTTTGGACTGTAATCAGGCTGTTTTGGAGTGGATGAGCAGTCAGAACTTTGGGCAGACATGGTGTTTGTAGAGAGATTTTTTTACTATTGTTTGGTGACAGGTGTGGCAAATGGCGATCCTGTGACTGTTTTAGAATGTTGAGGTGTGATGATGGGCAAGAAAGTGGCAGCTGGTGGTGGCAGTGTGGTGGTGATTTTGTTGTTGGTTGTGTTGCGGTTTTTGGGTGTGGATGTGATTTATGAAGAGGGGAGTGATGGGGAGCCGGTGGTAGTGATTAATGATGGGGCGACGCAGGATAGTGGAGGGGCGGTTGATGATGGTGGAGGGCTTATGGGGAATGATGAGCCGGGGATGACGAGTAGTGATTGGTATCAGATTTATTTTACGGAGCCGACCTGTCCAGATGAGAGTGAGCGTCGGGGGGGGATTGATGAGATTATGGCTGATGATATTCGTCAGGCGCGGGAGCAGGTGGATATTGCTAGTTTTGATTTAGATTTGGAGAGTTTGATTGAGGCGTTGATAGATCGGGAAGAGAATGGTGTTTTTGTGCGGGTGGTGGTGGATGATGAGCATACGCCAGCGGCGGCGATTAATCGGTTGCGGCGGAATGGGATTAGTGTGGTGGTGGATGATCGGTCGGCGTTGATGCATAACAAGTTTGTGGTGATTGATAATCGGGTTGTGTGGACAGGGTCGACGAATTTTAGTAGTAATGGGATTTATTGTAACAATAACAATCTGGTTCGATTTGAGGTGCCGCAGTTGGTGAGCAATTATGTGGCGGAGATGGATGAGATGTATGATGATCGGGCGTTTGGGGTGCGGTCGCCGGAGGCGACGCCGGCGGAGCGGTTTGAGGCGAATGGGGTAGCGTTTGAGAATTATTTTTCGCCGGAGGGGAAAAAGGTTGAGGGGATTATAGCGGATTGGGTGGCGACGGCGGATGAAGAGGTGTTGATTTTGGCGTTTTCGTTCACGAATGATTTGATTGGGGCGGCGGTGATGGAGCGGGCCGAGGCGGGGGTTGAGGTGTGGGCGATTTTTGAGAAGACGGGGTCGGAGACGGAGTATAGTTATTATCCGGAGTTGCGTGATGGTGGTTGGGAGAAGGTGTATGCGGCGCAGGATGGGAATTCGCGAATTATGCATCATAAGGTGATGGTGATTGATCGGGAGACGGTGATTATGGGGTCGTATAATTTTACGGCTAGTGCGAATGATAGTAATGATGAGAATGTGGTGATTATTACGGATGCGGGTTTTGCGAGTCCGTTTGTGGATGAGTTTTTGCGGTTGTGGGAGGAGGCGGAGATAGAGTAGTGATGGGGGGGGGTTTTTTGGTTGTGTGGTGGAGGTAAGGTGTTGGTGTGGGTGAGGTTTGGAGATATTAACGCGGATTTTGGGGATTGGACAGATTTTTTTTGTTTGTGGTTGGAGGAGAGGTTATGGTGGAGGTGAGGTTTGGAGGATTGGACGCGGATTTTGGGGATTTTTCTGTGTTGGTGAAGAGAGGGAGGGGTGTTTGGTTGGAAGGGTGTGTTGAGTTTGAGGTGGGGGTTGGTTTGAGGATGTTTGGTGGATTTTGACGCGGATTTTGGGGATTAGACAGATTTTTTTTGTGTTGGTGAAGAGAGGGAGGGGTGTTTGGTTGGAAGGGTGTTTTGAGTTTGAGGTGGGGGTTGGTTTGAGGATGTTTGGTGGATATTGACGCGGATTTTGGGGATTGGACAGATTTTTTTTGTGTTGGTGAAGAGAGGGGCGTGTGGGGCGGATTGAACTGGGCTCGAAATGATGTTGGGAGGAGGGGGAGAATTGTCGAACTCAGGTTAATAGTTACAAGATCTTAAATAATTGGGTGGGGGAAACGGTGTTGTGTTATACTGAGTGATGGTAAAGTAAGATTTAGCTATTTGACTGCTTCTATAATCGTAGTGAAATTGATTTGACCGTGATGTGTGGAGAGATATATGACACAAATGACACCAGTAGTAAGTGATGCGGGGAAGGTATCGTGGGGACAGAAATTGCGTTGGTTTTTGGTGCCGCCGTTGGTGACGGCGGTTATTATTCTCATTGCTATGGCGATGTCATTGAATCAGTATGAGCAGGGGACGGCGGGGCGGGTGGTAGCAGGGGTGACGGTGTGGGGGTTGGATTTGAGTGGGCAAACGGAGGCGCAGGCGGAGGAGTCGTTGGCGACGATGTTGCCGTACGCGAATGAAGAAGTGATTATTTTTGTGGATGAGGTGACGGGGGAGCGGTGGCGGCGAACGCCAGCGGAGCTGGGTTTGCGGTTTGATACGGCGGCGACGGCGGCGGCGGCGGCCGAGGTGGGGCGGGCGGGAGATGGGTTGACGCAACTGCAGGAGCAGTGGTCGATTTGGTATCATGGGAAGCCGGTGCCACCGGTGGTGATTTTGGATGAAGGGCAGTTGGATAGAGCGATTGCGGAGCTGGCGCAGGCGATTGATCAGCCGGCGCAGAATGCGGTGTTATATTTTAATGGGGAAGAGACATCGTTTACAGATGCCCAGATGGGGCGGCAGTTAGATCGGGGTGAGTTGAAGAGTCGGTTGTTGCAGCCGTTGACGGATTTGCGTGGGGCGGAGTTGCCGTTATTGATTCATCAGTTGCCGCCACAGGTGGTGGATGCGACGCAGGCGACGAATGAGGCGAAGCAGGTGGTGGCGAGCCCGGTGAGTTTTTATATTGCGGAGCCATTAGCGGATGATGATTTGGCCCGATGGGAATTATCGGTGGAGACATTGACGAATTGGTTGCGGGTGGAGATGGTTGATTTAGGGAACGGGACGTATCGGCATGATGTGTTGATTGATCAGGTAGCGTTGCGCAATTGGTTGAGTCCGTTGGCGGCGCAATTGCATCGGGAACCGGTCAATGCGCGGTATTATTTTGATGATAATACGGAGCAGTTGGTATTGGTGGAGCCGCATATTAATGGTCGGGAATTGGATGTGGAAGGGACGATGGCGGCGTTTAATCAGGCGGTGAAGACGGCGGATCGGACGATACCGTTTGTGTTGGAGCCGATTGTGCCGGTGGCGCATTCGGGGGCGACGGCCGAGGAGTTGGGGATTACGGAGTTGGTGAGTGATAGCACGACGTGGTTTTATGGGTCATCGGATGCGCGGAAGCATAATATTGCGCGAGCGGCATCGAATTTTTATGGGATTGTGGTGGGGCCAGGGGAAGAGTTTTCGTTTAATGAGTTTTTGGGGCCGATTAGTGAAGCGGATGGGTATGAGACGGGTTTGATTATTTTGGGTGGACGGACGATTGAAGGGGTGGGTGGTGGTGTGTGCCAAGTGAGCACGACGATTTATCAGACCGCGTTTTGGGCTGGTTTCCCGATTAATGAGCGGTTGGAGCATGGGTATCAGGTTTATTATTACAATGACGGTGAGGGGCCGGGGATGGATGCGACGATTTTCTCGCCGTTGGTTGATTTGCGGTTTACGAATAACACGCCGTATCATTTGTTGATTGAGAATTATTATAACGAAGTGAATCAGTCGTTGTGGGTGAAGTTTTATAGCACGAGTTTGGGGCGGCAGGTGGAGAAGTATGGGCCGGTTTATGAGAATATTCGACCACCTAAGCCGGATGTGTGGGAGGAGAATCCTGATTTAGCGCCGGGTGAGGTGGAGCAGGTTGATTGGGCGGTTGAGGGGGCGAAGGTGACGATTCGGCGGGTGGTACGGAATGAGAATGGTGATTTGTTGTTGGATGATACGTTTGTGAGTAATTATATTCCGTGGCAGAATGTGTATCAGTATGGGCCGGGGACGGATATTGCGAATTTTGATGTGAGTACGTTGTGGGATGATTAGAGGTGGAATGGAAAGGGTTTGAATTTTGCTGCTGTAGATTGTATGTAGGTGGAAGGTTTGATGGTTTTTAACGCGGATTTTGGGGATTTTTTACTGAGTTTAGTGGTGAGGCTTGTGTTGTTAGGGTGAGTTGTAGTTGGTTGGAGGTATTATGGGTGTTGGGCAGGTTCTGGAGCAGTTACGGTTTAATCGGGATTTTATGGCGCAGGTGGTGGTGTGGGAGCGGTTGCCGGGGCGGCGGGGGGTGTATGGGGAGTTGGAACGGCCGTTAATCCCCGCCGTGGCAGAGATGGCGGCGGAGATGGGGGTGACCGGCTTTTATCGGCATCAGGTGGCGGCGATTGAGGGGGTGCGGCGGGGGGAGAATGTGGTGTTGGCGACGCCGACGGCGTCGGGGAAGTCGTTGGCGTATACGATTCCGGTGTTGGAACGGTTGGCGGTGGAGCCGGGGGCGCGGGCGTTGTATCTGTTTCCGACGAAAGCGTTGGCGCAGGATCAGGCAGCGATTACGGCGGATTGGTTGCGGTCGGGGCGGATGGTGGGGCGGGTGCACACGTATGACGGGGATACGCCGCGCAATTTACGGACGGCGGCGCGGAAGACGGGGAGCATTATTATCAGCAATCCAGATATGTTGCATAGTGGGATTTTGCCGTATCATACGAGTTGGCGTGATTTCTTTCAGAACTTATCGTATGTGGTGATTGATGAGATTCATACGTATCGCGGGGTGTTTGGGAGCCATGTGGCCAATGTGTTGCGGCGGTTGAATCGGATTTGTGCTTTTTATGGGAGTGCGCCGCAATTTATTTGTTGCTCGGCGACGATTGCTAATCCGAAGGAGCATGCGGAGCGATTGGTGGAGAAGCCGTTTACACTTATCGGGCCGGAGATGAACGGGGCGCCGAGTGGGTCGAAGCAGTTTTTATTGTATACGCCGCCGATGGTGGATGAGGAGTTGGGGATTCGGGGGAGTAGTGTGATGGCGGCGCGGGATGCGGCGTTGTTGTGTTTGCAGAACGAGGTGCAGACGGTGGTGTTTGGCCGAGCGCGGCAGACGGTGGAGTTGTTGTTGTCGTATTTGCAGGATGAGTTGAAGTTTGCCGGTTTGGATCCGGCGATGGTGAATGGGTATCGGGGGGGGTATTTGCCGTTGGAGCGGCGAGCGATTGAGGGTGGGTTGCGGTCGGGGGCGTTGCGGGGGGTGGTGGCGACGAATGCGTTGGAGTTGGGGATTGATATTGGGGCGTTGGGGGCGGCGGTGTTGACGGGGTATCCGGGGTCGATTGCGGCGGTGTGGCAGCAGGCGGGCCGAGCGGGGCGGACGGAGGCGGAGTCGATGGTGTTGTTGATTGCGGGTGGGAGTCCATTGGAGCAGTATATTTGTAATCATCCCCGTTATTTGTTTGGGCAATCGCCGGAGCATGCGTTGATTAATCCGGACAATTTGCGGTTGTTGGTGAAGCATTTGTTGTGTGCGTCGTTTGAGTTGCCGATGAAGAGTGGGGAAGATTTTGGTGGGGCGGGGGATGTGGATGAGTTATTGGAGGCGTTGACGGAGATGGGGACGATGCATGAGACGGGGGGGCGGTATCATTGGTTGGGGGAGGGGGGGCCGGCGCAGAGGGTGTCGTTGCGGACGAGTAGTGATGAGCGGGTGGTGATTCAGGATGTGAGTGGGGAGCGGCCGGAGGTGATTGGGGAGGTGGATGTGGAGAGTGCGCCGTCGTTGGTGCATGAGGGGGCGATTTATATGCATCAGGCGCGGTCGTATTTGGTGCAGAGTTTAGATTGGGAGGGGTTGTTGGCGGAGGTGGTGCCGCAGGAGGTGGATTATTATACGCGGGCGAGTTTGAATAGTCAGATTCAGTCGTTGGAGGCGGAGATGGAGGTGGCCGAGGGGGATATTTATCGGGCTTTTGGGGATGTGTTGGTGGTGACGCAGGCGACGGGTTATCGGAAAGTGAAGCGGTATAGTCAGGAGACGTTGGGGTTTGGGGAGATTGATTTGCCGCCGTTGGAGTTGTTGACGAGTGGGTATTGGTTGGTGTTGGGGGAGGATTTGACGAAGCGGTTGTTGGCCGAGGGGGTGTTATTGGCGCCGAATGATTATGGGCCGAATTGGGATGAGCAGAGGGAGAAGGCGTTGGTGCGAGATGGTGGGGTGTGTCGGCGGTGTGGGGCGGATGGGCGGGAGAAGGTGTTGCATGTGCATCATGTGCGGCCGTTTCGGACATTTAATTATGTAGCGGGGGAGAATGAGACATATAAAGAGGCGAATCAGTTAGGGAATTTAGTGAGTTTGTGTCCGAGTTGTCATCGGATGGCGGAGGAGGGGCAGCGGACGCGGTCGGCGTTGGCGGGGTTGGGGTATGTATTGGGGAATTTGGCGCCGTTGTTTTTGATGTGTGATCCGCATGATATTCAGGTGACGACAGAGGGGCGGAGTCCGTTGACGGGGGCGCCGACGGTGGTGATTTATGAGCGGGTGGCGGCGGGGGTTGGTTTTAGTCAGCGGTTGTTTGAGTTGCATGAGACGTTGTTGGCGGGGGCGAGTGAGTTGGTGGGGGGGTGTCGGTGTCGGGATGGGTGTCCGGCGTGTGTGGGGCCGCCGGCGGAGGTGGGGCCGAATACGAAGGTGATGACGCGGCGGTTGTTGCGGGTGTTGGGGGAGGTTGGGGGAGAGAGAGGGGGTAGGCCGAGGTAGTATTATGGTAGTTGGGAGATGATGGTAGCGAGGCCCGTTCGACAAGCTCAGGGCAGGCTATTCGGCGAGAGAAGGTGAGAAGTTTTTAGGGAGGTTAGGCGCCGAATGCCTCGCCGTTACGATGGGGCTGGCGCGGGGGCGGGGAAGAGACCTCGCAGCTTTTTAGGGAAGTGTTGTGGGTTGGAGGGGAATGGTTAAGAAAGCTGCGAGGTCGCGTAGAGGGGCGGGAGGCCGAGGGGAGGTAATGGTGTTTGGGAGGTTAGGGGGGCGAGGCCCGTTCGACAAGCTTAGGGCAGGCTATCGTGCGAGAGAAGAGTTGACGTTTTTAGGAAGGGTAGGCGCCGAATGCCACGCCGTTACGGGGTGGGTGTGTGGATGGTTGCACTTGAGTGGTTGATGGAGGTGGGGGGGATTGGGTAGAGTATTATTGAGTATAGACTCCTGTTTTTACCTAATGATTTACGAAAGGGACGATAGTATGTTGTATGAAAGATTGGTGCAGCCGTGGTTGACGAATGATGAAGCAGCGTTTCGGGGGAGTTTGAAACAGTTTACGGTGATTTATCTGTTGTCGTTGGTGCCGTGGGGGGCAGGCGCATTTTTTACGGTGGGGTGGTATTTGATGGGGCGGTTTCCTTATCCGGCTCCCGATTGGGTAGCGATTCCAACTTTTTTGATTTTGATTTATCCGGTTGTGGTGCTGATTTGTTTGGGGGGGATGTGGTTTATTTGGCGCCAGACGAAGGCGCAAGAAAGGGTCATGAAGTGGGTGTGGTGGCCGTTGTTGATACTGTTGTTAGGTAGTGGAGGGGTAGTTACTGATTTGTTGCTTTATCAATTTGATGTTGAGTTGCATGATTTTGAGTGGGCGATGTATATTGATAAAAGTATTTCTTTGCCGTTGAATGAGTTAGCGAGTGAAGGTGGGTTTCGTCCACGTATGTATGCTGATTTTAGTGAGTTAGGGGTGCCGTTGGATGTTGAACCGGAAGATGTTGTGATGTGGGGAGATGAATCGGTTGTGTTTGTGACGGAATGGTCAGTTGAGGAGATAGAGCAGTTTTATCGGGATGTGATTGCGGATCAGTATGGGGAAGAAGAGGTGGAGGTGAGTGTGGTTGATGGTTATACACAATTGCAGTTTGCGCCGGGATTTAGTAGTAATAGTATGGAAATTTATATTGGTGATGAGTGGGGACGGGAGGAGGTGCTGGCTGGCCGAGTGGTGGGGTTGGTGTCATGTTTTGGGTTGGGGTGTGGTGATCGAGATAAGTTGCGGGCGTGGTTAGCGGGGGAAGAGATAGAGTGAGTGGTGTGAATAAATTGAAGTCAACAATGTATCAGCTTGTATTGATATGGGGTAAGTTACTTATTGTCATAGTAGTTAATGGGTTGAAGGAGATAAGTAAGTTATCGCTTGTGGGTGTGAATTGGGTAGCGTTTGAAATGTTAACTGGTGATCGGGAAGCGGCCAAAGGGGATTTGGTGCGGGTGACGGTAGGATATACATTGATGTTGGGCGTATGGTTTATTATTTTGGTGATGGCGTTAGCATGGTGGGCGGCGAGTCGATATCCGCAGGGAGCGCCTGATTGGGTTGGTGTGCCAGTCCTTATTATTTTGTCGTATCCAGTTTTTGCGATTGGTTGTTTAGGGCAAGTATGGCGGAAATGGTGGTTGGATAGTATGGTGCGCAAAAAGGTGTTGAGATGGTTAATGGTTCCTTTTGGCGTGTTATTTATTGGTGTTGGGGGGATATTATTGGATGTTGCTTTCGTTGAGTATGATGTTGAGTTGCATGATTTTGCTTGGGCGGAGATGATTGATGAAGATGTTTTCTTGCCGATTGATGAGTTGACAGAAGAGGTGAGCTTTGATGATGAGTTGGCTTGGGGATTCCGCGATAATGTGGTTATGCCGGTGGATACAACGGCGAAAGATATTTTTTTCTGGGAGCGGAATGGGGTGATGTTTGTTAGTCAACGGTCGCCAGAAGAGATGGAGCAGTTTTATAGAAATGTGTTTGGTAATGAGTATGGGGCGCGTGAGTGGTGGGAAGGGGGAGGGGCCGAGCCTTATCAGTTTGTAATTGAAGAGTTTAGTTATGCTTCGAGGCGTGTGGAAGTTTATATTATGGCGAGGCCACATAGAGGAAGTATTGTAGGCTTTATCCATTGTGAAGATACGGTTTGTACGCAACGGGCGTTATGGGACGAGGCAGTGATGAAGGGGGGTGGGTAGTGGGAAAAAGGGGGGGAGAATTTGTTAAGATGTGGAGTTTTTAGGGAGTATGGGGAGAGTCTTTGTGGTAAATTTAATAGAGTGTAAGCAAAGTGATCGGGAATTTGCTATTGTGAGTATGTGTAGGGGGAAGGTTTGGTGGTTTTTGACGCGGATTTTGGGGATTTTGTGGATGTTTTAGATATTTATGGAGGTAATGATGTTACAAGAACGGTTGGTAGATGCATGGTTACGGGATAGTGATGAGTTGTTTGAGAAGCAGTTGAAGCGGTTTACGTTGGTTTATTTGGTGGCGTTGTTGCCGTGGGCGGCCGGGATGTGGTTTTTGCTGATAATGGTGATGGTTAGTATGTTTGATGGGGGCGACTTTTTCTTCTATTTGAGTTTGGGGACGATGGTGATGTATCCGGTTGTGTTGGTGCCGTGTTTGTTGCGGTCGTGGTCGGTGTGGCGTCATTTTCAGAACCAGCGGAGGGTGATGGGGACGATTTGGTGGCCGTTGGCACCGTTGTTTTTGACGTTGTTATTGTTATTGACGCGGGTGCCATTTATGATCCGGTTATGGTTTTAATCCCAGTATATTTCGTTGATGATGCGGACGACGCGGCCATGCTCATCATAGCCGACGGTTCGGCGGTGATAATGGGTATCGCTGGGGGAGCGGGAATAAAGGGCGTATTGGGTGACGGTTGAGGTGAAAATGTGGTTTGGTTGGTTGAATTGAGCTTTGATTTGGGCGGTCGTGGCGCCGAGGAGGGCGTTTAGGTCGTCACGATTTAGTTCGAGGGGATTGACACCATCGGCGAAGACGAGGCCACCATGGTGGTTGAGTTGTTGACCGAAGCCGTTGGTTAGTTGGCCGTTGTGATCGAAATGAAATTGGTAGAAAGAGCCGGTGGGGGTGCCGGTTTGGGCATAATCGGGCTGTTCGTCCATGGTGTAGAGCCAGGTGGTGAAAGGTTGGAGGTTGGCGGTGGTGAGGGGAGGGCCGATGAGGGCTTCGACTTGGGTGGTGGTCATGCCGAGTTCGATTTGGCGGAAGGCGCGGTGGGTGTAGGTGGGGGCGTATTCGGTATCGAAGGTGAGGAGGGCGAGGGTGAGGAGGAGGAGGGTGAGGGAGGCAAAGGCGAAGGCGACTTGGCGGAGGTAGAGGAGGAAGGAGGTGAGGGTGGGGCGTTGGCGGTGGTAGAGGGGTGGGAGGAGGTAGAGGGTGAGGAGGAGGGTGGTGGTGGCGAGGAGGAGGCGTTGGCCGAGGGGGGTGGTGACGGGGTTTTGGAGGCCGAGGAAGAGGAGGGCGAGGGCGAGGAGGAGGCCGAGGGTGTAGCTGGTGAGGGGGTAGGTTAGGTTCGGATTCTGTTTGTTGGAAGAGGTCATATGTAAACTCCTATCGTATTTATGATTTAAGTGATCATGATGTATGATTAGTTTAACAGTAGTGTGAAGATAGTTTTGGATGATAAGCCAATGTTTTCTATATGGTTAGGTTACGAATCAGGAGGATGGATTGATGAATAGTGAATCAACATGGCGCTTGAGTGAGAAATATTTTAGCTGGCATAAACATCAGGCTATGTGGGTTATGTTTGTCTTTGTGATTGGGTTGGGGCTTGCTGCGGGAATGGGGGCTTGGTTTCCGTTATGGCCTTTATTTGGTTATGGTGTGAGTTTACTGCTTGTTGGTGGGGTGGTGTTTGTTTGGTGGCTGTGGCAGGGATGGTTAGAAAGGGAGACGGGTTATCAAGTAGATGAGACAGGGATTACGAAGCTAAGAGGAAGGGAGGTGAAATGGCAAATTGATTGGTCAGAGATTAGGATGGTGATGATTGAGCAAACGGGCAAGGGGGAACCGTTTCAAATTAGATTACGGAAGATTCGTGGAGCGACGAGCATTGGTCATTGTGATGATATGGAAGGTTTGCTGATTGCATTCAGCCGTTATATCCACCCTAATAAGGTCAAGCGGCATACAATGGCGAATAATGGGTTTGGCCGAGGGGCATGGTTTTGGATAGGAACCGCTATTTTATGGGGAGGGTTTTTGTGGGCTTATTTGGCAATTGATAGTGTTTATTGGCCAAATAGCTTTTTGCCGCCAGTTTGGGCCGCGCTGGGAATTAATTTGAAATATATCATTATATTAATGTTCGTGATGCCAATCGTTTTACGACGAGGTATGGCTGTTTTAGTCATTGGTTTGGTTGTGTATTTGATAGGTTGGGGGCAGTTCAACCATCCTTGTAGTTTGTGGGCGCAGGTAAGTAGGGATGAAGGGTGTGTGGGGGCATGGAAGGGAAGTGAATGGGATGATGAGCAGATTTTGTATTGGCCAGAAACGGATCAGGTTTTAATGAGTTGGGGGAGTGATTTGTATTATGGGCCAAAATCGCGGCTGTCATGGTGGTCATTGCGAGGGATTTATAATCCAGATTTATGGGAAGCTGAAATCGGTATAGATTTTGCGGAAGAGGCAGAAAAAGTAGTGATATGGTCGCGTTTCGGGTGGCAGTTGTTGAGTTGGCAGGAACTAACGGTATTGAGGGAGCCTGTGGTGATAGGGAAAGGGTCGTTGAGGGCGGGGGAGGCTATTCGAGATTTGGTTTTGAGTCCTCAGGGGGAATATATTGCTATTTATACCATGGATGATAAGGTAGAGATATGGTTGGCTAATGGGTCTGAAGCGACAGTGGCACAACTGCCTTTGTTTATATCGTTAAAAAAGTTAACCTTTCTGGATGAAGACACATTATTGTGGTTAGATAGTGATGAGGTGATTCAGGCATGGTCTTGGCAAATCAATGAGCAACGTATTTGGTGGGGAGAGGGTGAAGAAGCATCATTTTGGGATTTAGCATGGGATGAGGGCCGAGAGTGGTTGGCAGTGGGGGGAGAGAGGGTGGTTGTTATCGAGAATGAAGGAGGCGAGAGGGGAGAGATAGTTTTTGATCAAGAGATCGTTAATATGGCGGTAGATGTAAGCCAAGCGGGGGCGTTGGTGGCGACATTAGAGTGGGATATGGAGAACCAAATAGATTGGGTTACTAATTGGTGGTTGCGTTTATGGGATGTGACGACAGGAGAGATGGTGGGGGAACGTTATTTATTAGAATCATCTGGTTGGCAGAGAGGGGCGAATCAGGTTGTGTTTGTTGCGGATGGTGCTTATGTTATGGTGAAGTTTAATGGTGAAGTGCGTTTGTATGAGGTAGCGTCAATAGTGAGATAAACGATTGACCCAGGGTTTGATGAGGTTGGGGTCGGGGGAGAGGTTGATGTTGGGGAAGATGCGCCAGATTTCGCGGTGGTGAACGGCCGTTCCCGGCTGAACCACGCCCAACGGCCCCAACGTCTCCAGCTCAAGAATATGCTCATCGGCATAACATTCGCTGTTACTGTTGTTATCGGGGTAGGTGGCGTTTGGTTGGTAGGCGGCTTGCTTGACGAAGAGGACGCGGTCGCGCCAGTAGGCGAGCCAGCCGTGGGGATTGGGCCAGCCGATTTTTATCTTTTTGTCGGTGAGTTTGGCGTGAATGAAGATGAAGGGGTTGTCCCATTGGATGTAGGGAGAGTTTAAGGGGGTATAGGGCCAGATGGCTAGGTGGCGGTTGGGGAGGAGGCCGGTATCGGTGGTGTTTTGGGGGAGGATGGCGAAACCGCCGGGGGGGAATTGGGTGATGGCCCAGGGGGCGAGGGTGAGGGGCCAGAGGGTGTGGTTGCGGATGGTGTGGTCGATGATGAGGCGGGGGCTGTCATCGGGGAGGGTGATGGTGATGGTGTTGGTGAGGCCGGTGTCGGGGTGGAGGGGTTGGGAGAGTTGGAGGCCGCGGGCGTAGGGGGTGACGATGGGAGGGCGGTCATCGGGGATGTAACTGCGTTCGGGGTGTTCGGGGGCGTGCCAGAGGCGGTGGCCGCCGTGGAATTGGTAGGTGCGGCCGCTGGGGGTGGTGGCGGAGGCGTGGGGGACGGTGGCGAGGAGGTTGTCGTCACGGCCGTTGAGGACGAGGCCGATGAGGCGGGGGCCGAGGTCGGCGGTGGCGTAGAGGGTGAGGGCGGCGTTGCTGATGGTGTAGCAGTTATGGTTGGCGAAGGTTGTTTTATTGTGGGACATGGTTTTTTAGGTGGTGGCTATGAATTGGCGCCTATCTCGGCCTCTGGTTGCCAGCGGCGGGCGAATTCGGTGAGGAGGCGGACGCCGTAGCCGGTCGCTTTTTTGGTGGCGTAGGGGTTGGCTGTTTGGTTGGTGTAGGCCATACCGGCGATATCGAGGTGGACCCAGGGGTAGTTGGTAAATTCACGGAGGAAGATGGCGGAGGTGCTGACGCCGCCGAAGCGGCCACCACTATTTTTCATATCGGCGACATCGGAGTCGATGGCGGAGCGGTAGTCGGACCAGAGGGGGAGGGGCCAGACGCGTTCGTGGCTGGCGTCGCCGGCGGCGACGAGTTGGTCGCGGAGGAAGTCGTAGTTGGTGAAGAGGCCGGCGGCGATGCCTTGGCCGAGGGCGACGACGCAGGAGCCGGTGAGGGTGGCGAGGTCGATGACGGCGCTGGGGTTGAAGCGCTCGGCGTAGACGAGGGCGTCGGCGAGGCACATGCGACCTTCGGCGTCGGTGCTGATAATTTCAATCGTTTTACCGTTGCTGGCGGTGATGACATCGGAGGGGCGGTAGGCGGCGGCGTCTGGTTTGTTATCGGTGCAGGGGGCGAGGCCGACGATGTGGAGGGGGATGTTGAGGGCGGCGACCGCTTTCATGGCGCCGAGGACGGCGGCGGCGCCGCCCATATCGGTTTTCATATCGACCATGCCGGCGGTGGGTTTGATGGAGATGCCGCCGGTGTCGAAGGTGACGCCTTTACCGACGAAGACGAGGGTGTCGAGTTCATCGGCACGGTCGGCGTTATGTTCGAGGATGATGAAGCGTGGTTCGTCGCTGGAGCCTTGGGCGACGGCGAGGAAGGCGCCCATCTTGTGTTCGGCGGCCCAAGCACGGTCGCCGATGGTGACGGTTAGGCCGTGGTCGGCGGCGATTTGCGCCGCTGTTTCGGCGAGGAAGGTGGGGGTGGCGACGTTAGGGGGGGCGAGGAGGAGGTCGCGGGCGAGGGTGACGCCGGCGGTGATGGCTTGGGCGGCGGCGAGGCCGGTTTTGATATCATCGAGTTTGGTGGTATCGATTTCGGTGATGGTGAGGGTTTCGATGGTTGGTTCGTTATCAGCGGGGGCTTTGAGGCCGTGGTATTGGTGGAGGCCGAGGACGGCGCCTTCGATGGTGGCTTGGGTGGCGGGTTCAGCGGGGAGGCCGGCGACGCCGGCGCCATGGACGATGGTGGCGACGTTTTTGGCGTTGAGTTTACGGGCGTGTTGCATGGCGGTGGACATGGCGACGCGGACTGTTTCGAGGCTGAATTTGTCGCGTTGGCCGAGGCCGACGATGAGGACGCGTTGGGCGGGGATAGCGCCGTGGGGGTAGATAACGGTGATTTCGTTTTGGCGACCGGTGATGTCACCGGAATCGATTAGTTGGCGGATGGTACCATTAAGGGCGCGATTGAGGGCGTTGGTGGCACCGGCGGGCGCGGTGACGCCTTCAAAAAGGTTGGTGATAACGGTATCGGCTTGACTGGCGGTGATGTCACCAGTGGTAATTTTGATTTGCATAGGGGTATACTCCTTCGAGAGAGAAATTGGTTAAATATTTAGACGTTGGGTTAGCGATGGGGCTTGATGTTGGGGTGAGGTTGAGATGGGCTGGACATCGGTTAGTTAGCGGGATTATTTTGGAGCCATTCCAGCCATTGGATAAGAAGTTGGGGGGTGACTTGGGGGACTGATTCTAGACGGCGTGGTTGGTTGCTGGTTTGGTGGAGGGCGCCGATTTCATCAGTGCTACCGCCGAGGGGGTGTTTTGTTAATTGAACGAGGACATTGCCCCAAGGGGCTATTTTACCGACATAACGGGTCAGTAAAAAGTTGTGGGGGTTGGCATTATCGAAGATGTGGCTGGGTTTGAAGGCGATTTGGGCTTGGCCGATGGCGATAACGCCACGGCTATCTTTATGGTTAACGGCCCAGGCGAGGGCGAGGCCAGCGGAGATAGGTTGGCCGATAATGATGGGGGCACTGGGTAGAAGACGCCGGAGGAGGTGCAGGTCTTGCCAGAGGTCTTTGGGGGTGATTTTTTCGTTGATGCTGGCGTGGAGGAGGTAACGGAGCGGGTCGATACCGTAGACATTGTAACCAGCGCGGGCTAGTTGATAGCAGAGGGTATCATCGGAACTGTTGAATTGGCCGTAAGTGGCTAGGTAGAGAATGCTGGGGCGTTTGGCGTCAGGCATGCCGGCAGCGGGGAAGGCGTAGGTTTCCATGACAACGCCGGGACGCAGGGGGAGGAGGCTGATCTGTTTGCTTTTGCTTTCGGGGTAGCCAAAGAAGGTGAGATTTAAGTTGTTGTGGGCAAAGCGTTCTTCGGCCCAGGCTTTGATGGCAAGTAGATCGAGGCGATAGTTTTGATCTTTGGCGTCGCTGTAACCGGTACCACGTAAATCAAAGACGAGGTGGGCGACACGGCCATCAGGCCCTTTGGCGTCGACCTCTTGGCGGGCGCAAGTGATGGTACTGGTTTGGGTGAGAGGGTAT
Organism: Anaerolineae bacterium; assembly: GCA_035459145.1. Taxonomy (GTDB): domain Bacteria; phylum Chloroflexota; class Anaerolineae; order Promineifilales; family Promineifilaceae; genus DATHYN01. Next base: position 1,543 of record DATHYN010000007.1, on the reverse strand, counting down.
TTGGGGACCCAAACACGGAGCGAGCGTAAATCTTCGTCACGCATGTTGGTTGGTTTGACGAGGGTGCAGTCTAGATAGAGCTCATCATCCGTTAAAATACCAAATTCTTCTTCGATGTAGTTGACGTTACTCATAAAGCATCACTTAATTTTATTTGTATAAAGTCATCAATTGATAATGTACTCTATTGTCCCTGATTATTGATTGTTTGCAAGTGGAGATTTAAGTTGGCAGGGGGGGCTGGCTAGAGGTGGATAAGAAAAATCAGGGCTAATTGTCGTTACAAATCCATTACATATGTCAATGATAATATTTAAATGGAAATGGTATAGTGGGGTTATGTGTAGGCGGGTGGATAAGGATGAAGTGATGTGCGGAGAACGGGGTCGAGTGGGAGGTGATGTTAGAAGTGGATACCTGCCTACGCAGATGCTGTCCGTTTTTGTTGAGCAGGTAGGATTTGCGGAGAACGAAGCCGAAATGAAGGTGGTTTTAGGAGTGGATCCCCGCTTTCGCGAGGATGACAGCCCTGATCGGGCTGTAAATGGTTGTTGACGTAAGAAAAGCGGACAGCATCTACGCAGGTATGACAGCCCTGGGAGGGTTGTCGGTTGAAAAGTGTGACAGCCCTAGACGGGCTGTTTGTTTGAGAGTAATGATTGGTGGAAAATAGGATTAGTAAGGAAGATTATAATGATTAAGCGAATGATTGGATTATTAGGGTTGGTGGGGATGCTAGTGGCCTGTGGGCCGGCGGTAGAGTCGGGCACGGGGGTTGATGAGGGAGAACAATTGGGTGGCATGGGGCAGGGCATGGGCCAGGGCATGGGCCAGGGTATGGGGCAGGGCATGGGGCAGGGCATGGGGATGGGTGATGGGGGCATGATGGCACGCCATCATGCGACGATTCCGGATGAATATAAAGATTTGAGTAATCCGGTGGTAGCGGACGAGACATCATTGGCGCAGGGACAGGTTGTGTATGAGCAGTATTGCGCCAGTTGTCATGGGAGTGAGGGGCTGGGTGATGGGCCGGCGGCGGGGAGTTTGGAGCCAGCGCCATCGGCGGTGGCGCAGACGAGTCTGATGATGAGTGATGCGTATCTGTTTTGGCGGATTACGGAGGGGGGGAATATGGAGCCGTTTAATTCGTCGATGATTGCGTGGGAGGCGGTGTTGGCTGAGGAGTCGCGGTGGGATGTGATCAATTATATGCGGGCTTTGGGTAGTGATAGTGGGATGGGAATGGGCAATGGTATGGGAATGGGCAATGGGATGGGTATGGGTGGTGAGCAGGCGCAGAGGACGGAGATGTTAGCGCGGGGGATAGCGGCGGGGGTGATTAGTACGGCCGAGGCGGAGACGTTTGTGGCGGTGCATGGGGTGATTGATGGGCATATGAGTGGGATGGGGATGGGGATGGAAGATATGGATGGGATGTTGGGGGAGATGTTGGCGACGTTTGGGGAGGAGGGGGCGATTAGTGCGGCCGAGGCGGAGATGTTTATGGATGTGCATAATCGGTTGGAGGCGGCGGGATTGA
>DATHYN010000006.1:0-4518 GCA_035459145.1 Anaerolineae bacterium | reverse complement strand
ACGGTACCGTTATTGTTGATGTAGAGTTGGGACCATTGTTGGTTATAGAAGGGGAAGGTGAAGGGGAGTTGGACGGGTTGGTTGGTGCGGGGGGTGGTGGGGAGAGAGGCGGGGATGAGGGTAGTGGGTTGTTGTTGGTAGGTGGTGGGGGAGGTGGGGGTGAAGGTGTAGGCGGCCGAGGGGGGAAAGGGTGCGTATTGATAGCTTTGGGTATAGAAGGGGGCAACGATAAAGCCGACGAGGCTCATCACGACGAGGAACGTGAATAAGCTGATAGCGACGAGTTTGATCATGAAGGTGGTTTCTTCGGGGGCGTGGTTGAGGTAGATAATGCAGGTGGTAAAGAGGAGGGTGCTGAAGATAAAGGCACCGAGGATTTGGGAGGAGCCGGGGAGGAGGCCGAGGCGCATGAGGACAAAGATAGGTTCGAGGATGATGGGGATGGAGAAGGCGAAGATGAAGGCGCGGGCGGCGCGGGCGGGTTGGTTTTGGGGTTTGATTAAGTGAGTCCACCAGGATAGAGAAGGGTTTTCTTGGGCGGAGTGATAGATGGTGTGGCGGACAAGGATGATGACGGCCCAGATAAATTGTAAGATTTGGCAGACATTGAGGATGTTAATGAGGCTGGGGTAGAGGGCCCATTGATCGAATTGGCTGGTATGGATGGTATAGGCATGATAGATGGATTGGAGAATGGCGGCAGTGGGGACAAGTAGCATGGTTGTGAGGATAAGGCGACGTTCTTTTGTTTCATGGGGGAGGGGGTGGGGGAAGTAGTAGGCGAAGGCGATGCCAGAGTAGGCGCTGACGAAGATGGCGATATCAGCGATAAAGGTTGTGTATAGTTCGATGGGGGAGTAGACCCAACTCCATGACCAGGAGCGGGTGACAAAGGAGACGGTTAAGGCGGCGGCCATGCCGCCGAGGAAGCGATTGGCGCGCCGGTTGGAGCGTAGTTGCAGTAAGTAGACGGCAAAGAGAGCAGCTAGGATTGATTGAATGAGGCTACTTAGGGCATTGACATCTAAGGTGAAGATGGGCATTAGTTTGCCTAGTGAATATTTTGGAGTGGTTCAGAATTAACTTTACAAATGAGAATGGACTTTGTTAAGAACTAGATGGATTTAGAGGTGATGTTAGGAGTGAATTCCTGCCTCCGCAGGTATGACAGCCCAATAAGGGCTGTCATTTTGTAAAGTGAAGGGTAGTAATGGATGGTTGCGGGTGGTGTTAAGGGCTGTTGTAAACGGAGGCTAACTTAAAGGTAGCTTCTACACCGCGAATGGCAGCGACAACTAAAATAATGGCTAGAATTATATTTGTGCCGCCTAATTCGATGATGCCGAAGAGATTAGCGGTAGTGACCATGAGACTGATAATTGAAAAGAAGAGCAGCAAAACGGCGGCGATGCGAGAATGGAATTGACGCATAATTAAGCCTAGCACGATATAAATAAGGGCATCGATTAGGGCCGAGGCGCCGAGGGCGATGCTGATCAAAGCTGTTATGAGACCGATGACGACAAAGCCGGTGCCGGCGTCTTTGGTTAGTTTAATGGCATCTTCTCGATCTGTGATTTTTGAGAACAAACCGATTTTTTTGTTTTCAGACATAATTTTCTCCTTAATAATATGGAAAACAAATTGTTTTTTGAAGAGAGAGTCATGTGTTATATGAGAGAGTGTGAGGATTCCTCGGTTCCGCCAACCCCTTGTTTTTAAAGGGGTATCGTTCAAGGGGAAGACGGGTTTGGCTTCACTCGGAATAGGTTTTTCTTGAGGGTTTAGAAACTGAGGTGTAGGGAGAGAGAATAAAGTTCTTTATAAATATAAATGATAATAAAAAAAAAGCAATAGGTTTATTTGGGGGGTGGAGGTGGAGGTGGCCGAGGGGTGAAAGGGTTGTGTTGGATGCAGGTAGTCCGATTTAACAAATCGGACTACCTGTGGGTGGTTAGGCTTTGGCGGCCATGCCTTCGCCGAAGTTGAGGAGGGCTTTGACGCGGTCGTCATTGGGGGCTTCGGCGTAGACGCGGAGGACGGGCTCGGTACCGGAGGGGCGGATGAGGAGCCAACTGCCATCGGCGAGATAATATTTAACGCCATCAACGGTGTCGATGCGTTCGACGGTGACGCCAGCGATATCATCGGGGGCGAGGTCGAGGAGGAGTTGGACCATATCTTTTTTGGCGACGGGGTGGGCGAGTTTGAGGTCGGTGCGAGCGTATTGGGCGGGGCCGTATTGGGCGAGGAGCTCGTTGACTAGCTCATGGAGTGGTTTTTGGGCGGCGGCCATTACTTCCAACAGAAGAAGTCCTATCAAAACGCCGTCCCCTTCAGGGATATGGCCTTGGATGCTGATGCCGCCGGATTCTTCACCACCCATCAGAACGCCACCTTGAAGCATGTGGTCGGCGATATGGTTGAAGCCGACAGGGGTTTCGATGAGTTCGAGGCCGTGGGCGGCGGCGATGCGGTCGATCATGCGGGTGGTGGAGACGGTGCGCACGACTTTGCCGCGCCAGCCACGATGGGTGATGAGATAGTTGAGGACGAGGGCGAAGATGCGGTGGGGGTCGACGAAATTGCCTTTGGCGTCGACGGCGCCGAGGCGATCGGCGTCACCATCGGTGGCGAGGCCGACGTCCCAGTGGCCGGCTTGGATGGTGGACATGAGGTAGCCGAGATGTTTGCCGATAGGTTCGGGATGGATGCCGCCAAAGCCGGGATTCATTTCGTGGCGGATGTTGTGGACACGGGCACGGGAACGGGTGAGGAGTTCACTGATCGCGCCACGGCCACTGCCAAACATGCCATCAGCGACCAGCCGTAATTCACCGGAAGAGATGACATCGAGGTCGATGAGACTGCCGAGATGTTCGTAATAAGCCCAAGCGGGGTCGAATTTGATGATTAGTTCTTCTTGTAAAGCTTTATCGAAGGCCATGAGATTGGGGCCGCGGCTGTGGAGAAGGTTTTGTTCGAGGAAGCGTTCGACCCGTTTGTTTTGTTCGGGGCTGGCGCTCCCACCATAACGGGCTTTGAGCTTGACGCCGTTGTAGCGGGGGGCGTTGTGGCTAGCGGTGATCATGACGCCGGCATCGGCTTGTTTGTGAACGATGGCGTAGCTGACAGCAGGGGTGGGGGTATCGGCGCGGGCGAGCCATGTTTTAATGCCGTTGCCAGCCATAACGCGAGCGACCTCGGCCGCATAACGGTCAGACAAAAAGCGGGTATCGAAACCAACCACAACTTGGGGTGTATCGCTAGCGGTATCATCAAGCACAAAATCGGCGATGGCTTGGGCGACAAGGCGAAGGTTATGGAAAGTGAAGGTTTCACTAATGACGGCGCGCCAGCCGTCGGTACCAAATTTAATGGTCATAATTATTATTTATCCTTTATTGTTGACGGGCCGTGTCCGATAATGAGCAAATCATTGACATTGGTGCCGGTGGCACCAGTGCGTATCAGAGCTGGTTGACCGCTAAGAGTTTCTAAAGTAGAAAAAAATTGGTAGCTATCGTTATTAGCTAAAAAGGTATGGGGGAGGAGGTTATGGTGGTGGGCGAGGGTGGCAGTGTGTGGGGTGATGAAGGCGCCGGCGACGTTGGGTAGAAAATCTTCGCCATCGGTGCTCCAGGCGGCGAGCCAGCGGTTAGGGGCGTTGGCGAGGGTGGCGAGGGCGGCGAGGGCGAGTTCTTGGTTACGGCCGCCACGGCCGTCGCCGGTGACGGTGACGGTGGTTTCGCCACCGAGGATGAGGGCGTGGTGGGGGGGGAGGCCGAGGGCGAGGGCGGCGGCGACGCGGCCGACTTCACGCGCTTCGCCTTGGAGGTGGTTGGTTAGTAAGGTGGGGGTGTAGCCGTGTTGTTGCAAGAGAGGGATGAGGGGTTGGGTGGCGTGGTGGTTACTGCCGAGGAGAATAGGTGGTGGTGATGGTGGTGATGGGGCGAGCGGGGATGCGGTGGTGAGCCAGTGGTGGATGGCGGTGAGGGTAGCGGGTGACAGATGGGGCCAAATTTGGTAACGGTCGAAGATGGCGGTGATGTGGGTAGGGGAGAGGGAAGCGGTTAAAGGAAGGGTGGGGCGGCTACCGACCCAGTGCCAATCACCGATGATATCATTGAGGATGAGGGTGTGGGTGATAGCCGGATAGGCCCAGCGGGTTAAGCCCCCCCCTTTGACAGCATCAAAAAAGGTTCGTATTTGATTGATAGCGGTGATGGGGGCGCCACTATGGAGAAGGGCTTGGTTTAGTTCGATCCAGGCGGTGAGTGAGATGTGTGGTGCGGCGCAGAGGGCGGAAGTGCCACCGGAGAGGAGGACGAGGAGAATATCTTGTTTGGTGAGGGGGGTAAGGTGGTCGCGGATAGTTTGGGTGGCGGTGAGTGAGTTGTTGGTGGGGAGGGGGTGGCCACCGGTGAAATGTTGCCATGGTGGCGGTAGCGGGGAGCGGATATCTTTGCTGAGGGTGATGGCGGTGTGCAGCGGTGGGGGGGAGGTGATGGTCAGGAG
>DATHYN010000005.1:0-9905 GCA_035459145.1 Anaerolineae bacterium | reverse complement strand
ATGTCCGGTGAAGTTGGCCGATATGGTGGCGGGGGGGGTGCCGGTGGTGGCCGAGGGGGTGGGGCAGGTGAGGGAGTATGTGGTTGAGGGGGTGAATGGCGTCGTGTGTGAGAGTGGGGATGTGACTGGTTTGGTGGCGGGGTTGGTGCGGTTATTGACGGATGAGGGGGAGCGGCGCCGGCTGGGAGCGATGGGGGGGCGGCGGTATGAGGCGTTGTTTGCGTGGGGACAGCAGGTGTCGGTTTTGGAGAGGGTGTATGAGCGGTTGTTGGGGGAAAAGGGGGATTAGAAGGGGGAGGGGAGGTCATCGGAGGGGGCAGCGGAGCGTTTGGTGGTGGGGTATTCGTCTGGGTTGTCGCGGCGATAGCGGGCGGCTTTGCGTAGATCGCTGTAGTGGGAGAGGAGGTAGAAGCTGACGCTGATGAAGATGCCGAGCAAGACGGCGTGGGGGATGCGAGATGTTTTGCCGAGGTAGCCGAAGAGGAGGCCGAGGGAGATAAATGTGCTGCTGCTAATGATGATGCCTTTGAGGGAGACGGTGGCGAAGCCGATGAGTAGGCCGATGATGCCGGATAACCAGAGCAGTTCGATATAGGAGTTGTAGGTATAGCGGCCGACGAGGGCTAGGATGAGGCTGAAGATAGCGCCACGGAAGGCGGAGAGGGTTGTTTCGCGGATTAGGTCTTGATTCATGGGTTTATTTTAATGGTTTTGGGGTGGTTGTTCAAGTTTGGGGGGGAGAGGGCGGGAGGCCGAGGGGAGATGATAAGAGAGGTGAGATGATGGGAGCGAGGCATTCGGCGAGAGGAGATGAGACGTTTTTAGGGATGTTTAGCGCCGAATGCCTCGCCGTTACGTTAGGCTGAGCGGAGGCGGGGGAGTGGCGGGAGAGGGACGGGGGGCCGAGGGGGGGGATGAGAGAGGTGAGATGATGGGGGACGCGGCCCGTTCGACAAGCTCAGGGCAAGCTATTGTGCGAGAGAGGGTGTTGGCGTTAGCGAGTGAGGTTAGGCGCACAATGCCACGTCATTACGGGGAGCATGCGTGATGCCATGTTGTTACGTTGGGGCTGAGCGGAGGTGGGAGAGAGGGGTTAAAAGATGAGGTAGATGGTGAGGGCGAGGAGGGTGATGAGGGTGAGGGTGGCGAGGAGGGCGAGGATGAGGAGTCGTTTTTGGTAGGGGATGTGGTTGGGGCGGCGGGTGAGGGTAAGTTTTTGGTAGAGGAAGCGTGGTTCTTGGTTAGGTGGGTGTTGGAAGATGGCGTTGTTGTGGCCGAGGCGGTAGTGGAGGGGGTCGGTGGCGCTGGCGCGTTTGAGTTGACGGCCGTTGGGCCAGCCGCGTGGGGAGCGAATTTTGAGTTGATCCTCTTCGGTGTAGATTTCGACTTCACCACCGTGGCTGGTCCAGAAACGGAAGTTGGTGTTGAAGCCTGGTTCGGGGGTGTAGTAGCCGACGAGCTGGTTCCATTGTTGGGGGAGAGGTGGGGCTTGAGTGGTATCGGGGAGAGGTGGGGGGTGGGCGGTATCGCCGATAGCTTGGCGGAGGAGGGTGTAGGCGAGGCTACCGGCTTGGGATTTGGTGCAGTTGGTGGTGACGAAGATGCCGAGTTCGTCATCGGGGGCGACATAGAGATAGGAGACGAAGTCGATCCAGAGGCCATCATGGGCGATAATTTTGTGGTCGCCCCATTGTTCGATTTTGAAGCCGTAGCCCATGCCTTGGAGGCGGGGGTCGAGTTGGAAGTGGGGGGTGGACATTAGTTGGAGGGTTTGGGGTTGGAGGATGGTGGTGTGGTGGTAACGGCCGTTACCCACCAACATCTTTAAATAATTAGCCATATCGGTGGGAGTCGCGTACATCGAGCCGGCGGCGGTGGTGACTTGTTCTAGATCGGGGGCAGGACGAAACTCGTTTTTGCGGAACCAATCTTGATAGCCGATGGCGAGGTTTTCTTGGACACGCTCACTGCGCCAGAAATCGGAATGGTTCATGTTGAGCGGGTTGAGGATATGGTCGCGGACATATTGGGGAAAGGGTTGGCCGCTGATATCGGCGACGAGTTGGCCGATGGTGGCGTAACCGTTGTTGGCGTAGCACCATTTTTGGCCGGGGGGGCATTCGGCGTGGAGTTGGTTGAAGTAGAGCGATTTGAGCGGGGGGACTTGTTTGTGGGGGCGCACGACGTTGAAATGAGCGCGGGGGCTGAGGTATTTGAGGGGGTTGGTGAATTCGCCGAGGCCAGCGGTGTGGGTGAGGAGATGGTGAAAGGTGGCCTCGGGGGCACCGGCTGGGGTGGCTAATTTGTAAGCTTGGAGATGGTTGTTAACCGGTTCGTGGAGGTCGAATTTGCCTTGTTCCCACAGTTGCATGAGGGCGATGGCGGCAAAGGTTTTGGATACGGAAGCGATACGATAGACGGTATCAGGGGTGGCTTTTATCTGTTTTGCTTTGTTTTGCCAGCCATATGCTTGGTTAAGGATGGTTTGGTCACGGTGGACGAGGGTGATGGCGATGCTGGGGAAATGGTAGTTGTTACGATAGGTTTGGATAATTTTGGTAGCGGTGGCGAGCAGATGGTCAATGTTGGGGTTGGTCATAGGGTTACTCAACGTTAAGTAAGGGGGATAAAGCTATGGAGGGTATCGTAATCGGGAATGGGGGATTCGTCAAGAGGGAGTTTTTAGGCGTCGGGGACGATGATTTTGAGGGCTTGGGGAATAACTTGGGCGGTGATGGGGGTTTGGCCGAGGGCTTCGCCGTCGCCGTGGACGTGCATGGGTGGGGTGGCGTCGATGGTGATGGTTCGTTGGGCTTGGTAGTAGAGCATTTGGGGGTTGTGTTGGACTTGGTGGCGCCAGGCTTGCCAAGCGAGTTGGTAGTAATCGAGGGTGGTGGGTTCTTTGACAAGGCAGAGATCGATGATGGTGTCATCGGGTTGGATGTGGTCGCCCCAGGTGAGGCCGAGGCGGGGGGGTGTGCCGAGGGTGGGGCAGTTGACGAGAGCGCCATGAGTGATGCGGCGGAAAGCGTACTGGGAACCATCGATATCAATTTCTACTTTGTAGCTACGGAGTTGTCGCCATTTTTTGAGGATATTCCACATGTAGGCGAAGCCGCCGACGAGTTGTTTTTCGTTGGTGGGGGTTTCGGCCATGATACGGGCTTCGAAGCCAATGCCGATGCGGAGGAGGTAGTAGCGGCCATTGAGTTTAATGGCGTCGATGGTGCGGGTGGTGGTTGAGTTGGCGATGAGGTGGCAGGCGGCGGTCATATCGAGGGGGATATTGAGTTCTTGGGCGACGCCGTTGCCACTGCCGAGGGGGATGATGCCGAGGGGGATATTGGTATTGATGAGGCCGGCGGAGACGGCCGAGACGGTGCCATCGCCGCCAGCGGCGATGATATGGGTAGCACCAGCATCGATTTTATCGCGAATAAGTTGGGTCAAATCGATCTCTTCCGTGAGATGATACATTTGACAGCGGTCACCAAACAGTTCATCGAGTGTGTTTTGTAGCTGTTCAGGAACGCTACTTCCTGATTTCGGATTGATAACGGCGAATAGTTGAGCGTTTGGGTCTAAAATTGCCATTCTCCTTTCATAATACGGGGGAGGAGGGGGGTAAGGATGTGATAAGTTAAGCCCCACAGGGGGTGGGGGCCGATGCGATAGAAGGGGATACGACGGGTCATGTCCCATCTTTCAAAGTACCAATCTTCTTCGGTATGGGTTTCCGGTGCAGTGAGATAGTCAAGAGAGACGTCGATGACTTCGGCGACCTCGGCCGGATCCGGTATCCATTTATCAAGAGGGACAATACGAGCGAGAAAGGGATGGACACGATAGCGGTCATTAAAGGTTTGGACAGCGGGGAAATCAGCCACAATAGTGATATTTTCAGGAGGGAGGCCAATTTCTTCATGGGTTTCGCGGATGGCGGTGGTCGTGAGGGAGTCATCTTCTGGCTCGGCCCCACCACCTGGAAAAGCGAGTTGACCACTATGAGAGCCGCCTGGTGTGCGGCGAATAATAACGAGATGGAGGCCGTTGGTTTGGGGATGGCGATAGATGGGGATGAGGACGGCGGCGTTTTTCGGTTCGGAAATCATAAAGGGTTGTTAGAATCTCCGTGAGGTTGGTTGAGAAGGGTTTGTAGAAATGATTAACTCGTCTACTTAAGTATGTTTGGGAAATTGTGAGAGGTCGATGTGTTTGCTGAGTAACGAATACGAAGTATTATAGCATGGATAGTAAAAATTTTCAGACCGATAAATAAGGATGTGATTGTAGTGAGTGATGATAAAGAGAAAACGGTAATGAAACGGTTGGTGGCGGTGGTGCGGGGGCGGTGTCCGCACTGTTTAGAAGGGGTTGTGTTTGAGCATTGGTGGCAGATGGCCGAGCATTGTGAGGTGTGTGGGATCGACTTTGAGCGAGAGCATGGCTTTTTTATGATGTCGATCTTTTTTGGTTATGTGCTTGGTTTTTTTGTGGTATTGCCTTTTTGTTTGTGGTTATATTGGCAGGGAGCGACGATTATGTGGTATGTGGTGGTTGCGACCATTGTTTTATTGTTGGCCTCGCCATGGATTTTCCAATATTCGCGCTTGATTTGGTTGCATGTTGATGAGCTATTGGATCCGCGCCGGGATTAAGGAGATGGTGTGACGAGGGGCGTGAAGACGTCGCGGGTTGCGCGGGGGACGGTAATGAGGGCGGTATCTTCGAAGGTAAACATCCAGTAGAGTAGCGCGAGGATGATAACACCGCTGATGATGGCGACAATCCAATACGTGCGCAATCTTTGTTGGAGGATGGGGGCGTCAACTTCGGGCCAAGGGGGTTCGCCGCTCTCGAGGCGTTCGAGTTCGAGGGCGTGCTCTTCTTCCATTTGGCTTCGGGGGAGTTTGCCGGTGAACATACTGGGGTTGAACTGTTTGATATGGACGTTGTACATATGCCAAATAAGGATGGAGAGGACAGCGAGGAGGGCTTCGCCGCCGTGTGCGGCTTTGGACATAGGGATAATTTGGCCGGGGAGGATGTTGCTGACAGCGATAGGATTCCAGAGGATAAAGCCGGTGACAACCATGATAGCGGTACCCCAGACGACGGCCCAATATTCGATTTTTTCACCGAAGTTAAATTTAGCCATTTTGGGATGGTTTTTGATGAGGCCGAGGTTATAACGGACGGTGTCACGGAGATCGTGCCAATCTTTGATGGTGGGGATCATACGTTGGCGTTCGCGGCGGACGTAGAAGCGGTAGGCGGTGGTGTAGAGATGGTAAACTGAGCCGAGAACGAGAATGATGGCGGCGGCACGGTGGACGATGCGGACAAATTCGATGCCGCCCATGAGATTGATGAGCGCGGGCCCCCAATCGGATTGGGGGTATTTTTGGGGGAGGCCGGTGAGGCCGAGAATGGTGAAGCTGATCATGAGGATGGCATGTTCGATACGAGCCATCAAACGGAAACGGGGGTATTGTTTTTCTTTCATGAAGTACCTCTTGCTATTTAGCTAGACGTAGGCGAAGACGGCGGTAGATATCGGTACCGACCATAAAGACGAAGAAGGCGAGGGTGATGGGAATTATGATTCTGTAGAAAAGCTCGACCAAATAAACACCAGGATTGTTGGTTAAGGAGGGGCGGAAATGGCTTGTCCACGAGCTAGGGAAGTTGTCGGTGGCGTTGGGGTGACATTGTTGGCATGTTTCGAGGAGGTTGGCTTTGATACCAGCTTCTGGGTGATCTGGGGGGAGGATTTTGTGGACGCTATGACAATCGTAGCAGACAGCTTTATTGGTGGCAGCGTTGGGGTCGTCATGGTCAAAGAGGGTAACGGTAGTGCCGTGGAAATCAGCGACGTAGGTGTCGAAGACTTCGGTGGAGATATCGTATTTGGTCATGAGTTCGTCATTGGCGTGACAATCGGCGCAAAGTTGGGGGGAGCGGATGCGGAAGAGGTCGGTGGTGGGGTCGCCAATAGTATGAACACCGTGACAGTTGGTGCAGGTAGGGACATCTTGGTTATCTTCGGTGATGAGGGCATCGCCGTGAACACTGGTGGCGTATTCATCGTAAATTTCACTATGGCATTGTTGGCAGGCTTGGACGGTGCCGAGATGGGTAGGAACTTCGGTATCATGCGCGCCGTGACAATCGGAGCAGACGGCGGCTTGGGGATTGCCCGCTTCGATAGCGAGGGCGTGGACACTATCCTGGGTTTCTTCGGCGTATGTTTGGTGACATTCGGCACAGCTTTCATTTTGAGCGATGGTGTAGTCGCGGGGGGTGGCGGCGGTAATTGGTTCGTGGGGATAAGTTGATTGGGATTGGTGGCAATCGGTACATTGTAGTTCATCCCAATCGTTATTGGTGCCGTGAACGGAATCGTGGAAGCTGTTGAGGTCGATGGTGGCGGAGCGTGTAGAGCCATCAGGGAAGGTGACGGTGAGGCCAGGTTGACTGTGGCAGGCGAGGCAGTAACCGTTATCTGTGTCGTTGGTAAACAGGCCATCATCGATAATGGCGGTTAGTTGAGAGGAGGAGAGGTCGATATCATTTTGTTGGTGACAATCGAGGCAGGCGGCAACGGCCGTTTCCGCCCCCCATGCCGATATCGGCGTGATATCATGGGCACCATGACAGGCGGTACAAGTCACAGGCGTATCGGTTTCAGGGCCGGGGTGGCTGGTGAGGTGGGGGCTGGTATGACAATTAAGGCAAGTTGCGGCCAGATCTTCATGATACGTCTCGACATCGGGGGCGGTGATAGGGGTGTGGGGGATACCGTAGTTATCGGCGGGGCGATGGCATTCTTGGCAGTTGAGCGGGGTTTCGGCGCTATAGCCGTGGGCGGAGTTATCAAGCGCATCGATGTCGATACGGGCGGGGATTGATTCGCCGGAGGGGAAGGTGAGGGATTGTTCTGTATCGCTGTGGCAGAGACGACAGCTGGTATCGGGCTGTTGTTGGTGGAGGGTAGCGAGTTGGGCAGGGGAGAGGGTTTGGGAGACGGCCGAGGGTTGGGGCATGGCTGTTGCTAGCGGTGGGGGGACGAAGGTGAACCAAACAACGGAGACCGTTATTAAACAAATTATGAAAGCCCAGATAGAGGGCCGTGAGGGGGTATAAGGTGACACCTGATGCTCCTCGATAGAAAAAGGGACAATAAATCGTAATAAGGGATTGATGACAACAAGATAGATTGAGGAAAGGGTTAACGGGCAATCATAATGATTGCCCGTCGAACAAGTGTGTTGCTAAGGGGTTGTGGTTTCCTCAGGGTTGGTATCTTCGGTAGGTGCTGTGTCTGTTGTAGGTTCTGGTGTGGGCGGTGTGTGATAGCCAGTGGCGGCATTGATTAGTTCTTCATCTGTATGAAGCTGGCCGAGCCCATCAGGGTTGTGACAACTACGACAGGCAAAGTCGAGAGAGAGTTGGGAGAGGGCGATGGTGCCATCTTCGTTGAACTGCCCGACTTGAGTGGGGTCAATGGCCATTAGATGGGTACGGATATCGCCAGTGAAAGTGTCGGGGTTGCCGAGGGCGCTTTTGGTCACTTTGGGCATATGGCAAGCGATACAATCAACACCAAATCGTTCATGCCGCTCGACATTTTGGACTTGGGCTTCGTCATAATGGCAATTTTCGCAAGAGGTGCGTGTGGTGGGGAGATCGTTTTGACGTAGTTGAACGACACCGGTATGGGGGTCGTGGCAGACGACACAATCGATGGTAATGTGTTTACTTTGGAATAGTTCTTCGTATTGTTCATGGTGTTGGATAAAGCCGTCTTTGGCATTGACCTCTTCGGAACCACCACGAACGTGACAGGCGGCGCAAGCTTCAGCATCACGGTCAATTTTGAGGTCAACGGAGAGGGGATATTCAGCGTGGAGGCTACCAGGACCGTGGCATTCTTCACATTGGATACCGGGCTCGGCCCAGGTGCCGACAAGTCCAGGCAAGCCGTCTTGATTGCCCTCTGGGCTATAGCCTGTGGTGTGACAAGTGCCACAGGTGTATGCTTTTTCTTCACCGGGATGGTAGGCGACCCAATCGTCCCCCATTTCAAGCTCTTCGTTGTAGAAATTATATTGGGTGGTGCTGTTTTCATCGCCAGTAATAATGAAGCCATCTTGGTCGATGAAGCGGGCTTTCCAGTTATAGCCACCGATGACGTAGGTAATATCATCCCAACTGTAGCCATCGGGGGGATCGGAGAGTTCAGTGAAAGGATAGTCTGGTGGAGTACCATCAACAACAGGATTAAGTTTCCACGGGTGGCCGCTTTGCATGAAAGTTTCGTACGTGTCGGTGTGGCATTCGCCGCAGGTGGCGGAGCCGATATAGGTGGGGGGCTCGAAGCTACGGCCGGCGGGGCCAGCGGGGCCAGTGGCCCCATCTTCGCCAGTGCGGCCGGTGGGGCCAGGAGGGCCTTGGGGGCCTTGAGGGCCGGTGGCACCTTGGGGGCCGGCGTCGCCGGCGCAGGCGGCGAGGGCAAGTGAGAGGGTGAGGAGGATAACGGCCGTTATCTTGTTGTCTCTAAACATATCAATCTCCTTTCGATAGAGTAAAAGGATTGATTATGGTTGTAGGTAATTGGTTGTAAACACCAATATACCATCCATAAAAAATAGTTTTTGGTAGGGATATTGTGTTGCTCCAATTCGTGTTAAGCCATTATAACGGAAGAGAGGCTGTTTGTCATTAGCAATAATAAGTAAGGGGATAGATTATCGGTTTAAATTAGGTTACAATGCAGTAAGTAGATTGTAACCCAAATAATCTAGAGTGGGAGGTTTCTCATGCTGTTAGATTATAAGTGGATTCTTGCCTGCGCAGATGCTGTCCGTTTTTGTTGAGCAGGTAGGATTTGCGGAGAACGAAGCCGAAATAAAGGTGATTTTAGGCGTGGATCCTCGCGAAAGCGGGGATGACAGCCTTGATCGGGCTGTAAATGGTTGTTGACATAAGAAAAACGAACAGCATCTGCGCCGGAATGACAGCATTCTGGGTTATTTATGTTACAGTGATAAGGAGATTGGTATTATGGGTGTGATATTGGAGACGCCGCGGTTGCGATTACGGCCATTTGTCGCTGGTGATTTTGCTGATTTATACGCTTTTTATCGTTTACCAGAAGTGGCTCAATATTTATATTGGGAGGCACGGGATGAGGCAGCAACGGCCAAAGCGCTTGAAAAGAAGCAAGGGATGACGATGTGGGCAAAGGAGGGCGATACGTTGTTATGGGGGGTTGTTTTGCCACAAGAGGAGCGGTTAATTGGGGAAGTGATGTTGGCCTGGCAGAGTGATATTCATCGACAAGGGGAGGTTGGTTTTGTGTTTCATCCTGGTTATCAGGGTGTGGGGTATGCGACGGAAGCGACGAGTGCGATTTTGGATTGGGGATTTAGTATGGGTGGGTTACATCGAATTTATGGGCGGTGTGATACGCGTAATGAGGGGTCATATCGGTTGATGGAGCGGTTGGGGATGCGGCGGGAGGCACATTTTCGGCACAACGAATGGTTTAAGGGGGCGTGGGGGGATGAGTATGTGTATGCGATTTTGGCCGAGGAGTGGCAGGGGAGAGAACGATCATAAGTCATCCTGAAATTTTCAACAGGAAATGGGTTGTTGCCTTTGTCGATGTTGCTTTATGTAGCGTGATAGCAGATTTCTCGACTCCATTTTACCCTTTGACGGTTGGTAGGTTCTAAAGGGGGAGGACGGGTAAAATTCCGCTACTAATGACCTTCCTAAAATCTGACAATAACCAAAGCAGAACAATGGGGTGCGAATAGATAAATTGACGACAAAGCTTATATTACTTAACATAATGTTTGGGTGGTGTGCGAAAAACTAGCTTATCAGAGCTAAATTAT
>DATHYN010000004.1:0-33512 GCA_035459145.1 Anaerolineae bacterium | reverse complement strand
CTTGCCTATAATTTGACGGGTTGGGTGCGGAATGGCCTAGCTTCCATCCAAAAGAAGTTACAAAATTGGGGCATGTTACGCATGGTTCGTGATGCTTTTCATATTTCTGGTCGCATTCTTCTAAACGCTCATGGGCAAATTGTTGAGATTTCGCTTAATCAGGCCCATCATTTGGCTGATTATTTTATTGGTTCCTTCGCATTATTTTTGGCGCGTGATGGAACTGTCGTTAATTTGCGCCAAATTTAGGTAGTTAGCTACTATCGCTGAACAGATACCAAAATGTGATATAGAGGTGTTGTTGTTTACTTATAAGAGTCCTAGTTCACGCGCACGCGCGATCGCTTCGGTGCGACGCTTGACTTGAAGTTTGCTGTAGATATTGCGATTATGCCCTTTGACTGTGCTCAAAGCCAAATAGAGACGTTCACTAATTTCTCGATTTGAAAGCCCTTGGGCAACGAGTTCCAAAACTTCTAATTCGCGCTCACTCAAAGGGTCAATCAATGGTTGGGTACTCAATATGGACGACTTTATTTTCGTGCCATTAAAGATGGCTAATAGGCGATTAACATAATTTTTTTGGTGTCTTTTTTGGGGTGATATTTTGCCTAAAAGCGTTTTTATCGGTATCCCTTCATCAATAAAGATGCGCAAATACTCTTGTGGTTCAGCTAAATCAATTGCTTGTTGAAGCGCATTTAAGGCTGTTGTTGTATCCCCGTAGGCTTGATATAAGATCGCTTTCTGGATAAGTATTTCTAATATAGTTCGTAACCGACCACCTATTTGACTTGCTGTTAATAGACGTTCCAATAATTTGTTTGCTTGGTGGAAATGCTTCTGTGTATTGTTTTGTTTATATTTGGCTACTAGGATTTTGGCCAATGTCATATGCATGAATTCACGCTGATAGGTCAATTCATCATCGACTGTTAGATTTTGTTCTTGAACCCAATTAAACGCTTTGCTTAACTCTCCTTGCGCTAGCCAAAGTCGCGCTTTCAATGCCCCTAATGGGTATAAATCAGGAAATGGATCTCGCTTATATCGCTTTTCTGCTTCTTGTAGCAATTCAAAAGCACTATTCCAATCATATTCAGCCATTTTGATGCGAGCCATGGCTAGGTACCAACGGGTGTTAACACCTAAAAAGACCATCGATGTGGTTAGTTCTTGCTTCCCTTTTTGCAGTTGTTGTCGAGCATCTGTCAACTGATTTTTTTCTAAGTATATTTCGCTTAATCCAATATGAGGTTCAGCAGCTTCTCGCAAAGCGAATTGACTTTGCTTGAGGGTAAATTCTAAAGCGTATTTATAAATCTTTTTTGCTTCATGCAGTTGCCCTTGTGCCACTTTGATATTGGCTAATATAGTTGTCCCTAAAGCCTGAAAGTAGCGATTGTTTGTTTGCTGCATACTGAATATACTATCTTTGAACGATTGGGTAGCGATGTCTAAATTGCCGCAGGACCACTGAGCTAAACCTATGAAAAAGTGCGCCAGCCCTCGATGATAATGTTCTTCTTGGGGAATAAGTTTAAGTGTCTGTTGGGCATATTCGATAGTAGTGGCAGGGTGGCCATGAGCTTGAGCTAGATAAGCTCGGGCATTGGTCAGAAAATAGGGAAGGGTTTGAAATGCTTTATCGTTAATAACTACTCTTTCAGTTTTAGATGATGCCTCTAATAATTGTTCGACATTGTGTAGGTAGCGTTCAGCTAATTCTAATTCGCCCCCATTTAATAGGCAGTATGCTGCGCCTAAATTGAGGACGGGGCGTGTGCTTACCAAAGGGATTGGTAAGGATTGTACCCACCCAAGCCAAGTCGTAGGGCGAATACCATTGACAAGTGCTGGCCAACTCATTTCGATAAGTGTTGCTGCTTGTTCAAAATCGGGGGCTTCTAGGGCATGATGGATCGCGGCATCGGGCATTTGATTATGCGCATACCATTGGCTGGCTCTTTGATGCAATGCTAATACTGTGCCTGGTTGTTCATGTTGTAAATGTACTTGTAGAACATCAGCAAAAAGATGATGATAACGATACCATTGCCGATTATCATCTAGCGGGATAACAAATAAATTGGCGCGCTCCAAAAATTCCAGCATTTTACGACCTGATTCTTCTCTTGTAACGGCATTGCATAATGAACCATTTAGTTGCGTCAGAATAGAGGTGTGCAATAAAAAATTTCGTATTTCATTTGATTGGCGCTGTAAAACTTCTTCAACAAGGTAATCTAAAACAAAGCGGTGGCTACCTGTAAAGGCTTCGATAAAGCCAGTGATATCAATCTCTTTTTGCGTGTGGCGGGGGGATTGCATAGCGATAGCGGCCATTTGCAGACCGGCAATCCATCCCTCTGTACGTGTTTCAATGGCATTGATTTCGGTCGGTGATAAATTTAAACCCATTGCTTGGTTGAGAAATTCATCAACTTCATTTGCTGTAAAACGTAAATCTGTGGCGCGTAATTCTGTCAATTGCCCTTGGGCTCTCAACCGAGCCAATGATAGATCAGGGTCTTCGCGGGTTATAATGACTAAATGCAAGGGGGGTGGTTGATATTCAAGTAGAAAATTAAGACAGTTGTGTATATCTTGACTATCTATGAGATGATAATCATCTAGAACAAGCACAAAATTTTCTGGTGCTGTCGTTATTTCATTTAGTAAACTGGTTAGTAAAGATTCGATTTTTACTTGTGTTAAAGATTGTGTTTGGATCAGTATATCTTCCCCAATAGTGGGGAATAGGGTGTGTATCGCTGAGATTACATACTTTAAGAAAAGTAATGGATCTGTATCATTCTGATCTAGTGATAGCCAAGCAATCGGTCGTTGATTGTCATGAATCCATTCTGTAACTAAGGCTGTCTTACCAAAACCAGCTGGGGCTGAGATAAGGGTCAGCTTACCATACAAGCCCTCATTCAGCTTTTCGATGAGGTGTGTACGGGGCACAAAGGATGGCCGTAAAGAGGGAATATATAATTTTGTTTGCAATAGATTAGCTAGCATAGCCCCATTATAATGAAAAATGATGTGGGGACAAAAGACTCTTTCAGTAATCAACTACTCAATACCCCCCCACAACACTTTTTGACTTATACACCAATACACCACTGCTGTTGGGTACACTGGTAATTGACCGACTGAGTTGTGATTTAGCTTATGGATAACAACCTTCTTGCTTTCTTCACATAACATTATCGCCCCGTTCACGCACTTTCCCCCGTTTTCACTCTATAATCAAACATAAACGAAACCAAATGTTTGCATTTTAGGAGTGAACCCCATGAAATTAATTCCCCCACAACGCTTGATAACTCAATCTTTATTGAGCTTAATCTTTTTGATCGTCACTTTCCTCCCCTCGGCCCCCACCACCGCCACCCCCAGCCCCTACGCCCAAAAAACAGCCGTCTACGACGACGCACCCCCCCAACGCTTCTTCGGCAATAACCCACCCCCCGTCCAACAATATTTCGTCCCCATGCCCGAAACCGCTATCGTCGATGCCCTCACAACCCTCTACCCCACCGCCCAATCACCCATCTATAGCTTCGTCTCCCTCGCCGTCGGCCGTAGTGGGACCGACCTCCAAGTCATCATCTACTACGACCATCACGAAGATGGGTATGAAGCCGATATCTCTAATCCCACCCAAGCCACCACCGAAATCTGGGGAGATGGTGACCCCAGCAACGGCTACCCACCCCCCCCTTATGGCACCAGCGCCGATATCGTCCGCACCGGTGATGTCCTCCTCCTCAAAAATGATATCGATATCAACAATCCCTCGCCCACCCCTCTCTTCGATGGTGGCGATACCTTTGCCGCCACCATGCCTCTCGCCGTCACCCGTGGCGCCTGGCCAGTCAATGACCCCGGCGCCAAAATCGCCGGCGCCGTCGAAGTGTACGAAGACCGCCATTTTGGTACCGAATTTCTCCTCCCCTTTGGCCCCGAAATCGCCAGTAACGAAATGTTTGAATTTGTCTCCCTCTTCCTCATGGCTCGCAACGATAATACCCAAATTCAAGTCGATACTAACAATGATGGTACCCCCGAACAAACTATCAACCTTAATAAAGGGGACACTCATTACATCGCTCAAGGACCCGATTCCCCCTCAACGCTCCTCCAAGTCGGTACTCGCATTACCAGCAACCAACCGATTCAAGCCAACACCATCACCGGCGACCAAGGTGCCACTTTTGAAGCTCGTTGGTACTCTCTTCTCCCCGTTGAATTTTGGGGTCACAGCTATTACAGCCCTGTCGGCACCCCTAACTTCAATATCAACCCCGGTCCCACCGATATCTTTCTCTATAATCCGCACAACACCCCCCTAACGGTCTCTTGGGAAACCCGCACCAACGGCCAACCCGCCATCACCATCCCCGCCGATAGCGTCGCCCGCCAACCGATCACCGTCGACTCCGGTCTGCACTTCTTCACTACTGATGAACGTCCTTTCTACGCCGTCGCCACTGTCGACTCCGACTCTATCGAAAGCGAAATCTTCGACTGGGGCTTTCCTCTCTTACCTGAACGCGCGCTTAACTCCTCCGCCTTGGTCGGCTGGGGAATTAGTAATCTCGATATCGCTTGCCACAATCTGGGTGAAGACCAACCGGCCAGTCCCGTCTGGGTCACTACCGTCGCTCCGGCTACGCTCTATGTCGATTATGATGGCGACCCCACCACCGGCGCCCGCACCGACCCCAATGGCAATCATTACGATGTCGATTATGCCATGACCACCCTCGAATCACGTACTATCTTCGACCCCACCGATTATGACCAAACGGGCATGATGCTTTACGCCCTCGATGGGACCAATCCGGTCAATATTATCGTTGCTTGGGGCCAAAATCCGATTCTCGGCACCTTCGACAGTCTCTGTAACCTCGACCTCGGCACCGTCGTCTGGCCTCTCCCCACCTTCACCGCCGCCAAAGAAGTCACCTCCTACATCGACCAAGATAACAATGGTGAACTCAGTATCGGTGATATCCTCACCTATCTCATCACTGTCGAACAGGTCGGCCCCGCCACCTTGCCTAGCGTCGTCGTCAGCGACGCCTTGCCCCAATACACCAGCTACGTCCCCAACTCCACCTTCGTCTATGTCCCCGATATGACCGCTGTCCCCGATGATACCAGTGGCACCCCATACCCGCTCGATAACGACGGCATCCTGCTCGGTGATATTCCCGTCGGCGCAGTTTACCAAGTCTCTTTCCAAGTTCTCCTCGAAGGCCCGCTCCCTTCTGGGGCAGGGGAGATCTATAACCAAGCTGTCGTTCGTGCCCTCGGCGAAGAACGCCGCCCCGATGTCACCGTCCCCGTCTCGGCCGCCCCTGACCTCCTCATCCTCAAAGATGATGGCGGTGTCGGCGTCATCCCCGGCCAAAGCGTCACCTACCAACTCACCTACGACAACATCGGCACCCAAGATGCCACCGGCGTCACCATCACCGATGAAGTCCCCAACCATACCACCTTCGACCCGGACAACAGTACCCCTGGCTGGAACTGCACCCCCGATTACAACCCTGGCGCTGTCTGCACCATCTTTATCGGTGACGTCAACGTCGCCGACCCCATCGGCTCCGTCGATTTCGCCGTCATCGCCGATATCCCCTTCCCTGCCAACTACATCTTAAACGAAACCCACATCCAAGATGATGGCCAAAACGGCGCCGATCTCAACCCAGACAACAATTACGATTACGACACCACCCCCGTCCCCGATTTCACCCTCGACAAAAGCTACTCCTTAGTCACCGATAATGACAATGACGGCTTAGTCGACGCCGGTGACATCATCGCCTTCGACATCACCGTCACCCAAGAAGGCTCCGTCATGGTGCCCCAAGTCGTCGTCAGCGACACCCTCGGCCACTTCATGGAATACATCCCCAACACCACCGTCATCTGGACCCCAACCCAATCCCCCGTCACCGATGATGCCCCCCCACAAACAGCGTTTCCCCTCGATGAAGGCGGCCTCCTCCTCGGCGACCTCCCCGTGGGCGGCCAATTCCGCGTTCGCTTCCACGTCGAAATCTCCGAATGCTTTGTCGATATGCTCTACAACCAAGCGTGGGCCAATGCGCTGGGGTGGGAGCGCTCGGCCGAGGTCTTCATCCCCCTCGACACCGCCCCCGACCTTGTCCTCCTCGCTCAAACCGATGCCACTGGCCCCCTCAGCAGCGGTGATACCGTCGTTTACGATCTGATGTATCTCAACGCCGGCAACAACCCTGGTGAGAATGCCCATATTCGTGTTGAACTCCCCACCTTTACCAACCCCCGTCTCGACCTAAGCAGTGGCAACTGGAGCTGTTTCGATAATGCTGATGGTGTCACCGTCTGTGAGCTCGCTGTGGGTACCATCGGCCCCCAAGCTTGGCCCAGCACAACCAGTTTCGGGCTGGAGTTATCTGGCATACCCACCGACATCACCACCTTAGACTTCACCGCCCATCTCACCGATAATGGTGCTAACGGTCCCGACCCGGCTCCCGGCAACAATTACGCCACCATCTCACTCTCCGTCGAAAATAGTGGCGGATCCGGCCAGATGATGTCCTACATGCCCTGGGTCAAATAAATGCAGGTAGCCCGATTTGACAAATCGGGCTACCTGTATGGGACTTTTTATGGACAAATCCCGCCCAAACCTGTTATGATTAATACATAAGCAAACGATAACAACCCGTTATTATTTGCCCGAACTTATTAATCTAGCTCATTTGGAGGTGACACTATGGCTAAAAGCCGCACTGAATTAGTAACCAACGACGCACCATCCCGCGTTTCTAACATTTTCTTCGATCTTTATTACTGGTTGCACGGATTATTCTTCGACAACGACTAATATTTCCGTCGTCAAACAAACAAAAAAGCACGGCCCGCCGGGCCGTGCTTTTTTGTTGCTCACCCACCTAAACTAGCTTAAATGTGCTTCCAACCAAGCCAACGTCCGCTCCCAAGCGAGTTTAGCCGCTTCTTCATCATAGCTACTCTCCCGTGTATCATTAAAAAACGCATGTTGCGCGCCTTCATAGATGTGGAACTCATTAGGAATGCCGCTCTCCTCAAATATAGCGTGCATCATCTCCACATTTACTTGTGAAATGCGGTCTTCCGTGCCCAAATGGGTCATCATTGCCGCTTTGACTTGGCGTGCTTCGTCTATTGCCAATGGTTGGCCATAGAAGATAACGCCCGCGTTGAGGTCGGGGGTGTTGGCGGCGGTGGCGGCCACGAGGCCGCCGCCCATGCAGAAGCCGATAACGGCCGTTTTATCCGTCGTATACCCCTCACCCTTCAAATAAGCGATCGCCTGCTGAATCTCCACCACCGCTTCCTCTTGACTCAACGCCATTACCAATTTCCGCGCCTCATCCGGCTCCGTTGTCACCTCCCCATGATACAAATCTGGCGCTAAGGCCACATACCCCTCCCGCGCGATCCGTTCCGTCACCTCTTTGATATGATCATTTAAGCCCCACCATTCTTGCAGGACAATCACGATTGGCCGTGGATCTTGACCCGCTTCATAAGCCACATACCCACTTAACTCCGTCCCATCAGCATCTGGATAAGTCACTGATCCACTCGTAAATCCATTAACGGTCGCTACTGGGGTAGGGGGGGCGGCACTATCCGTCACCACCGGCGCTGGTGCTTCTGCCGTATCCGTTGCTTGACACGCCGCTAACAAACTGCTGGCCACCGTCGCACTACCTACCATCGCCGTCGCCCGATACAAAAATTCACGCCGGCTCACCTTGTTAACTTGCCGCGCCCGCACCAATTCCATCAACGGTATCCGATTATGTTTTTTTAACATCTGCTTTCTCCTTTCGCTGATAACGGCTTACTTCGATTAAGTTGCCATCTGGATCATTAAAATAGACCGATAAAATCGGCCCCACAGCCCCCGATTTCCACACAGGTCCTTCTATAATTGTGACCTCCATCTTTGTAAGATGCGCCATAACCTCTTCTATTGACCAGTGCGTCAATAAACATACATCACCTGAGCCGATGCGGGCTTGATTTCGTTCTTCGTGACCCAGTAATTGCAAATTGATTTTTTGCTGACCACAGCGCACGGCACGCCGACCGCCAGCAAATGTAATCGCCTCCAGCCCCAAAACAGATTGATAAAATGAGATTGACCGTTCAATATCAGTGACAGTCAAAACAATGTGGTCGATTCCTGTAATCATCACTCAAAATCTATACTAATTGGTAAATTGTAGTCTAGATAACCAGAATGCTATACTCTTTCCGTTGCACGCTACTTGGGAGGGTAGGGGCTAAAATCACTCATCTGTTCCTTACCTGTTCCTATTGTACTACTTTTAATATGTTTTACACACTATACTTAAATTAAGCAGGATTAGTACAACTAAAAACTAATGCTCGGCCAAATATTGCCGTACCATCAACACCGAACATTGCGCATAATCAGCCACCACATCCGGTATCGACCCAAACAATACATTCCGAATGCGCCACTCATGTGACGCCCCAATCACCACCAAATCGTAATTGCCCACATCCAACACCTTAATCAAGGTGTCTATAATGTTCTCCCCAGCCACCACTTGATAATTAACGGCCGGATAATCACCCACTAATGGCGCCACCGATTCAGCTAAAATCTCTTGCGCTTTTTGTTGATTCACATTTGGCTTCACAATACGCAGCAAATGAATCGTCGCCCCTGTCAACCGTGCAATACGCAACACAAGCTCCAACCCTAATTGCGCGTGAGGCCCGCCTCCCCAAGGTATCAAAATACTATCAACAATCCCTAACCCACGATTTTTCAATACGGCCACATCAGCTGGCGTCTGTGTAATGATTCTCTGCATCGGGCTATTATAAATTTGACTGACATTTAACCCCCCACGCCAACCCATTAACAATAAATCTGCCTGATTTTTGCTCGTTTCCGACATTAAACTACCAAATACATCATGGGCCACATCAATAATTGGCGTAATGCTTGTCTTAGACAAAACAGCACCATACCCATTAACAACATCTTCAGGCACCGTTTTTCGCGCCACAATATTAATCGCCCGAGCCAATGACGGATGCTCAGCGAACCCCTCACGGGCACTATTCAATGGTGTCTGAATCGGGACATTTACTAAATGTATCCCCCAAACTTCCCCCGACTTCTCTCGGCCCGTCGCCAAATACCGCCCTAACTTCAACAAATCCGCCTCATGTTGCGGATTTGCCAACGCCGTCATCACCCGCCGCGGCCGATTCGCCTCCACCAATCGTACCCCTGCCGCACTCGCTTCATCCGCTTCGGGCACATAGGCCACCGCTGGCCGGAATAATACGCTCCAACCATGGGTGGCCACTTTTTCACGGAATAGACCTAACGCATACTCAATCTCCACCCGCGGCCGGCTCCAAAACATATACCAGGCCAAACTCACTCCAATCAACAAAGCAATGATTATCTGCGCCAACAAACCCGAGGCCAAAATAATCCCAAAACAGCCACAAGCGGCTATCACTTGCAAATAAGGGGTGCCAGGCATACGATAAGATGGTTTATACCAGTCTGGATCGGCTACCCGCAAAATAATACACCCAATATTTAAGGCTGCATAACTATATAGCTGTAAAACACTCGCTATTTTAGCCAATGTATCTAACTGATTAATCCCTAGTAATAGTAATGACACCCCACCCGTTACCAAAATAGCCCGATAGGGTGTTAAGTTTTTGGGATGTATTTCATTGAGCCACTGGGGTATCATCCGATCACGGGCCATTGCTAGGTTGATGCGTGAAGCGGCCATGATGCTGGCGTTGGCCGAGGATAAGGTCGCCAATAACCCCGCAAAAATCATCACCCCAGCCCCAATTGGCCCAAACATATCTAAGGCGGCCACCGTTAACGGTGACCGTTTATCATCGACAATCGCCTGTATCTCTGCCTGTGGGAACATACCGGCCGTTACCAAAACAATCAAAATATACATCACTGTCACTAAAACCACAGACCCAATTAAAGCTCGGGGCAAATTCTTTGATGGCTCTTGAATTTCCTCTGATACCGCTGCAATTTTCACAAATCCTAAGAAAGAGACAAACACCAATGCCGTCGTCCCCGAAATCGGCCCATACCCGTTAGGTAAAAATGGTGACAAATTGCTTGCTTCCATATTAAACGCCCCCGCAACCGTATATATCCCTAAAATCACCAGCAGAGTCAAGACCACAATTACTTGCGTCCGCCCCGATTCCTTAGCCCCCACCACATTTAACCAAATAAATAATATCCCCCCACCGGCCGCCCCCACAATGGGCGGAATTATCGGCAAAAATTCGTTGAGATACTCCCCCATCCCGACCAAATAAAAAGCGATAGCAAATGTTAAACTCAACCAAATGCCAATCCCTGAAATCGCCCCAAATGCTGGCCCTAAAGATCGGGACACAAAAAAGTAATCCCCACCCGATGTTGGCATGCCTGTGGCTAACTCGGCCGCACTTGCCGCCGTAATGATACAAACAATCCCCGCAATAATATACGCAATAATCGCCCCTGGTCCCACCAAAGATATCGCTACCCCCGATAAGAGAAAGATACCCGCCCCAATCATCGTCCCCGCCCCAATGGTCAATGCCGCCCAAAAACCAAGCTCGCGACGCAAATCTTCTTTAACGTTGGTCATACTTCAATCTCCATCATTTGCTCCGCCATTATTGATAACAATGCCGCCTATCATAACAGACTTTAAGTAAACGATCATCTAAACCATTTATTACAAATCAACTATTGTCTCTTTTTCAAACCACGTTATCCTTAATAAGTGAAATTTTCTGCTTTTGCAATTTTTGCACAATGAATTTTGTAGCCAACATCCATTTAAGAGGTTTATATGCGAATTCTAGTTACAGGTGGGACCGGCTATATCGGTTCACACACTGTTATTGAACTGGTAAATGCCGGTCACAATGTTGTTATTGTTGATAATTTAAGTAATAGCAAGCAAGCTGTTGTTGATCGTCTACAACAAATTACACAGAAATCAATCCCCTTTTTCCAACTTGATTTACGCCATAAACTAGACTTGTCTGCAATTTTTGATAAGTTTCAGTTTGATGCCGTTATCCATTTCGCTGGTCTCAAAGCTGTTGGCGAATCCGTCCAAAACCCGCTCCATTATTATGATAATAATATCGGTAGTACACTCGTCTTATGCCAGTTAATGGCTGAATTTAACATCAAAAATCTTGTCTTTAGCTCCTCGGCCACCGTCTACGGCCACCCTCAAGCCATCCCCCTCACCGAAGAAACCCCCCTCGGCCCCATCACCAACCCCTACGGCCACACCAAAGCCATGATCGAACAAATCCTCCGCGACCTCCACCACGCCGACTCCACCTGGAACATCGCCCTCCTCCGCTACTTTAACCCCGTTGGTGCCCATCCCAGTGGCCTTATCGGTGAAGACCCCAATGGTATCCCCAATAACCTGATGCCCTACATCACCCAAGTCGCCATCGGCAAGCGCCCTTTCCTCCCTGTCTTTGGCAACGATTACCCCACACCCGATGGTACTGGTGTCCGCGACTACCTCCATGTCGTTGATTTAGCCCTCGGCCACCTCAGCGCCCTCCACAAACTAACCACCCAATCTGGCCTCGTCACCTACAATCTCGGCACCGGCACCGGCTACTCCGTCCTCGACATGATCGCCGCTTTTAGCCGCGCCTGTGGTTGCCACATTCCCTATCAAATCAAACCCCGCCGCCCCGGTGACCTCCCCGTCGTTTACGCCGATGTACGTAAAGCCAATCATGAACTCAATTGGCAAGCCCAACGCTCTCTCGATGATATGTGTGCCGATAGTTGGCGCTGGCAACAACAAAATCCTGATGGGCTTAATTAATAACTGTCAATGAAACTAACTGTTTCCTATATCTTTGCCCCCTATACTTTACCTTAATTTTGAACTATGCTAAAATCGACATGTTAAAACTTAACATACCTCATATTCTCACTTGGAGCCGTTCACAATCTACAACTCAATAAATTGAGTAGTAATTTACTGCATAATAGCACGAGGCATATTACAAAACATTTGTCTAACATGACCTTTTGTCCCCATGTTGCTTTCACCACCCTCTTAAAAACAATTTAGTCATGTTAGTTATTAGTTAATCAACTTAGGAAAAATTATGAGCGAAAAACAAAAAGATCCCTTACGGCAAAATTTAGGCACCCGCCGTGTCCCCAAACTTCGTATGGCCGACTTCCCCAATGCTGATGCTATTGTCCAAGAAGGCTTGCTTAAAGAAGATCGCCCCGCCGAGGCTGTCGACATTTTACTTGTTAACCCCCCCACCCCAGATGGTGGCCTCTGGATTCGTACCCAACATCGTGTTGGCCGTCGTACCCGTGAAAATATGGTTTGGCCCCAAGTCTCCCTCGCCCAAATGGCCGCCATGCTCCATCCCCAACACACCGTTAAAGTCATTGACGCCAATGCTGAATTTATGGGCTGGCCGGCATTTACTGAAGAGCTAAATAAGTACAAACCAAAATATTATTTAACCCAAGTAACAGCCCCCACGCTTGAAAATGATATGTATGGCTGTTTCCTTGCCCGTGCCCGTGGCGCGAAAACAATCGCCTTCGGTACCCATGTCACCGCCATCCCCGAAGAAACGTTACGTGCTTATCCCTCCCTCGACTTCGTTCTCGTTGGTGAACCAGATATAACCATTCGTGATCTTGTTGACCACCTCGAAGGTAAAATCGACCAACGCCCTGATAATATCAAACATATCTTTGAAAAGCATGATATGCTTTACCAGCCCGCTCTAAATGAAGATGGTTCGGTCGATATGTTCAAAATAAAAGGGCTCGCTTGGCGCTACCAAGGGGAAATTGTCAACAATATGCCCCGCCCCTTCCTCTTTGATCTAAATAGTATGCCCCACCCCATGCATGAACTCCTCCCACTTCAAAAATACCGTATGCCCCTCATCAAAGGACCCTTCACATTTATTGTAACCAGCCGTGGCTGCCCAGCTGGTTGTACTTACTGTATTAAACATGTCAGTTATCAATACTCTGTCCGTCTTCGCTCTCCAGAAAACATAATGGAAGAGCTTTGGATTCTCAAAAAACAGGGCATCAACAACATTCATATGTATGCCGACCTTTTTACTGTCAATCGCGACCAAGTCATGGGCCTCTGCGAGTTAATGATCAAAGAAAAGATCAATATTAAATGGACCTGTAATAGCCGTGTCGACTATGTGGATGAAGAGATGCTCAAACTGATGCAAAAAGCAGGCAACTGGCTCATCTCTTGGGGCATCGAAAGTGGTAGCGAGCAAATCCTAAAACACGCCCGCAAAGGGGCTTACCCCGATAAAGCGGAACGGGCTCTAACTTGGGCTCGAAACGCTGGTATTAAAAATTGGGGCTATTTTATCATCGGTTTACCGGGCGAAACGGAAGAAACAATTCGCCAAACGATTGATTTCGCCAAACAATTACCACTAGATATCGCCCTTTTCCATGTAGCCGCCCCCTATCCAGGCACCCCCTTCTTCTTTGAAGTGGTCGAAAATGGTTGGTTCCGTGAAGGAACCCGTTGGGAACAAGTCGACATGGACAAAGGTACCGTGCTTGACTACCCCAATTTGTCAGCTGAACAATTACTTTATTGGCAAAAACGTGCCTTCCGCGAATGGGCGTTCCGTCCCGGCCCTGTCATGACTTACTTGAAAATGTTAATGACAGACCGCTCTACACTCAAAACAGCTTTAAGCGTTGGTTGGCAACATTTGAGCTGGGCTGGCACAGAAACGGGTTTACCTTTGAGTGAACCAACTCGGTAAGATCTTATGCAGCTCAATTCAATCATTAAACAGTGGGGCTTATTCTGGCTGGTTGTTGTTTTGGGCCTGATAGGGGCCACCGCCCCTATTCAGGCCCAAAACGATACGGCCATTTGGTCCCAACCCCAAAATGTTTCCCAAACAGGCAGTATCACCACCCCTCAGCTTATCTATACCACCAATAACGAAGTTTATGTTGTGTGGAAAGATTTGCTCACCGGTATCTACTATCGCCACGGCCAAATCAATGGCGACCAAATAACATGGTCTTCCAAACAATTAATTAACGGACCATTCGAAGACACCCAACCATTAGTCGCCATCGATGCCCAAAATCGCTTCCATGCTATTTGGACAGACACCGCCGACCGCACCCTGCAATATACCCAAGCTCCTCTTGATGAAAACAGAACGCTTGGTAGCTGGTCTTCACCCACAACGATAGCCGATCAAGTCCTTAACCGCACCCTCTATATTGATAGTAACAGCACTCTCCACCTAGCTTATATTCAAATCGTAGGCGATGATAATGTTGATGCCGCTGTTATTTATCAACGTTCTGATGATGCTGGCGCTAACTGGTCACCAGCACAAACATTGTATCAATCCCCCTATTTGCGTGAACCCTTAGCCAATGATGATCTCATCATCCAAACCGTAGCCACCGATGCCAATAATACAGTGATTGTCGCGTGGGACAATCAATCTACAGATCAAGCACTCTTTAATCGCTCCACTGACCGCGGCCAAAGCTGGGGCTCAGCCACCGTCTTTGACCGCCATGAACCAGGTGACCGTCTCGAAGCAACCAGTCCATCCCAAATTCGTATGGCCGTTATCGCTGACCAAATCCATCTTGCTTGGCAAGCTGGCCACCAAAATGAACGCTGTGGTTTCTACCACAAATGGTCCGCAGATAGGGGCGCCACTTGGACAGAAAATAAAGTTATCCAAGAGTTAGAAGTTTGTTCCGATAATACACATCTTCATGTTGATCCAGCAGCCAACCTGCTTCTCGTCACAAGTAGCCCTAACCAAACAACGCTTATTAGCTGGCGAGGTGAACAATGGAGCGCCGATCAAATCCAATTGCAAGCCTCAAGATTCGTTAATAATGAAACGAATCGCCTCATTATTTGGGATTGTCACCAACTGGCCATTACCGATAATAGTCAGCTTCTTATGCTTGGCTGTGATAATGGCAATAGCCAAGATGTCTGGATGACAACCCGTTCCTTAGCTGATATCGATAGCTGGTTTAATACAACTTCTGTCTGGACCGTCCCTGATATCTTGCAAACCTCGCCAGAGAATGTATCCAATCCCCTCATCATCTCTGATGCCACCGGCCGTGGTCATATATTTTGGCAAAATCAAGGTAGCAACCGCGTCCAATATTCACAATGGGCTAATAATCGTTGGTCACGCCCCACCACACTCGCCTTCTCAAACCAAAACAACCCGATTACTATTGATGTTACCACAACCATCAATGGCAAACTGTTTGCCGTTTGGCGTCACGATCAAACGAATGAGCTTTGGTTTAGCCAAACCGATGCTGATCGCGCCCATATCGCGGCTGAATGGACCGCTCCCGCACGAATCTTTACCCCTAATGTGCCCATCACTGGGCCTCATATTCATTATAATGCCCGTAGCAATACGATTTATGTAACGTATGCTATTCCTTTTAATGAAGGCCGAGGTGCCTACACCATCACATCGAATGATAATGGTGTCAATTGGTCACCACCAACCCAAATTTTTGACGCTGCCGCCGCTGGTTGGCCCCTTGTCGGCCCTCCAGAGCTATGGACGACACCTACCGGCTCGGCCCATCTACTGCTAACCAATCCCATCCCTAATAGCAACACCAACCAACAACGCCCTTATTATATGCGTGCTAATAGTATTGCCAGCCCTTGGGAACCAGCTGCTGCTGTTGGTGACACCGCTGTTTTCTGGCAACAACTAAAATCATTCGCCAATGGCACTATTATGCATATATGGCAAGAAAGCGAAAATCAATATCGTGTTGGCTATCGCTTATCTGATACCAACGGTGCCGACTGGGGCTCCATTAATTACATTCCTAGCCTAACTAATTTGACAACACCGGCCACTTTAGCTCAAGATCGTTCTGGACAATTACATTTAATCTATCTACTTAATGGACGGCTTAATCATGAAAATTGGAATGGGACGAATTGGGTTGAGCTCTCTCCTCTCCCGCTCACACAAATTCCGTTAGAAACAGTCCACACAGTCGCTATGAGCGGACAAAGCGAGTTGAGTTTGCTGATGATTGGCGCCGACAATCGTGCCAACACTCAACTGGTCGGTATAGTCCGTCAATTACCAGATCTCCCTAATGATAGTGTCGCTGTCCCTATCCCCACTCCCATCATCCCTCCCGGCCTCCCGACGCCAACAATCGCCCCCACCCCTACACCGGAACCAACACCTATCACTTTCCCGCGCACCAATGATAGTAACAACAATATGTTCGCGGATAACACAACTATCTTAGTTGTAGCTACTATCTTATCTAGTCTTATCGTCTTTAGCGTGAGTATTTACGCCATTCGCCGTAAACGTAAATAAAAATGGTCTTATTCTCAACCAAAACAGCATTGCTTGATCTTATTTGCACAATAACGGCGGCGGCTCTTTGGTATGTGGCCCCACAATTAGGTGTCTGGCCTTTATTATTAGCTTTATTACCATGGGGGGGGCGCTTTTTTTATAATCAACGTTTATCACGACGTACTCCATTTGACCTGCTTTTTTTTCTTTTTTTGTTAACGGCCGTTGCCAGCATCTGGTCCGCCTTCGATACCCAAGCTGCCCTCGCTAAATTTTGGGTCATCCTCGCCGGTATCCTCCTCTTTTACTCACTCATCAATGCCCAAAAAGAACAAACCGACACCAACCGTCTCCTCCTCGGCCTCACCCTCTTTGGCACCATCCTCACTATATATTTCCTCCTCACCAATGACTGGTCCCTATATGCCTATAAATTCCCCCGCTTAGCTCAAATAGGTGCCTTATTACAAACTCCCTTCCCCACTCTACCTGGCCACCGTCTTCACCCCAACGTTGTTGGTGGTATGTTAGCCATGGTATTGCCCTTTACGACACTAATAACATGGTGGGATGAAGATCAACAACAACTACTTCGCCCCCCACGGCTTCCCCTCCTCGCCGCTTGGCTCCTCCTCCTTCTCGGCCTTCTCCTCACTTTTTCTCGTGGCGCTTGGCTCGCCACCGCCATCGCCGCCGCGCTCGCTCTTCTCTTTACCATCACCTATAACATCTGGCCTTATCACGCCCATAAACTCTTAGCTTTTCTGTGCGCCCTACTTGTTATCAGTACCGCCCTTCTTTCTTTTAATACCCTGCCAACACTTCTTGACTGGTGGCAAAATGGACCTGTCATCCAAGACTTTCGTGCCGAAATACTCGACAATAGCCAAGCTCTTGTCGCCGACTACCCTTTCATCGGTTCCGGCCTCAATAATTTCATGCTTGTCTATGCCAGCTACGCCATGCTGATGCATGTCGGCTTCACTGTTCATGCCCACAACATCTATCTCAATGTAGCCATTGAACAGGGCTTTATCGCCGCCCTGTTACTTGTCATCCTGTGGGTACTATTCTTTTATCATCTTAGCCAAATAAATCATAAATCCTCACCCCAATTCACAACCCTTGCCGCCATATTCGCTCTCGTCACCATCGCCATTCATGGTCTCGTTGATGATGCCTTTTACGGCAGTCGTGCTGTCATCCTTCTCTTTGTGCCACTCGCTTTCATCTCTCCCCAATGGCAACCACAACCAATGACCAAAGAAAAGCTTGGCTATATACTTATTAGCCTTGCCGCTCTTATTATTATCACCCTCGGCCTCCACACCCGCCTCCGCGCTAACTGGTACGCCAACCTAGCCGCCATCCACCAAGCAAAATTAGAACTCACCCACTACCAATGGCCCGCAATCCCCATGCAAGATGCCACCCGCCAAGCTATCGACCTCACCCCCATCATCAACACCTACCAACAATCTCTCCACCTCAACCCCAACCAACCCAGCGCCAACCGCCGCCTCGGCCAAATCGAACTCTCCCTCGGCCACTACCAAACCGCCCTCGACCACCTCCAACGCGCCCACAATGCCCGTCCCAACAATACCACCCAACAACTCCTCGGCGAAGCGTACGCCGTCAACGGTGATACCACCACCGCCACCACCCTATGGCAAACTGTCTACAACTCCCATGACCAGTTAGAATTGCGCCGCGCTTGGTACGATTTAATTGATGCTTCCCCTCAAGAAGCATGGATCTCACAAACAATGTCCAATAATATCCAAGAGTAAAGCCTATGCGTTATTATTTTTATCTTCTTATCTTCCTATCAACTCTCTTCATCACCACATCTGTTTCTGCCCAAGAAGGCATTCAACAAGACCCTAATTGGCAAACAATTGAAAAAATGCCTCTGCTCGATAATAGTTATGGTCATTCCCCGCCCCTTCTGCTAGCTGACCAAAATCGTACGATTCACGCCTTCTACTCAGAGCCTGTCGACCGTACCCTCATCATATTTTATAATCAATGGCATCCCGATACAGGTTGGGGGGCGGCCAACGACATCATCTTGCCACCACAAACCAGTTTCGCCCGTGTCCAAGATGTCTTCCTTGATTCTGCTAGCAACGTTCATCTCATCTTTTATGCCGGCAATGAACAACAAGCTACCATCTACTACACAACAGCACCCCTCGCCCTCGCCTATCAAGCTTCGGCTTGGTCTACTCCTACTCCTGCCGGTCTTGATGCTGGCCCTATCGCTGCCGCCAAATTAATTCATACCAATAACCAATTCCAAATTGCCTATAGTGGCAAATGGAATGGGGAAGGTGTCTACACCGTTAGTTCTGATGATAATGGTCAATCATGGTCTTCTCCCCAGGAACTTTTGTTACTTAACACCGATGAAAATCTCTTGCCCGCCCAATATAATACTACTATTGATGAGCAAGGTAATGCCCATCTTATTTTTGGCGTATTTAACGCCGCTGGCTATGGTGACTCTGTCTATTACACCCGCTTTAACCAAGTTAGTTGGGAACCACCTATTCTCCTTCGTAACTGGCCCACTGACCGTTTAGGCGTCAATCAACCTTCCAATATTTCTCCCGCTATTCAAGCTTATCGTGATATTCTAATCGCTACCTACATCGATTTAAATCAACAAGGGGGCATTGTTACCCATAGCTTCCAATACTCATCAGATAATGGCCTGACTTGGCAACTTCCCGAGCAACCTTTTGGCACATATATCGGTACCAGTGGCCCAACCCGCTTTGTGATCGATTCCGCTGGCATTTTGCATATGTTTTTTTCCCATCGTACTGAATCACAACAAATTCATGGTATTTGGCACACCACTTGGCAAAATAATAGTTGGGACACTGTCCAACCGGTCATTAGTGGCCCTTTTTCCGCCGATCCCCCGTTTGACCCCAGTGACCCTACCCCCATTCTTAGTCAAGGTAATACGATATTTATGACCTGGATCACCGATCCAGGTGTCGCTCGTGTTGGTATCTTCTCTTCTTACACCAAACTTAATACACCTGATCTCCCTATTACCCCATTACCCACACCATTACCTACTATTTCTCCTGATGATAATAACGATGTCCTGCCGACAGTGACACCAGTTGTTATCCAATCAACCCCAACCTGGGCCGATGTCCCTCCTGTCCAAAATAACGCCTCTGCACCTTTATTTGCCGCTTTCCTGACGGCAACCCTTATGGTCACCACTGTCTTAATCTACTATCGCTTAAAAGTTAATAAATAATGTACTATCATCTTCAACAACTGTACCAACACCGTGAGCTTCTCGGTGCCTGGACAATGCGCACTATTCGCGCCCGCTATAAGCAATCTATGGTGGGTGGCCTCTGGGCCATTCTTCAGCCCACGGCCAATGCCATCATATTCACCATTATCTTTACCCAACTTGTCCCCATTAACACCGAACCGATTCCTTATATCGTCTTTTCCTATACGGCACTCATTCCTTGGACTCTACTGGCCACAGGTATTACCGATATGAGTAATACCCTCGTTGAGAATATGGGGCTCATTACTAAAATATACTTCCCTCGTGAAGTCCTTCTTATGGCCCAACTCCTCGCACGTCTCGTTGATTTTGCCATTGCCACTTCTATTCTCCTCGTTCTGATTATTATCTATCGTCAACAAATCGACTTTGACCCGATCGTTTTTCTCGCTTTCCCCCTTATCCTCTTGATTCAACTAGCACTCATGCTCGGCCTCGGCCTCATTATATCCTCCATAAATGTCTTCTACCGCGATGTCAAACACCTCGTCACCCTCGGCCTCCAAATCTGGCTCTACCTCTCCCCCATCATCTACCCCGTCACCCGTATCCCTGAACAATATCACACCCTATACTTCCTCAACCCCATGGCCGGTATCCTCGAAGCTTATCGCGCCGTCTGGCTCTACGGCCAATGGCCTGACAGCAGCAGCCTGTTGCTCTCCGCCACTATTAGCTTCTTCCTACTCATATTTGGTTACTTTTTCTTTAAACGTGTCGAAATTAACTTCGCCGATGTGGTCTAATTATTATGTATTCAATCGAAGTCAAAAATCTAGGTAAACGGTATCAAATTGGGAGTCGTCTCCATAGCCTGCGTGACGCCATCTGGCCCCGTATCCCCAAAAATGAAGATAATATCCATTGGGCCGTCAAAGATGTTAACTTCGCCCTCACCCCCGGCCAATCCCTCGGCATCATCGGCCCCAACGGAGCCGGTAAAACCACGATTCTTAAAATGTTGGCCCAAGTTACCCCGCCTACTGAGGGGTATGTGAAATTAAACGGCCGTTTCTCCGCCCTCATCGCCCTCGGCGCCGGTTTCCACCCCGACCTCACCGGCCGCGAGAACGTCTACCTCAACGGTGCCATCCTCGGCATGAAACGTAGCGAAATAAATGAACGCTTCGACCAAATTGTCGCCTTCGCCGACATCGGCCGCTTCATCGACACCCCCGTCAAACGATACTCCTCCGGCATGTACGCCCGCCTCGGCTTCGCCATCGCCGCCCATGTCGACCCCGATATCCTCCTCGTTGATGAAGTCCTCGCTGTCGGTGATTACGCCTTCCAAATGAAATGCTACAGCCGTATGGATGAGTTGCGCCAACAAGGCACCTCCCTTATCTTTATCTCTCATAATATGGATGCTGTTCGCCGCGTTTGTGACAACGCCATGGTCATGTATCAAGGCAAATCCGTTTTCCATGGCTCTGCTGGTGATGCTATTGTCGCTTACTCCGATGTCATTCGCCAAGCCGCTAAAAAATCACAACTATCACCACATAAAACTGATGGCTTGGCCCAAAAAGTCATGACTTTTGATGCTGAAATTGAAGCGGTTACCGTTAAAACAACCGCTGGTCAACAAGTAAACACGATTACTTCTGGGCAAACAATACAAATCTACGTTAAAACCCGCTTCCATAAAGCGGTTCAGCAACCAATCTTCTCCTTAACCATTCGCACCACCGATGGCCGCGCTGTTTATATCACCACTAGCCAGTGGCAACAGCTAGAAACAACAGACTTCCCCGCCCACTCTCAATATAATATTATTTATAATTTGCAACTTACCCTCCTTGAAGGACAATATGATATCGGTGTTGATATCGCCGCCCATGATTTGAGTCATTACTACGATCGGCTTGAAAGAGCATTAACCATTCAAGTGATTGATAACCACCAAGCGCAAGGTATCATCGATCTCTCGGCTAACATCTCGTGGGAACCTATTTCAGTTGAGGTTAAACAGTGAGTTCCCCTATCGTTACTGTCATCATGCCCACCTACAACTATGGGCGCTTTATCACCGCCGCCATCAACAGCGTCCTCGCCCAAACATTCACCGCTTGGGAACTCATCATCATCGATGATGGTTCCACCGACGACACCGCCGCTGTTGTCCAACAGTTCACTGACCCCCGTATCCATTACATCTACCAAGAAAATAAAGGACTTCCTGGCGCCCGCAACACCGGTATCCGCCAAGCCCGCGGCCAATTTATCGCTCCCCTCGATTCTGATGACCTCTTTGCCCCAACAAAATTAGAAAAACAGCTCGCTTTTATGCAGGCAAACCCAGATGTAGGCTTGGCTTATAACGGCCGTTGCACCTTCAACCACGACCAACACAACCTCATCCTCACCGCCGCCCCTCCCCACGCTACCCTCACTGACCTCGTTAACTACTATCCTTTCACCCCCAGCGATATCTTCCTTCGCCGCCAATGGGGCCAAAAAGTTAACTGGTATGATGAAAGTTTCGTCCGCAATAGCGAAGACCTTAACTTTCATATCCGCCTTGCTCTCGCCGGCTGTACCTTCGCTGGCCTCCCCGAACCACTCGTCTATCGCCAAGTTCATAAAAATCGCACCTTCTCCCAACTCGATAAAAAACTCGATACTGCCCTCCGCGCCCTCAATACCGCTTTTGACCATCCTAATTGCCCCCCCGATCTCCTCGCTCTCAAAAACAAAGCCCACAGCCACCATTACTTCTCCTTCGCTTTCCTCGC
Source organism: Anaerolineae bacterium (assembly GCA_035459145.1). Lineage (GTDB taxonomy): Bacteria > Chloroflexota > Anaerolineae > Promineifilales > Promineifilaceae > DATHYN01. Next base: position 10,934 of record DATHYN010000004.1, on the reverse strand, counting down.
CGCTATCCAAAACGAAACGGAACGCGCCCAACAATGGTGGGCCACTGCGGCCAAACTCGGCACTAACCCTGTTGCCACCGCGGCCAATCCCCTTTCCCCCTTCGTGTTTATGAGCATCCAAGGCGATAGTGACCATGAAACCCGCCTCCAAAATATCGCCACGGCCTTGCCTCAACCTGTTTCCGACGTTGACCTTCGCCAAGCCATCGACCGTGGCTATTTCCTTCGTGGTGTCCTCCATTTCCTCTGGGATCGCCCTACCCTCGGCCACCATTGCTGGCAAGCCGCATCCCCCGCCCCACTCACCAACCATGATATCAATGCTCTCACCGAACAATTCCATCTTCATGACCAATACAACCGCAAAGAAAATTTAAACAATCAGCTCCAAACAATGCTACGAGCCGCCCCCCAATACCAACTAAGTGCCCAATTCACCACTATTTGGGCTCGCTATCATATTAATAAAGCTTTTAACTACTATCAAACCAAACAATACCGCGCCGTCCCCTCCTCCATCATCCAAGCTTGCCGCCACGACACTACCTATCTCAAAAATCGCGGCGTTTGGTCCATTTTTTTACGTTCACTTATGCATAAGTTGTTTAACTTAAAGGTTTTACACGTTTAGATTAACAACTTCAATGTATTAAACGACTTTTTAAGATCAAATGTTGAAATTATTTAGTTTAATACACTTACTGTACGAGGTAATCATCTATGAAAATCGTAATCACCGGCGCCGGCGGCTTTATCGGTAGCCATGTCGTCGAAACCGCCCTCGAACGCGGTCATGACGTCACTGCCCTTGTCCATTACAATAGCAACGGCTCTTGGGGCTTTCTCGAAAACAGCTCCCATAAAAATTCACCCCACCTCTCCGTCCAACTTGGCGATGTCACCGATCGCGGCCAAATGGACAATCTCGTCACCGGTGCCGATGTTATTTTGCACTTAGCCGCTCTCATCGGTATCCCCTACTCCTATCAAGCCCCCAACTCCTATGTCCAAACCAATATCATCGGCACCCTCAATATGCTCCAAGCCGCTCAACGTGCCCAAACTAGCCGCATCGTCATCACCTCCACCAGCGAAGTCTACGGCTCCGCCCAATACGTCCCCATCGACGAAAAACACCCCCTCCAAGGGCAAAGTCCCTACTCTGCTTCCAAAATCGGCGCCGATAAGCTGGCCGAGTCCTACTACTGCTCCTTCGACCTCCCCGTTGTCACTCTCCGCCCCTTCAATACCTACGGCCCCCGCCAATCCGCCCGCGCCATCATCCCCACCATTCTCTCCCAAGCCCTCCAAGGTGCCGATACCATCAAGCTCGGCAACCTTTCCCCTAAAAGAGACCTCACCTTCGTCAAAGACACCGCCAAAGCGTTCCTCCTCGCCGCCGAAACCCCCAACATCGAAGGGGAAGTCATCCACTTCGGCCAAGGTAAATCAGTTACCATGGGCGAACTGGCCCAAACCTGTCTCGATGTCGTCGGTAGCTCCGCCCAAATCGTCTCCCAAGCCGACCGCATGCGTCCCGAAAAAAGTGAAGTCCAACATCTCGAATGTGACGCCCGCAAAGCCCACCAACTCCTCGGCTGGCAACCCGATTTCTCCCTCGCCGCTGGCCTCGAAGCGTGCGCCGACTATACGCGTCAAAATCTACATCTTTACAAGGCGGCATACAATGTCTAGTACGAAAAATACCCGCGCTATTATCCTCGCCGGCGGCAAAGGCACGCGCCTCTACCCGTACACCGCTTTCATCCCCAAACCGCTTGTCCCCCTCGGCAACATGCCCATCCTCGAAATCCTCCTCCGCCGCCTCCTCGCCCATAATATCACCGATGTCACCCTCACCCTCGGCCACCTCGCCCTCCTCATCAAAGCGTACTTCCACCAACACCCCGACCTCGCCGACAAACTCACCCTCCGCTACGTCGAAGAGACCAAACCGACCGGCACCGCCGGCTCCCTCAGCCAAATCGACAACCTCAATGACACCTTCCTCGTCATGAACGGCGACCTCCTCACCGATATCGACTACAACGCTCTCCTCGATTTTCACCGCCAACAAGGGGCCGAAATCACCATCGCCACCTACGCCCGCCAAGAACGAATCGACCTCGGCGTCCTCCATGTCGACAACCATCAAGTCACCAACTACGTCGAAAAACCAACCTATGACTACCAAGTCAGCATGGGTGTCTACGTCTACGAACCCTCCGTCCTCTCCCTCATCCCTGACGACCAATACCTCGATTTCCCCACCCTCGTCCTGCAAATGCTCGACCAAGGGCGCAAAGTGTGTGCCTTCCCCTGGACCGGTTTCTGGCTCGATATTGGCCGCCCCGATGATTACGCCCAAGCCCAAGAACTATTCACCAGTGGACAACTCGATTTAGGCATATGAGAATCTGCTTCGTCGCCCCCCCCAACACCGTCCACACGCGACGCTGGCTCAGCGAAGTGGCTAACCGTGGCCACGAAGTCATACTCCTATCTAATATATCTCCTCCCGCAGATTGGCCTGATACATGGCTTTTCCATCAGCTCCCTGATGATTTTCCCGGCCAATTAACCACAAATATGTGGCGCATAATCAATTGGACCCGCTCACACCAACTTGTACCCGCCGGTCGGTGGTTATGGGGGGCACGCCGTTTGCGTCAGCTATGGGCCGAACTCCAACCCGATCTCGTTCATCTCCATTATCTCGATCACCTACCCATTTGCGCCGCCTTATCTGCTTTTCAACCGTTAGTTGCCACCCCTTGGGGCTCAGATCTCTTGGTTGAACCTAAATCCTTTACAGCGTCTCAAAAACAGCTTTTTCGCCATGCTTTAAGCCGTGTTAATCATTTTATGTGCAACTCTGTCGCTCTAGAAAACGCCTGTCAAGCGTGGGGCGTGCCGGCCGAGCGCATCAGTAGCCGCCAATGGGGCGTCGATCGCCACCAATTCCACCCCCAAATCGATACCACTCACCTCCGCCAACGCTGGCACATCCCCGCTGACACCTTTATCATCCTTAGCCCCCGCTCCCTCCGCCCCGTCTACAACATTCCCCACGTATTAACCGCTTTCGCTCAAGTTCGCGCCCAAATCCCCAACGCCCTTCTCCTTCAATTTGGTGGCTCATCCCTCACCCCCGATCTCGAACAACAAGCCGAATCCCTCGGCCTCACCCCCCACATCCGCTGGCTCCCCTTTCTCGATGAAGACGAACTACCCGCCATCTTCAACCTCGCCCATGTCGCCATCTCCATCCCCAGCAGTGACAGCCTCCCCACCAGCCTCCTCGAAGCGATGGCCTGCGGCACTATCCCCCTCTTCGCCAACCTCGGCGGTGTCCCTGATTGGATCACCGACAAAAGCAACGGCCGTCTCCTCCCCCCCGCCGATCCAGCCGCCCTCGCCCAAGCTCTCCTTTGGACCCATGCCCAACCGGACAGTTGGTGGCAAAATGCCCGTCAACAGAACGAAACCATCATCAACCAACGCGCTGACCGCCAAAAAGAGTTCGACGCCGTCATCACCACCTATCAACAACTACACACAGAGTCAACCGCCTAACCTTGCATCGTCGTTGGCAACGGGTCGTGATTATAAATATCAAAGCCAAACATCTTGACCAAGGCTAAAATATCTTCAATATCCTTTTGGGATAGCTTCTGTTGCCATGCCCTTAATGGTTTATCATTACTGAGAATAGCACTATCTTTGCGCGTCACCGGCGAAATCCGTTGCATCATCTTTTGAGTTCGCCATGTTGATTTTATTTGCAATGGTTCTAATAGCCGCTTTACCTCTTCCTCAGTCTGTTTGACTAACTCCTCATAGGTACAAAAAAGCCAGCCATAATCGTTTAGATGCTGATAAGGTACATAATTTTCAAAACACCACATCAACGCATGTTTTTGCGCATCCGTTTTCACAGCACTCAAATGCTCCCGAAACGGGTCTAAATAATCGCGCATCAGTTCGGGTTGGTTCAAATAAATATCAAAATGGGGGTCCCACTCTAATTTCATCCGCGACAAAACCACCGCACATGGATGCCGCATCATAAATACTGTCGGGTAATTGAAATGGTGGGACAACCAAGGTAATAAAGCTGTGGCTCGTATGGTTTTGATGAGGTAGCGCCAAGCAAACGGCCGTTTGCCTAGCCGTTGTGTCCACGCATTCTGTATTTCGCCACGGCCTAATTGCCCAATCAACTGAGACCAAGCCTCATTCTTGCTCTGTGTTGGCCAATACGGATGATAACCAAAAGGCATCGCTTCAGGCACCACCCGGCTATCAAATGGCTCAAATACAACCTGAAAATTAAAGTTAGCCCCTATAATTTGGCTTAACCAAGTTGTACCACTTCGCCCCGCACCAGCTAGTATAATTGTACGTGGCGCATCTCCTAAAATATTCATATCATTATCCGTTTATTACTTTAAGTTGTTAAACCCCAAGACTTCGCCCTTCTGAGTCATCAACTTCCTTGCACCAAATGACCTGTTTTCAACATCAAATATCGAAAATATCCCATTTAATGCATTTAAAACTATTGAGTTGCACACACTGCATACAATCCATCACCCAATTTACATCAAAAACGAAACATGATCAATATTCAGCTCCTTTATTATTTTGTTATCTGCTATTTTCAGATATCCTTATTAAGACCTAAAACAATCACAGCAGTTGTCATGTTGGCATATTATCAGCCCACTTATCATCTGATAGCATATAAAAATGCCCATACAACCCTGTTTCGTTCGCATACGATTACTAAATTATAGATAATAAATGAAAATTCTAATAACTGGCGCCTCTGGCTTTATTGGCCAACACCTCTGCCAATACATATTATCCCTAAATCATACTATTCACGCTGTTAGTCGCTATCCACAAACCGATGACACCCCCATCATTTGGCACCAAATCGATCTCGCTAACCCCGAATCACTCCACCATCTCCTCACCCAAATCCAGCCAGACCTCATCTATCACCTCGCTGGCCTCACCCGTGGCTCCCTCCCCGAATTAATGACCGCCAACGTGCTCCACAGTGAATACCTATTCACCGCTGTCGCCCAAACCTGTCCCCAAGCCCGCCTCCTCGTCCTCGGCTCGGCCGCCAGCTACGGTTTCGTCACCCCAAACGAAACCCCCATCCCCGAAACCGCCCCTCTCCGCCCCCTCTCCCCCTACGGCCTCAGCAAAGCAACCCAAGATATGCTCGCCGACCAATACGCCCGCCGCTACAACCTGCAAATCATTCGTGGACGCCTTTTTAATGTCACTGGCCCCGGCGAACCCCCTACTCAAGTGATCGCCGCCATCGCTCAAAAACTCATCCATTGTGAACAAACCAACCAAAGCACCCTTAAAACGGGCAATCTCCAAGCCTATCGTGACTTCCTCCATGTCCGTACCGCCGCCCAACTCATTTATCAACTTGGTTTGCAGGGAACTATCAGAGAGGTTTATAATATCTGTTCGGGTCAAGCCACTCAAATCGAGACGTTAATTAACATATTAATTAAAGGCGCTACCCACCCTATCACCCTCGCGCCAGAACCCAAAACGCAACAACTCAGTTGGGATGTCCCCATCTCAGTTGGAGATCCCAGCAAAATCCAAAAGCTCACAGCCTCCTTACCACCAAATTTGTCGTTAGTAACAGCTGTAGAGCAAGTTTTACTTGAGTGGCGTCATAAAATGAAGGATAATTTTACTTAAGATGAACATCGGCTACATTTGGCAACAACCTGCAGTTGACTTCACCCAAACAGGTGCGCCACAACTCCATATGCGTGGCGTCATTCATGGATTACAAAAATTAGGCCATACTGTACGTATCATTACGTACTACCAAGGTACCCCCCATTACTCTGATGATTTTCGCCACTGGCATCCAATTGCAGTTAACTACACTCACCCACTTAAACGCCCTATTCAAAGCATTCAAGGACGCCTCAAATTGCCCTATTTTAACTATTTTACCAACCAAGCTTTTGCGCAAGCTATTTTAGCCGCGATGCCTTCGGCGGATTTGTTCTACGAACGCTTCCATCTCATGCATTATGGGGCTATGTTTGCTTGCCGTCAACTAAAAGTTCCGTTGGTTTACGAAGTAAATGGTGATATTGTGGCTGAACAAAAAGAATTTAATATCAAAACCAACCGGGGACAATGGCCTATTACAAAAAAACTAACAAAGTATGCCTTCAAACAAGCCACGAAAATCATTGCTGTCGGGGAGACAATCCGCCAACGAACCATTGAATCTTGGGCTGTAGACCCCCATAAAGTCGTTGTCGTTCCTAATGGGACAGATGTTGAACTATTCGTAAATTCGGATCAAACCCTACCACCACAGTTACAAGCATATGACTTTTCACCACCAACCATCGTCTTTGTTGGTGGTTTTCAACCATGGCATGGTGTCGATCTGATTACCCGTGCTTTTCACGAACTGAGCCAACACCACCCCACAGCGCAACTGCTACTTGTGGGTGATGGCCCGCAAATAACAAATATTGAGCAGATGGTTGCTAAGCACAATTTGCAACAGCGGGTTATTTTTGCTGGTCGAATTAATCACCGCTATTTGCCCGCTATTCTTCAAGCCGTCGATATCGCTGTTATCTATCACCCTAGCTCGGCCGCCAACCTCGTCGAAAGCCCCCTCAAAATCTATGAATATATGGCCGCCGGCAAAGCTGTCGTCGCCCCCGATTTCCCCCACATGCAAAAAATTATTGACCATCAACAAACCGGTATCTTAGCCCCACCAGATAACCCCACTGCTTTAGCCGCTTGTTGGCAAAAATTACTAGATAACCCCGATTTAATCAACCGTCTCGGCCAAGCTGCCCAAAAACAAGCTATCACCCACCACTCTTGGCTGGCAACCGCCCGCAAAGTAAATACCCACCTTTTAACCTTAACCACAACATCATGAGTATGAAAAATCCACAAGTCACTATTATCATCCCCACCTTTAACCATGGTCACTTTATCGCCGAAGCCATCAATAGCGTTCTCAAACAAACCTACCCCCACTACCAAATAATTGTTATCGATGATGGCTCCACTGATAACACCGCTGATATCGTTGCCCAGTTTGGTGATGCCGTTCATTATCATTGGCAAGAAAATCAAGGGTTATCAGCCGCGCGTAATACTGGCCTCTCGTTAGCCACTGGCGATCTTATTAACTTTCTCGATGCTGATGATTGGCATTTCCCCCAATTTCTAGAAAACTTACTCAATCACCTGACTACTCACCCTCACCTCGATGGCGTTGCTTGTGGCTACCGCTTTGCCACCGAATTCGATCAACCCCTAGCCCAATCATCCTCTCATACTGTACCTAGTGTCCAATTACACACCAAACTCTTGGCTGGTAACTTTATCGCCGCTCAATGTTTCTTGCTCAAACGACATCTCTTCATCTCTGATACCCGTTTCGATACCCATCTCACCGCCTGCGAAGATTGGGATATGTGGCTCCGCCTTAGTCGCTATCATCATATCGCCGTTATCCCTGATATCCTCACCCAAGTACGTGTCCGTCTCGATAGCATGTCTGGCAATCAGATGCGTATGCTTGTCAATCGCTTCGCCGTCATCCAAAAATATTACCCCAACCCCCAAACTGAACCAGCCCCACGAGCCTATGCCTTTGCCTATTTTCGCACCGCCATCGAATATCTGCAAAGCCGCCAAATGCCCCAAGCGCTCCAATGTCTTCGTGTCGCCCTGCGCTTCTATCCCCCACTCGCTCAAGACCCAGAACTATATTACGAACTAGCCTGTAGCGACCAATCACGCGGCAATCGCGGTCATCTACAAAATTGGGATCCAACCCAAGCCCAAGAATATCTATTTTCCACTCTCGAAACCCTCGGCCTCACCTCCCCCCAAAACCAAACTTACGCCTACTGGACCCTCGGCAAATTAAGCCACCAAACCGGCGCCAAACAAAACACTCGCCACTTCTGCCAACAAGCACTCATCACCAAACCCGTCACCCCCATCTCCCTCCCCCTACTTAAACTCTACGCCCGAACTTTCTTGCCTAAATAAAACAAGAGCTGCCTTATCAAAAAACCTTTTCTAAATACCCACGAATCCCTCTCGCCATCTGTTTGGTCGTAAACCTAGCCTGCACCCGCTCATACGCTTCAGTTACCAATCGTCGCCACAAAGCTGGTGTCTCATATAATCGTTTGATCCCCTTTGCCATCGCCTCATAATCATCTACTGGCACCACCAGCGCCGTTTGCTCATGCTGTAAAATATCAGCCGCCCCACCTGTCGCACACCCCACTACTACCACCCCATTGGCCATCGCCTCCACCGGCACTCGGCCAAACGGCTCCTCCCAAATCGTCGGAAACAACAACATATCCGCCCGCGCATAAAACGCGGGCAACGCCCCCTTCTCCTGCCGCCCCGCCAACACCACCCTAGACGCAACATCCGCCTCAACCACCAACTCCCTTAACCGCTGCTCATATTCCGCCCCCCCACTCCCCACAATCACCAACTCGGCCGGTATCTGATACCTATGCACCAACTCCGCTAACGTCGGAATCAATATATGAACCCCCTTATCCGCCATCAACCGCCCCACATACAACAAATTTAGCTTTTCCACAGGTAATTGTGGCTCTTGGTACTGGTACGGAGTCACATCCACCCCACCCGCCACCACCGCTGATTGCTGTCCCTTAAACCCTCGGCTGGCTAGCTCATCCTGCATAAATGCGGTAGGAAACAATGTATGTACCAACTGTAACTGAGGCGGCGCTTCATCACGGCTTAGCAAATACAAGGCCAACCGCCGCAACAACATCTTCGGTAAGTTCCCCAACCAATTCTTCGTTGGTGTCAACCAATACACCCGATGCTGATTCGGCAATGTCAACCAGTAATCCCCAATATAATAAACCACACGGTTCGGCATTATCTGCTCCGCCAATGCCGGCAACCGTTTCGATAAATTCCACATCCCCCACACCACCACAAAATCGGGCTGATGCCCCTCAATCAAACCGGTTAATTCCGCTAAATTAGCCGCTTCCCGCTGCTGACGCTGTGTAAAAAACAGCCACGCATTGTGAGTCCCTGACAACGAGGTCTCTAAATGCAGTTTCCGCTGCACCCACTCCGGCTCATCACCCCCAGTTACATCCGTCTGTTCACTGGTGAGCACGATGATTTCATCACCTTGCTCCCGCAAATGATGAGCCACTTCATAACACCACTCTTCATACCCGCCATGCCCGTATGGGGGGAAATAATTGCTGATAAATAATAGTTTCATGCTCAATCGTTATGGGGCTAATTGGTTAACGGCCGTTAAATGCATCTCAATCTCATCAATCATCCGCGTCATATTAAAATGAGACACCACCTCTTCATACCCTTTCTGCGCCATCCCCCAATAAAAATCATCATCCCCTATCACCCGTCTAATCTGCGCCGCCAATCCATCCGCATCATGTGGCGCAAAACTGAGCCCCGTCTCTCCCTCCACCAACAACTCCCCCGTCCCCCCCGTCAACGTCCCGATCACCAACAAACCACACGCCATCCCCTCTTGCATCACCCGCGACAACGGCTCTTCCCAAGTTGATGGCAACAATAAAACATCATGCGCTTGCATAATAGTTGGTATCTCCGTGCGTGGTACGCGGCCTAAAAATGTCACCCGCTCTTCTAATTTATACTCGGCCACTAACTTCCGCAACCGCGCTTCATAATCAATATGCCCCGCCCCAGCAATCGTCAAAGTCACGCTCTGCTCCGCTTCCCCCGCCACCAATTGCGCCATCGCTTCAATCGCCGTATGCACCCCTTTATGATCATTTAAACTGCCCGCATACAACAACGTTAAATGATCTTTCGCTTTTTGTTGCTGATGCCAACTTGGCCGAGGTGCAAACAAATCGATTTCAACCCCATTATTGACCACATATAAATTCTCATCATCAATCTGACTATGCGCGCTTAAATGATTTTTAATGGCGTGGCTCACACACAACACCCGTCTAAACTCCAAACGAAACTTTCGTTTGTAAAAATCAACCATTTTCTGCGGCCCCCACGCCGCTAACTTTTTAAGATACCCCCGCCAAGGTGACCGCGCTGCATGATTTTGCCAATACGCCGTATGCGGATCATCCGCCGTCGGCCAATCATTGGCCACATAATAAACCACCCGCCCCGGACAACTCTGCTCCAATAACCACGGCACCCCCCAAGATAAATTCCACATCACATGCACAAACACCACATCAGGCTTGAATTGCGCCACAACCTGCCGTGTGTAATCCAAATTTTGCTTCACATGCCACGGATATTTCACGATCTGCCCCGGCTTATAATGATAAATATCACTTTCTAAATGCAAACAACGCCATACCGTTGACGCCATTTCCGCTTGGGCTAAACCATAACGGCTCGTTAATGCCTGTGTGTCATGACCACGGTTTTGTAATTTTTGATTAATATCGGAAACAAGTTGCTCCCACCCACCAACAATATGGGGTGGGTAAAATGCCGAAACAAACAGAAGACGCATATAAATAAACCAGTTAAATAAAACTTAAAATTCTCATAAATGTGCGGTAGGATAACAATATTTATACCCCAAGTCAAATTGTCCCCCCTCCCACAACTTATCACCAACCCCCAAAAATCAGTCAAATCCCCAAAATCCGCGTTCAAACCCACCCAGCCTCATCAAACCACCCCCTCTATCAACTTAATTATCGAACTCAGGGCAATCGCATACTCATTCTAACTATCAAATCCCCACCTCGAAAAACCCTTCCCGACCGGAGTTTGCCCGCTTTTTGACTAACCAATACATTCCAAGTCACAAAAAGGGCAAACGGAGTGGAGGGATCTAAGAGTAT
>DATHYN010000003.1:0-14796 GCA_035459145.1 Anaerolineae bacterium | reverse complement strand
AAGTATGTGAGATGGCAAGAAAAGCGTGATCGAGAAATTGAGCAGGCGCAAAAAAGGCTATTTGACTAACTAGAGACTAAAGAGGGCGCGCCTTCTAGGGCAAATATCCAAGCCACCCCCTTTGGGGGTGGTACTTGACTCCGTTTGCCCTTTTTCTGATTGGGAATGTATTCGTAATGAAAAACGGGCAAACTTCGGTCGAAAAGGATGTTTCTAGTGAGAGATTGAATGGAATAAGGGGAGTATGGGATTGCCCTGTGGTGAGTTGAGGGTGGTTGGCATTTAAGCAGCAGTGGTATAAAATCATTTTGAATGATAGCGATAATGTGACAGACAGAAAGGATTAATGGGATGCAATCAAAGATTGATAGATTTTCTATATTTTTAGCGGTTATGGTAGCCTTTATTATGGGTTATTGGTTTGGGCAAACATCGTGGGCACCGATACGGCTGACGAATGTGAATGGGGCGACTGCGGAGACGACGCGAGAGGCGTTTGAGCCGTTTTGGGAGGTGTGGGAGTTGGTTAATAATCGTTTTTATGATCAGCCATTGGCTACGGATAGGTTGGTTGATGGGGCGATACGGGGGGTGTTGGCCGAGTTGGATGATCAGCCGACATCTTATCGATCCCCAGAAGAACAAGCCCGATTTGTGGCTGATATGTCGGGCGAGTTTCAAGGGATTGGGGCGCAAGTGACGGATGAGGAGGGGGATATTACGGTGGTGACGCCGTTGACGGGATCGCCGGCGGAAGCGGCTGGTATCTTGCCGGGAGATATTATTCGGGAAGTCGATGGGGTTGATGTTGCGGGGATGACGTTGTCGGAGGCGGTGACCTTGGTGCGAGGGCCGGCAGATACGGAGGTGATCTTGACGATTGAGCGGAAGGGAACGTTACTAGATGTTTCGATTACGCGGGGAGTGATTAAGGTATCAAATGTGACGAGTGAGATGTTGGCTAATGGGATTGCTTATTTGAAGCTTAATCAGTTTGGGGATGAGGAGACGGTGAATGATTTTAATAGCCATTTAGAGGCGTTAATGGTTGAGGAGCCGATAGGGTTGATTCTGGATTTGCGCCGTAATCCTGGTGGTTTGTTGACGACAGCGGTGGATATTGGTGACCAGTTCTTGCCTGAAGGTGACTTTTTATATCAGCGGTATGGTGATGGGACGGAGACTGTGTATGAAACGAGTGAAGAGGGGATAGCGGAAGATATTCCGTTGGTTGTTTTGCTGGATGAAGGGAGTGCCAGTGCATCGGAGGTATTGGCGAATGCGTTTCGTGATTATGGGCGAGCGACATTAATTGGGCAGACGACGTTTGGTAAGGGGACTATTCAAAGTGCGTATACATTAGATAATGGGGGTGGGGTTAGTATTACGGTGGCGCGTTGGTTAAGTCCAGAGCGAAATTGGGTGCAGGATAGTGGTTTAGATCCAGATTATTTTATTCCGTTGGCTGATTATGGTCATATTAATGATCCGGAATTAGATACGCAGTTGCAGGCAGGGGTTGATTTTTTGTTGGGGAAGGAGATTGAGAGTGTGCCGCCGGCAGAGGATGATGATGAAGATGTTGGTGAGGGAGAGTAAGTAAAAATATAGCCCCCATAACAGCTTATGGGGGCTATATTGTGATTTGATTATGGCACTGTTAGTTCGTAGCTAAAGGCGAAGACATCATTCGAGGTCGCTTTTTGGTCGATGCTGTTTTTGGCAACAACTAGATAGAAGTATTGGGGGACACCGTTGGCGAGAACGTTGGTATCGGTGAAGGTTTCCGTGCCAGAGGGGAGGTTATCAATCAAGGTTCCATTGTTGGCTGGATCAAAGTAGGGGGTGGTGTGGCGCCATACATCGTAGCCACCAGTATTGGAGACATAATCGGTCCAACTTAAGCGGATATCGTCATCGACTATATCGATATCGACTTGAATGGCAGTTGGATATGGTGGGACATAAACGCCAGTTATATTGGAGTAATCAGAGTAGGCGTAATCATGTGAGTGGCGGTGGCCACGAACCCGATAGTAGTAGGTTTGATCGGTTTCAATATCGGTGTCGTAGACGGAATCGCCAATTGCGTAGATGATTTCGACCCAATTAGAGCCATCCCAACGTTCGACATGGTAGTTGTATTCATCGAGGCTGTTATCATCCCAATTTAAGTAGACTTGGGTGTTAAATAGTGCTTGATTGGTTGCTGGTTGTTGGTGTTGATCATCGACGAAGCCATAATCTTGGTCGGTGAGGGTGAGGGGAGTGGCATCAACGGCGGTGACGGTCAAGTTGGTGGGAGCGATAGGTGGGTTCATGCTCATATTTAGATCTAAATCACCAGCAGAGGCGTTGCCATAGCGAGCGACGGAGATGTAATAGGTGGTCCCTTCGGGCAAAACAACGTCAAGTTCTGATTGGAGGGTGCCATTGCTGTCATCATTGCAGGCGATATTGGTGAGGGAGCCAAAAGAGCCAGACCAGACAGCTAAGACGGTATCATAGGTGGTGTTTGTGGTATTAATATTGTAGGAAGCGGATAGGTCTGAGGTGAATTGATACCAGACGGTTCGTGATTGTTGGGGATTATAAGCTGCGCCACAAGGGTGGTCGGGGTCATCACCTTGGGTGGTAGCGCCGGTGGTATCCCAGTTGGTTAGGGTATAGGGGAGGGAACCGACGATGTGGGCATTGGCGAAGTCATCATTGCTGGGGCCGAGGCGGTAGTCGATAGTGCTTTGGTACATGCTCATGAGTGGTCCAGCGCTACTGTTGTCGTAGCCATAAGCGAGCCATGCTTGCCAATGCCAATAGAAATTGGCATCATCTTGGTTATAGAAAATGTCCCAGAAAGGGGCGAAATCATCAGATTCTGTATATTGGTCATCATCTTCGTTGGCATTGTCGTACATGTCCCAGAGGGAACCGGCGACACGGCCTTCGACATCATCACCATCATCCCAGCCAAAGGTTTCCCAGGTTGGATTTTCGAGGTTGAGGCTGGCACCACTGGCCCAGCGATAGGTGGGGTCGTTGTTGACAACAGAAGGAATAAACTCGGCCCACCCTTCTGACCAAGCACAGCCAGCACTACTTGTGCCTTGAATGGTATGTGGGTTGCAGTTGGGGGTTGAGGGATAACTGCTGTAGACATTATCCATAATATTATGCGCATATTCGTGGATAACAACGGTATCGGATAAGGGGTCTTCGCCACGGAGATGGACTTGTCCGTTGTAGTAGGCGCCATCGGTGCTATCTGGTTTCCAGAGAACGGTTGAGGGGCCAGGGGTGGCGCCAGAAATGTCGCCATTGAAGACGATGAAGCGCCACGTATCGACTAAGTCGCGGTGTGTCCAGTAGGCACGTTCGTAGCTAGAGTCATTATTGACGTGCCAAGTACCAATGCTGTGGGTACCATCGGAGAAGCTTTGGACACCGGTTTGGACACGGAAGCTGTTGCTAGGGTCAACGCCGCTATAATCAGGGTTTTTGACGATGAGTTTGTCATCATTGGGGTTGTAAATGGTGTAGGTGTGGATGATGGCGCGGACGCCGGCCGAGCCGGGGTTGGTGAAGGGGCCACAACTAAAATCACCATTTACGTTGGTATAACACCATTTTAAGTGGTCACCATTGTCACCGCGAACGATTTCGACCAGTTGTTCACGGATAACACGATAATTGTCATCACGGTCGAAGTAGTGCCAACTACCGGTAATGGTTAGATCACCCATAGCGCGATTGGTCGTTAGGGGTTTTATTTGGTTTTCCGGTTGTGCTTCAAGGCTGGGTGGTGGTGGTGTTTGGCGGTTAGCATAGTTCCATTGCCAAGCAGTAGCGGATTGAGGGACAGGTTGGCCGTCACCAGCTTCTTGGAGGCCAGCTAATTGAATTTGTTCAGCGATGGGTATTGGTTTGAAGCCAATTCTTGATTGGTCAGCGCCAATGGAGATGTAGATAGTGGCGAGATCGCCGAATGAGTTTTGTTCATCGAGTTGTTGATGTGTGCGACAGTGGATGGTGGTATCATCGGTCCGATCAAACTGGACTTGGGCGCTAAATTGGATTTCTTGATTGGCTGAGATTGTGCCGTGCCAATCGAGAGAACCAGAGATTAATTTGGTATCCGCTGGCAGTTCGATTTGGGCGGTGACGTTGGTGGCGTGAATAAAGCTTTTAACGGCACAGTGTATATTGGCGGTATCGCCTTGGGTGGGGAGGGTGTCGAGGGCGACGCGGGCTCGGAGTGGTGAGTTGCTGTCGTTGAGGTGGGCGGTGAGGTCACTACGGACGGCCATATCATCGAAGTTGGCCGAGGCGGGTTTTGCCGTTGAGAGACAAAGTAAAAGTAGGATGATTAAAAGGCCGGCAAGCTTTTTGACGTTCATTAATTTGTGTTTCATGTGGTTGCTCCTATTATACTCATAGGTCAAAGAGTGAGAGAGTTAGCTAGCCCTAAGTGTATTAAACTAACGTGGGTTCGAGAATCAATTAAGCCAATGTAAGCGTTGTTTAGGGTATGGTTAGGGTAGATTTCTCGATTCCATTTTACCCTTTGGCGACTGATAGGTTCCAAATGGGTGGGGCGGGTAAAATTCGGCTCGAAATGACGTTTGGAGGGGAAGGTTGAAGTTGTTAAGGCATCAGTGTGAAATCTTTAGGCTCAACAACTTGAAAAGCTAAATTAATTTAGCTTGTTAGGGTCGTATTTCTTTGGGATTATCGTTTTGTTTAGGGGGTTGTGGGTTGGGGATCGACTGCGGGGGGAGTGGGGGCTGTGTTGCCTGAGGTTGTTTCAAAATTTTCGTCAGTGGCGAAGCCTTCATGGCTTAGTTCATCTGATGTGTACAAGTAGATATAGGCTGAATCACCCCAGACATCTCCATTTTCTTGAGGACTTAACGCTTTGGCTTCAATTGTCCAATTGCCTTCTTGGGCAAAGGAGATGATCGCCTGAAGGGTCACCGCTTCCTCGGGGGTTAAGGTGCCTTGCCAAGTTGTTTCGCCTGAGAGCAGGTAGGCGCCTGGTGGCAATAGAATTTGGATAGTGGTGTTATCTGTTTGGATAGCGGTGGTAACAGTATAGGTTAGCTCGGCGGTTTCTTCAAGACGTGGTGGGTGGGATAAAACAAGTTGTGAGGTGATGGGTGTTTGGGGGCCATCACCGCTAACCCCAAAGATGGGATCGGATGTATTGGTTGTCATTTCGTTGGTGGAGGTGGGGGGAGGGGTGTTGGTGTCGTTTGCTGTGGGGGGAAGAGGGGGGGAGGTTGTCACTTGTTCGTTTGCGTTGCAACTGATGGTAATGAGCAGTAGGCAACAGGCAAACAAAAGTAGTCGAAAGTTTTTCATGTTAGGGCTCCTTTGATTAAATTGTCGTGACTGGCCAGTTAAGGGAATATAATGTTGGTGCTGGTATATTCTGTGACCAGCCACATGGTGTCACATCTTATGGTTAAACAAGATGCTTTTTGTTACATTATGTATCTATTGTAACACAGATTGTCTGAAAAGTAAAATTTAGGGAGGGTTGGGGGGAGGTAGTTCGATTTAGCAAATCGAACTACCTGTAGGGGTTAGGATTTGAAGGTGATGTCGACACCGGGGTAGTTGGTGGCGTAGAAATCACGGAGGGCTTGGTGTTCGTTGCTCGGCCAGCCGTAGACTTCGACATGGCGGACATCGAGGTCGCCGATGCCGGCGTCATCGGCGCTGAAGCCGACGGTACGCCCTTTGTTACGGGCATCGCGGAAGATAGTGATGGCGGTGGCTTCGTCGACGCTATTGTGAATGAGGTGGTAGGTGCGCTCGTATTGAACACGGGGAGCGCCACGGTTGGGGGTATTGGTATCAGTGTCGGTGTCGGTATCAGTATCAGTGCCGGTGTCTGTCGTGGGGGAAACGGCGGTGGCGGTGAGGGCGTGGGCGAAGAGACCGTTGCTACCACGGCCGTCGGGGATGGCCCAAACGATCATAGCCCCGTAAACGATGAGATAGAGACCGGTGCGGGGAACGTCAAGGGTGACCGTTTTGGTGGCGGGGCCGACAGAGGGGTTGACGACCAGCCAGTTATCATGTTCACCGGCTAATTGGTTGAGATGGGTTTGCATTTGTGCTTGTTGGTGGCGGACGGTACCATCATCATCGGTGTCCCAATCGAGGGGGGTATCGAGGCCGGTGTCGATGAGATGCATTTCGAGGCGGAAGGTGTTGGGGTCGCCGATTTGAGAGATGGGGGTTTTGCCGTTTTCGCTTTTGTAGCAGTCGGCGAAGAGGGTGAAGGAGAGTTCGATTTGCCCTTTTTGGAGAAAGGTAGGGCGGGCGAGGCGGCTGTGGAAAGGGCTATTGCCATGGAACCAATGGTAGGTTTGGCCGATATCGTTAAGGAGGGTGGCATGTTCATGGGCGGGGAGGAAGTCGGCCCAGCGGAAAATTTGTTCAGGGGATTTGAATTTGTTGTGACCGGCGCCATCGGCATAGTAGCTATCCCCCTCGGCCTCCCAGTAGACCCAATGCGTAGGGGTGCCATCGGCATGGTCGATGGGGATGTGAATGTTTTTGAAATCATACCAGTTAGCTTGACGCCAGCCGGGGACATCGAATTGCCCTTGGCGGCCATCGAATTGGTAGTTAAAAATAGTGGACATGAGTTACTCCTTGAGAAAAGTTAGGGACGTTCACCACGATTAAGGTGGTCTTGAATATCATCGAGGATACGGGGGACATCGGCGATGGTATCAACGACGTAATGGGCGCCGGCTTGGTATAGTTTTTGGTAGGCGCGTTCTTTTTGGGCGTTGAAGGTAATGGGGTCGAGGGCGCGGACTTGGGCGAGTTCAGCTTCGCTGAGGCCGAGGGCGTTGCCGGTGAGGGCGACGCCGACGGTCCAGATGCCGGCGTTGAGGCCGGCGGCGATATCGCGGGATGTGTCGCCGACGGCAACGGCCGTTTCGGCCGGATAGACGTTTAGTTGCATCAAGTTATGCCAAAATAGCCAAGGAGCGGGCCGACCAGCGGTGACATCGGAGGCACAGGCAACGGCATCTGGTTCATACCCTTGTTGTTTGGCGGCGGGCAAGATGATATCGAGCATGGTGCGGCTGTAGCCGGTGCTTGAGCCGATTTTGAGTTTGCGCTGGCGGAAATATTTGACGGCGTCGAGGGTGCCAGGGATGAGGTCGGTGTAATTGGCGAGTACATCAAATTGGCGACTGGCGAATTGGTCGTACATTTCATTGACATCGAGTTCGCTGGGGGGGCGGCCATGGACCTCCTGCCATTTTTGATGGATATGGACGGTTTGGGTTAGGCGGCGGATATGTTCTTTTTTGTGTAGCCCCATGCCATCACGGGCTTCGCCGACGGTAATGGGGACACCAAATTGGGCAAAGAGGTCGAGGAATACTTGAGCAGGGGCGAGACTGCCGTAATCGATGGTGGTGCCGGACCAATCTAAGATGATGGTTTGTAATGGGCCACGGTAGAGGCGTTTAAAGAAAAACTGCATCATTACACTCTCTTTGAGATGTCATTTAAGATAAAAAGTTGAAATATAGAGGATGGTTCAGAATTAACTTTACAAATGAGAATGGGCTTTGCTGAGAACTAGGTGGATTTAGGGGTGAGATTAGGAGTGGATTCCTGCCTACGCAGGAATGACAGCGCTAATAGATATGTTGTTTTGTAAAGTGGTTTGTAAATGAATATGAACCATCCCAAATATAGAGTAAAAATTGCTGATCGAACGATTTGTAGGGGAGTTGTAACACATTGTTGGGTTATCGGCAATGGTTAGTTATTAAGTGGTGTGATGGTGATTTGGTCAGTGTGATCGCGGAGAAGTTGGAGGAGACGGTCATCGGCACCGCCGGGGGTGGTGCCGTAGAAGGTGAGGACGCGGTCGAGATGGGAGATGGCGCCAATGTAGTAGTCGACATCGATATCGCCATCATCGAGGGAGGCTTGGGCGTTGAAGGTGATGGTGGCGGCATTGTAATCATTAATGGAGAGGGTGCTGGTGGGGGTGAGGATGGTGATGTCGAGGTAGGTAGGGAATTCACGACGCATGGCGGCGAGGAGGGATTGGGGGTCAGAGGTATCGAAGGGGACGGGGAGGTTGACGGTATCAGCGGTGTAGTTGCGAATTTCCATATAGACGGGGAGGTCAGGGCCACCGGCGAGGGTGAGGGAACGGCCGAAAGAGCCGATTTGGATATCAGGGTGGTGGTAGACGACGAGGCCGAGGTCTTTATTGATGGCGCGAAGCCAGCTATCGTCTGGTTCGAGACTAGGGAGTTGGGGGGTGACTTGGATATTGAGGCTATAGGTGGCGAGGGCGGCAACATCGATAGTGGGACGGGGGGTGAAAGTAACAGCGGGGGCGAGGGTGGGTTGCGCGGGGATATTGGTGGGGGCGGGTGTGTAGGTGGGGGGAATGCCGTTATCGGGTTCGGGATTGGTGGGGAGTGTGGCGGGGAGGGTGGTGGGGAGAATGGCGGCGGTGGGGAGCAGTGTGGGTAAGGGGTCGGAGGTGGTGGTGCAGGCGGTAAGAAGGAGGATAATGATGATGGTTATGGAGGGAAACTTTTTATTTAAAACCATTGATACATCTCCTGTAATTGTTGTTGGAGCCAAGTTAAAGAGGGGGGGGAAGTGGGTGGCCAGCCAGCGTCACGGGGCCATGGTTCAAAGATGATGGGGCCGGTATAGTCACTGGCTTCGAGGCCCCAAAGTTGTTTGCCGAAGTCGATGTGGCCTTGGCCGATAGCGCCGCGGTTGGAATCGGCGGCGAAGTAGAGGAAGAGTTGTGGACCGGCATCGCGGATGATGTTGGGGGCGTTTTGTTCTTCGATGTTCATGTGGAAGCTGTTGAGGGCGAGGCCGAGGTGGGGGTCGTTGAGGGTTTGGATGATGTGAGTGGCTTGTTGGGCGGTGGTGAGGAGGGGGGATTCGTAGCGGTTGACGGGGCCGAGGGCGAGTTGGACATTATGTTTTTGGGCGTGGGGCAGGAGTTGGCCGAGGGCGTTGGTGAGATGTTGGCGAGCGAGGGGCCAATCGGTGGTGGTGGTAAGGGGGAGGCTGTCCCAGCGGCAGAGGAGGGTGGGGGCGCCGAGGTCGGCTGTTTGTTCGATATAGCGTTGATAATGAGCGATATTATCGGGTTGGGTGGCCGGATTGGTTAAATCATGCGAGGGGGCTTGGGTGGCAAAGAGGGTGAGATTATGTTGTTGGAGGAGAGGGCGAATGATATTGAGTTGAGTGGGGAGGGGGATGACAACACCTTGTAAGCCAATTTGTTGGCAGAGGGGGATGGTGGTGGTGAGGGGGTGGGAGCCGAAGGCCCAGAGGTTGGCGGCGAGGGGATAGCGAGTGAGGCGAAAGGGTAATGTCATAAAAGACTCCTGTTATAGTTGGCTACGGATGGCCCAGAGGTCGGGGAAGAAGGGGTTGAGGGTGGTGCGGAGGTAGCTGGCACCGGCTGAGCCACCGGTACCTGGTTTGGCGCCGATGGTGCGTTCGATCATTTTAATGTGGCGATAGCGCCATTCTTGTAAGCCTTCATCGAGGTCAACGAGACGTTCGCAAAGGCGTAGCATACTGTTTTCTTTTTCGTGGTAGAGGTTGATGAGTAGGTTTTGAATGTCAGGAGAAGGGGAGATGGGGGTAGTGACGTCGCGGTTGAGGTGGTCTGGGGGGACATCGTAGCCGTTGTTATGGAGGTAGTGGAGGAAGGCGTCCCAGAGGGATGGTTGTTGAAAGCGTTGATTGAGTTGGTGGTGGGCGGAGGTATCGGGGGGGAAGTGGTTGAGGAAGTTGGGGCGTTTGTGGCCGAGGGCGAACTCTAGCTGGCGGAATTGGGCGGATTGAAAGCCACTAGCTGATTGGAGGAAGCCACGAAAGGAGTTGAATTCTAGGGGAGTCATCGTTTCGAGGACATCGATTTGGGCGACGACGGTTTTGAGGATGGTGAGGAGGCGGCGAAGGGTGTGGAGGGCGCGTGGCTGGTCGTTATTGAGGAGGCGATCTTGGAGAAAATCGATCTCATGAAGCATTTGTTTGAACCAGAGTTCATAAACTTGGTGAATGATGATGAATAACATTTCATCATGTTCAGGGCCATCAGATTCTGGTTGTTGGGCGCTGAGGATTTGATCGAGTTGGAGGTAGGTTGTGTAGGTAATGGCTTTTTTCATAGAGGAAGGTGCCTTTAATCCGTTTCTTCTTCGATTTCGTAACTTGTCGTGATATCGGTACCGGCGCGTTGCAGGGTGATGCTGACAGAACAGTACGTTTCTTGGGAGAGTTGGATGGCGCGTTCGACCGCTTTGGGGTTCAGATTGCGACCACGGAAGGTGAAAGTGATATGAGCAGCGGTGAAAACTTGTGGGTGGGAATCGGCACGTTGGCCGTTGATGTTAATGGAGAAGCCGGTGAGATCTTCCCGTTTTTTGCGGAGGACATGGACGATGTCCATGGCGCTACAGGCGGCGGCGCTGGCGAGAAGCATTTCCATGGGGCTGGTACCGGTATCAGGGCCAGATTGGCCGCTAAAGTCAAGTTCATAGCCAGAGCCCATGAGGCCGTGGAAATTGAGGCCATCGCCTGACCAGGTTAATTGAGCTGATTTTGTGTTACTCATGTGGGTTTTCTCCAATGGTTTAGTTTTTTTTGTAGATTAATAAATTAGAAAAGCGGACAGCATCTGCGCAGGAATGACAGGGTTTTTGGTTATTTAGGTTGTTGATGTATTTTAACTTAAGTTAGCAGATGGGACTAATTTAGTTCTGGTCTGGGGTGGTTAAGTGGTGTTGATGGGCAAGGGTGATAACTTGTTGACGGCTATCAAAGTTGAGAAAGTTTTTGTGCATGTGGGCAGGAAGTTGTTGTTGGTATGAGCGTAGCTGTTGGTAAGCACGTTTGAGGATGGGAAGGGCACGGGCATCATCGAGGGTTTGCCACAGTTGGTAACAGATGAGATAGGTGTTGAATTGGTCGATGGAGCGGTTATCGAGCTCGTTGTGGGCGAGATATTGCCAGATGTGGGTGAGGTGTTGTTGAGCGGTATTGAGGTTGTTTTGTTGATAGGCGATGTGGGCGAGGCCGGCGTGGGCGTCGAGGGCTTCGAACTGTTGGCCGGCTTGCTGGCGGAGGTGGTACATTTCTTCGTAGGTTGTTTTGGCTTGATCGAGATGGCCGAGGGCGTGATGGGCTTGGCCTAAGCTGAGGAGGGCGTAGCCGAGGGCGAAGTGGAAGCGAATGGCTTTGGCGAGTTCAACCGCTTGCTGGGCTTGGCGGAGGCTTTCTTGGTGACGGTTTAATTGGTTATAGATGAGGGCTTTAAAGGCGAGGGTAAGGGCGAGGGCGTGTTGACTTTTGACTTGTTGATTAAGTTTGCTCATTTTGTCGTAGTAGGCAAGGGAAGTTTCGAAGTCACCGAGGATGAAAAAAGCGGTGCCGAGGTTGCCGAGACAATTGACTTCGTTCCAGCGGTCGCCGATTTCGCGGTTGATGTTGAGGGCTTCATTAAGTTGGTCGATGGTGGTAATGAAGTGGCCTTCGAAGAGATGTTCGATGGCGAGGCGATTGAGGCAACGGCTTTGGCCGTGGCGGTCGTCGCGGAGGTTGCTGAGATTGAGAGCTTGTTCATAGGCGTGCATGGCGGTGGGACGGTCGCCTTGGTGGCTAGCGGTGTAGCCGATATTGATCCAAGCTTCGACGGCGACACGGTTATTGTGGGAGGCGCGGGCTTGGGTGAGGGCGGTGTGGAGGTGGGCGGTGGCTTCGTCGTAACGGCCGAGGCGAGCGAGAGCGATGCCCCAGTGGAGGTGGGCGGTGGCGAGAATATGTTGGTGGTGGTTGGGGGCTTGGGTGATAATTTGGGTGGCGAGGCGGATGGTTTGGGGGTAGTCGCCGGTGAGTTCGAGGTAGTTGGTTTGGCGGAGGTTGACTTCGATTTGGTTATCGAGGGGCATTTCTTCGCTGAGGAGGATGAGCATTTGGAGGTATTGGGCTTGTTGGTCACGGAGGCCGAGGGCATTGGTGGCGGTTTCGAGGCCGAGAAGCCATTTGTATTGGGTTTGTTTATCAGTTTTGGGGGTCATTTTGAGGGCGTTGCCGAAATGGGTGAGGGCTTGGTCGTGGGCGAAGCGGGCGGCGGCATGTTGGCCGGCGCGACCGTACCATTCGCTGGCGTTGTGCGGGAGGTTGGCTTGTTCGTAGTGGTGGGCGATGCGGGCGGCGTATTCATCGAGACGGCCGTTGGCGGCGCTGATTTCGCTGAGCCAAGTGGCGACCTGTTTATGATAGAGTCGGCGGTCCCGTTTGAGGACACCTTCGTAAGTGACATCATGGAGGAGCGCGTGGCGGAAGAAGAATTCAGTTGTATTGATGAAAGCGCTGTTTTGGCGTTGGTAGATAAGTTCTTTTTCTTGGAGTTGGGGAAGATGTTGGGCACTTTGGTCTTGGGGGTTGAGGTGGGTGAGGGCGACGTCCCAAAAGGTGCGGCCGACGACGGAGGCTTTTTGCAGGGTGAGGCGTTGTGGGGGGGAGAGGCGGTCAAGGCGGGATTGGAGGATGCCGAGTAAGGTGGTGGGGATTTGGGAGGTGTCTAGTTTATCTGGGGCAAGTTGCCAAGGGTCTTGGGAAGTGATAATGATATCATTGTCAATGAGCATTTTGATGAATTCTTCGACGAAGAAAGGGTTTCCCTCGGCCCGACTTTGGATAATTTCTAATAAAGAGGGGGGGATATCGCTTAATTTTTGTAATAGTTCGGCGACGAGGTCAGCGCTTAGATTGGCTGGTAGTGGGGCTAAATCGAGCCGTTGGCAATATTGGTCCCAATCAGGATGTTGATCATAAAGAGAGGGGCGGGCTAGCGAGATAATAAAAAGAGGGATGTTGTTGATTTGGCGTTGTTGGGCGCGGCGCTGAAGCGAAAGGAAGGCTTGGAGAGAGTTGTTATCGGCCCAATGGATATCTTCGAGAAGTAGAATGAGGGATTTTTGTTGCGTGATACGGGTGATGAGGTGGCGCCAAAATTTGAGGGCTTGGTTGAGAAAACGTTCGGGGTCGTCAACTAAGGCTTGGACATGGTGGTTGGTACTGAAATCGTAGCCGAGCCAGCTACCGATGATGCCGAGATGATGAAAAGCGGTCTCGGTATCATCATAAAAAGGGGACAAAGCTTGCCAAAATTTGCGACGGACGACGGTGATGGGGTCACTTTCGCGAATTTGGCAATGCCAAGCGAAGAGATCGCGCATGAGTGAGTAGGGGTGGTGGGTGGTGCTAGGGCGGCCGCGGCCTTTGATGTAGATGAAATTGTTTTCTTGTTGGCTGAGCCAGCTTTCGAATTCATGGGCTAAGCGGCTTTTGCCGAGGCCGGCATCGGCGACGATGGTTAAATGTTGTATTTGGGCGGTGGTGATGCTTGTTTGCCAACTGGTTTTGATCTGTTGAAGCTCGTGGTCACGGCCGATCATGCGGGTGGGGACGCCTTCGATGCCGCGGGTGGTGACTTGGAGGTCGCGGGGGCGGATACCGTTGATGATGTAGGTGGTGACTGGTTCGCTTTTGCCTTTGAAGGTGAATTGGCCGTGGGGGGTAATATCGAAGAGGCCGCGGACATGTTGGTAGGTATCGTGACTGATGAGGATGGAGCCGTTGGGGGCGGCGGTTTCGAGGCGGCTGGCGAGGTTGACGGCGTCGCCGATAGCGGTAAATTCGCCAGTGGTACCGATTTCGCCGAGGAGGACAGCGCCGGTATTGATGCCGATGCGGAGGGTGAGTTGTCCCGTTTTGCCTTTAATGGTGTAGTTGTCGACAACGGTTTGCATGGAAAGAGCGGTGCGAATAGCGAGTTCGGGGTCATCTTCTCGCGTTTGATTGACGCCCCAGAGGGCCATGACGCCATCGCCGAGATGTTTGTCGATATGACCATTGCCGGCAACGATAAAGCGGTCAATTTCTTGCCAGAGGTCATTGATGATATGTTGGACATCTTCGGCGTCCATTTGGTCGGCCATGGCGGTAAAGCCTGAGAGGTCAGCGAAGAGGACGGTGACTTGTTTACGCTGTTCTTTAGGGGCAAGGGTAGAAAGTTGTTGACGCAAGGCGGCAATGGAGGCATCAACAACGGCGTCGCCGAGCAGAGAGCGTTGGTTTTCGAGGTGGGCGATGGCTTGATTTATTTTATCATATTCAGTCATGAGCAAAACTTAAGGAGGATTTTGGCGTGGTTGTGGGTGGTTATTGAATTGAGATAATGGTTGCTGATCGTTATAAAAATGCAGGTTGGGGGGGGGTTATTGCAGTTGGCGTAGATCGATAGTGAAGGGGGAGTTGGTTAAGTGGGCGCCGCCGAAATTTTGGGGGAGGTGGAAGATGGAGCCTTGGAAGCCGGCCGTGGTGGCGGGTAGTGATTGATCGTGAGGGATGAGTTTTAACGGTTCAGGGTGGGCGTCATGTTGGTAAGCGTCGAGGGCGTGGGGGGTGGGGGTGTCATCGAGACGGGCTTCGAGGGAAGGGAGGGGGCAGAGGAGGCTATGGAATTCGGTGTTGGTGAGCCAGATGAGGGCGAAGCCGTAGCCGCGTTCATCGGTGAAATATTTTTCTTGGGGGTGGGGGTCGTTGATATATTTTTGGAGAGCGTGCCAGAAAGGGAGGTCAGGGAGGTCTATTTTTTTGTGGGCATAGAGGTCAACGACGGCGGGGAGGGTGGGTTGGTCGAAGTCTTCGCTTTGGAAGAGGGAGAAGGCGCAGTAGGGGTGATTGGGGTAGGGGTTGGGG
>DATHYN010000002.1:0-21647 GCA_035459145.1 Anaerolineae bacterium | reverse complement strand
TGGACAGTTGATGAATTGTTAAGTTTCAAAGTACCTCTGCCACCTTGGCAACCGCCAAAGCGCAGAGGGCGTCCCACAAAGGCTATGATGGCCTTGAAAAAGCAGTGGGAGACCGTACACACTTAAGTGTGGCTCTACCGGAAATAGGTATTCTGCTTATTTTTGTTATTTTTGGTTTGCTTATTCTTCCTTTATGCATGGTGCCTGATATAGCCGTAAAAGATGATGAATTTCAACTGCGGACATTATTTGGTTTGATTTCAACGCCATGGATAGAGTTTTCCCAAATTACTAAAATTATATATATTCCCTTTTTTCAAGGTATGGTTTATGTTGCGGTTAAAAATGCTGGCTGGCTTTTTTCTTTATATGGTCTTGCTCTTTTTTGGTGGACTCGTGGCGCAGCACTGTTTATGTTTACGAATCACCTTGATAATTATTCAGATTTTATGAAAGTTTTTCGTGCGAAGCGCCCCGATTTATTTAATAAGGCGTCTTGAAATTTCATCGTTTTGACATAAAAAGCGTTAATAGGAAAATATTTATTATGAGCAAAGATGTGTATGATGAGATATCAAATGAAGAGTATATTCACACGATACGTTTTAAAAATAGAAATGATACACCCTTAATAATTTTGGTGGAGCCATGGCCGGAAATGTATGAGTTAGGGTTAAATGATGAGCTTGTCGTCATGGCCAAGATGCCTAAAGGTAAATTTCCAGAGATTGGTTATGGGAAATATGATGATATTGATATGATTGAATACTTGCCTTTATCAAAATGTCAGTTAATGATATATAAAAATGGTAAACTTATCGAAGATGATTTGGTTCTTTAGGTATGAAAGGGGATGCATAGGTAGACGCAAAATGGCAAAAAGAAGTTATCAACTTAATTGTACAGAAGATAGTAAAAAAATTGTTTTGGTTTTGCTCATCTTTGTCATTGGGAGGAGGGGCTGAATTGTTGGATATGAGGAATCTCTGGCTAAATATAGGTGGATGCAGTATAATCTAAGCTGATTAGACTAAACTGATTAGATTGTACGAGGATGTTACAAATGTTTGTTGGCCGTGAACGAGAAATTGTTGACTTAAATGATGTATTAGCACAAGAACCACCACAATTTATACTTGTATACGGCCGTCGCCGCATTGGTAAAACAACCCTACTATTACAATGGGCACAAGCGAGTGGGCGTCCCTATTTGTATTGGGTTGCGGCCCGAGATACACCGGCTCAACTGAGACAAAGTTTTATGCAAGTGATTTGGCAATGGGTCTATCCCAATTCAGATGCCACACCACATTTTGATAATTGGCGAGATATATTTAGTACTGTTGCTCAACTTATTGGTGATACGCCACTTATTCTTATACTTGATGAGTTTTCGTATGCGGCTGAGTCAGATGCTTCCTTACCCTCTCATTTGCAAGCAGCTTGGGATCATCTATTTAAACAAACAAATATAACGATTGTTCTTTCTGGTTCTCACATTAGCATGATGACTAGTTTGGTTCAATACGAAGCGCCATTGTATGGTCGGTTCACAGCTCAATTGCCGGTTACTGAATTATCATTTTCTGCCCTAGCCCAGTTCTTGCCCAACTATACAGCCGAAGAACGGGTGGCTGTATATGCTGTCACAGGGGGTGTGCCTGCCTATTGGGAACAATTTGCCCAAAAACAGACTATTGGCCAAAATATCCGTCGCTTATTCTTGCGGCGCACGAGCATGTTTCGCAATGAACCATTCATTGTGGTTGGTGATGTCATTCAACGGGAAACAAAAAATTATGAAGCTGTTTTAAAGGCGATTGCTAATGGTGCTCATACACCGCAAGAAATTGGGAAGGTTCTTGAACAGACATCCTCTTACGTTAGTCCTTACTTAAAACAATTAGAATCACTCCACCTCATTAAACGACATTTGCCGGCAACAATCCCTTTTTCAAAGCAACAAACAAGCCGTAAAAGTCGTTATCATTTGGCTGATGCTTATTTACGTTTTTATTTTCGCTTTATCAGCCCAAACTTGTTTTTGATTGAGCAGAATTTAGATGATTTACTGTGGCAAAAGATAAGGGAGCAATTTCGTGCTTTTGTGGGAAGTACTGCCTTTGAACAACTGGCGCAACAATGGGTCTTGACTCAAGCCCGCCGTGGCCAATTACCATTTTTACCCGAAATGGTAGGTTCGTATTGGGATAACAGTGTCCAAATTGATGTGGTGGCGATTAATTGGTCTGAAAAACAGATTTTGTTGGGGGAATGCAAATGGGGTGATGGGCAAATAAAGCGGCAAGTTATTCGTGAACTGATTGAATTGCGCACACCAAAGATTTTAAAGGCATTACCGAACGAGGGTGAAGGATGGCAAGTAGGCCACGCTTTTTTTGCACGTAAAGGATTTACGTCAGCAAGTCAAAAATTTGCAACTGAATTTAATATTGACTTAATTGATTTGCAACGATTAGAAGATGAGTTGCAATAGATATGTTCGTTTGAAATGTAATCCTTTCTCCGTTGGGAGGAGATGGGGGGGAGATAGCGAGTGGGGCGATGGCGGGTGACCAAAGCCCCAACGGGGCGTCGCTGTTAGGCCTAGCCTAAAGACTAGGCTAGGCTGTTGTTGATTAATTGATTGGCTAGTTGTAGTTCGTCATCATTGATGGTGTGGGCCATGCCGGGGTAGATGCGTTTGGTGACCGAGGCGCCCATGCGGGTGAAGGTCTCATCGGTCTCATTGACGCGGGTGAGGGGGACGTGGTTGTCGACGTCGCTACAGCCGAGGAAGATGGGCATGCCGCTGAGGTTGCCGTCGTAATCGCGGGGGGTGTTGTCGGGGCCGATGAGGCCACCGCTGAAGGCGATGAGGCCGCCGAGTGGGCGGCCGTGGCGGGCGACGAACTCGGCCGCCAAACAAGCCCCCTGCGAAAACCCGGCAATAATAATTTTGTCAGCCGGAATGCCATTGGCTTCAATATCAGCCACGAGATCAGTGAGGGCTTGGATGCCGGAGCTGATGCCGGGCTCGTTGTTGGGGATGGGGGCGAGGAAGCTGTATGGGTACCAAGTGTAGCCACCGGCTTGGGGGGCGAGGTAGGCGAGGTCGGGGTGGTATAGTTGTTGGGCGAGGTTGAGGAAGGCGTCGGCGCGGCCGCCTCGTTGGTGAACCATAATCATGGCGGCGGTGGCGTCGGCGAGGGGGCGACCAGCTTGGTAGATCGGTTGGTCTTGGTGGGGGGCGGTGGTGGTGGTAGGCATAGGTGTAACTCCTTGTGTCTGAATCTTCCCGGAAGGTTGGTGAATAGGGTGGATTTTAGGCTGACCTTCCGGGAAGATGGGGGTAAATGATCTGTTTTAGGCGGTTTCGAGGGCGCGGTTGAGGGGAGGGAGGTGTTGTTCGATGGCGGCGCGTTGTGATTCGAGCCAGGAGGGGAGTTTGAGGCTTTGGCCGAGGGTGGCGACATCTTCATCGTAGGTGAAGCCGGGGGGATCGGTGGCGATTTCGAAGAGGACACCGTTTGGTTCGCGGAAGTAGATGGAGTGGAAGTATTGGCGGTCTTGGACGGGGGTGATGCGTTGGCCGGCCGAGGCGATTTGGCCGAGGTATTCTTTTTGTTCATCATCGTCACGGGTGCGGAAGGCGATATGGTGGATGGAGCCGGCACCCATGCGGCCGTTTGGTTGGCCGGGGCGTACGAGGAGGTCGACGAAGGTGGCACGGTCCCCTTGGCCCGCTTGGTAGCGGTGGCGGGAGCCGTCTTGGTCGGCAAGTTGGTAGCCGAGGTGGTTGGTGAGGATGGCGGCGGTGGGGGCGGGGTCGTGGACCCAGAGGGTGACGCCGTGGAAGCCGCGCAGGGCGTGTTCGGCGGGTACGGGGCCAGCGGTCCATGGTTGGATGGCGGGGGTGTCGGTGGTGGCGATGAGTTCGAGTTGGAGGCCATCGGGGTCGGCGAAGATGAGGACGGGTTGGCCGAAGCGGGTTTGGCTGGCGTCGACGGTGAGTTTGAACTGGGTTAAGCGGTTGTGCCAATAGTCGACGGAGGTGGCGGGGATGGTGTAGGCCATGGCGCCGGTTTCGCCGTTGCCGACGGTGCCGCGGCGGGCGTGGGGCCAGGGGAAGAAGGTCATGATGGTGCCAGGGGAGCCGACTTCATCGCCGTAGTAGAGGTGGTAGGTGCCGGGGTCGTCGAAATTGACGGTTGTTTTTACGAGGCGTTGGCCGAGGATTTGTTGGTAGAAGTCGAGGTTGCGTTGGGGGTCGCTGGCCATGGCGGTGATATGGTGTAAACCGGAAACTGGTTGCATGATATTACTCCTTTGGGCCCCATGGGGTGGGGCGAATGTTTATCGGTCTGGGATGGGTGTACTTGGATTCGAGACCGAATAGTTTAATGTTAAACTATCTTGGTAAAAAATTTTAGCTGATTAATCAGCTAAGGACAAGCCGAGTTGGCGGCATAAGTTGCTGAGTTGTTGTTGTTGGTCGCTGGTGAGGGCGTTCATGGTTTCGACAACGATGGCGACATGTTTGGGAAAAAGCTCTTGGATGAGGGCGGCGCCCTCGGCCGTGAGATGGATATTAATGAAGCGGCGGTCGTTGCTGTCTCGTTGGCGATAGACAAGGCCCCGTTTGGCGAGGTTATCGATCACGAGGGTGAGGTTGCCACTGCTTTTGAGGATTTTGGCGGCGAGGTCACGTTGGCAGAGGGGGCCGATATGGTGGAGGGCTTCGAGGACACCGAACTGGCTGATGGTGAGGTTGACGTCGTGGAGATGTTGGTTGATGTGGAAGGTGACGGCATCGGCGGCGCGGGAGAGTTTGACGTAGGTGCCGAGGGCTTGTTTTTCAGTTGGGGTGCCGTGATAATGTGTACTCATAAGGTTGTGACTCGTTGATTAGTTTGATGTTTAACTATTTAATATTGAAATATTATCATATTGGGAGAATGGTGTCAAGGGGTTTTGTGTTAGAAATTTGTTAGTAAGATGGAAGACATAGGTTTGGGGAAATAAAAAAGCGCGGTATTGTGGCTGGAGGGATCACAATACCGCGCTAGGGAGGTGGTTAACGGCCGATTGGTTAAGTCGGCCGTTATCTTATTTGGAGGTCAGATGTTATTAGGGGCAAGCACCCATGGTATCGCCGTGACCAAGATGCCCATTTAATGCCGATTGTGGCAAGGTCATCGTTTTCTCGGCTGGTGTGCCTGGTTTATGACAAATCGTGACGGTACCACCATCTGGTGTACCTGGATTGTCATCGTCATCATCCGGGTCTTCTGGTGTTGGTGGTGGGTTATAGATAACGATGATCCGTTCAATCGTAATGGTACCATCTTCGTTGACACAAGCGATGATAGCAACGACACTACCGACTTGTAAATCCCCTTCGACATCGAGCCATTCATCCAAAGGAATGGTGGTGCCATTACTGAGGACGATCTCATCATTGAGGATATTTGTAACGACGGCTGTAATCGTCACGCAGTTATTGTCCTCATCTTCATTCGATAGCAAGGTCATCTCTAAGATGAGCCAACTGCCATCCGTTTCGATCCGTACCTTAACGCGAACCAAATCACCGACTTCAATCCCCTCTGCGATGTCAGAATTTTCATCGGTTGTTAAAGGTAATGTATTGACCAGCCAAGGATCGACGCTGTCAACCGTGCCGACGAAGACGATCTCCAGCAACCCATCTTCGATACGTTCAATTGAATCGGCTACCCAGGTCCCATCTGATAATATACGGCCGGTGACGACAACTAATTCACCCAGTTCGAGATCATCGGGGTAAGTTGTCCAGTCAGTAATTTCAAAAGGTAGACCCGCGACTTGCCATGGATCCATGCTATCTAATTCACCGGTGATTTCGAAAGTGGCTGTATCCGCCTCGACTAAGGAGATTTCTGTGGCTAACCAACGGCCATCTTCTAGGATATTCCCTTCAACAGCGACTGTATCACCGGCTAAAATGCCGCCTTCAATCTCTGTCTCATCATCGACACTGATTTCAACGCCAGAGATCAGCCAAGAATCGGTATCAATGGTTTGGACGATACCGGTAAATTCGAAGGGATAGGTGTCATTGGCTTCGTATTCTTCGATGGAGGTGGCTAGTAAGGAGCCATCTTCTTGAATAAGGCCGGTAACGCGGACTAGGTCGCCGGTTTCGATATCGTCATCAATTTCGGTATCCGCGTTGGTTAAAATCGTTTGACCAGCGACTTGCCACTCGGCCGTATCAATCGCTTCCGCTTCACCCGTCAAAGTGAATTGATTGGCAGGTGGAGCCACAACCAAGGCGATTGAGTCAGCGACAGCGGTGCCATCCGGTAGTAAATGACCTTCGACATAAACGATATCACCCACTTGAGGGTCGCCGTCGATTGTGGTGTCATCAGTGATGACAAAGGTTTGGCCGGCAACGACCCAATCGGACTCATTGATGGCAGTTACTTCGCCTTGGCCGGTGATGGTAAAGTAGGGGTCGGCTGGCGGATTGTTAGTTGTCATCTCTGTCGTTTGGCCAGCGACGACGGAGACTGTTTTGTTGGCGTTGGAGACATCAACACGCCCTTCGGTGACGACAAAGCGGGTTTTCTCATTATCTTTTAGGGCTACTTGGAACTCTGTGCCGCGGGCGACACCAGATCCAGAGGGGGTATTGACTTGATATTGAGAGCCGCCATCGTTACGGAAAGCGACATTGTGGGTGGTGACCCCTTTGTTTTGGGTCAAAACGAGTTGGCGGTAGCCATCACGGGGGAGACGTACGTTTAATGTAGAGAGGGTAAGCTCTGATTGGGCTTTGAGGGTCGCATGGCTGCCATCATGGAAGAGGATGTTGGCGGTGGAGAGGGGGCCGGTACGAATTGTTTGCCCTTCATAGACATAGCTGTTATGGGTGACAAGTGACCAGCTGCCATTATTGTCTTGCACTTCAACCCAGCCTTGAGCGTTTTGGAGCAACGCTTTTTGTGGGTTGGTGGCGATGGAGGCGGCGATAAGGGGTAAGAAAAGCCCTTCGGGGAGGGTTGCAACTAGTTCAGTGGTTTGGTCGTTGGTGGTGACGGTTTGGTTGGTGGTGGGGTTGGTGGCCGAGGTGTTGTTGGTGACGGCGGCTGGTGGGGTGGGGTCGGCGGCTAATTCTGTTGAGTTCGGGGCTTCTTGGCCGCGGAAGTTAAAGAGAGCGAAAAAACAGATGAGTGCTAAAACAGCTAGTCCACCAACCAATTTTGGTTGGGCAGTTAATTTCTGCCATAAGTTTGATACGTTCATAATAAATGAATCCTTTTTTTTGTTTGTAGCCAGCCGCATTACTGTGGCGCGTTGTTGGGCAACAGTATGGGCATGGCGAACGGGTGGCTCGATTGTTTGCATTTGAGCAATTAGGGCTAATAAATCGGCATCTTCAGGTGGCAACCCTTCTTGGCATTGGGCTAATGACTCACCCGCATTTAAGCGTTTGATGCGATCTTGAAAAATATCTTCTATGTTTGTCATACTACATCTATTTCCTTTAAACCCAATTTTGTAGCGTGAAGAGCGGCGCGTAATGCTTTTAGACCACGATGTTGTAATGATTTAAGGGCACCAACGGAACAGTCCATTAGTTCGGCTGATTCTTTGAGGGATAAGTCGGCTAAAAATCTTAATTGGAGCGCTTCTTTTTGTTTCGGATCGATACAGTCTAAGGCTTCATGTACTGTTTCTAACGTTAACTTTTGATTCACTATGTTGTCTAGTGTATCTTTTTGTGTATCGAGATGTTGGGTTGTAGTTAATGGTTGTATCGAGTGGTTACTGCGGTGGCGGTACATATCGGTGATAAGATTGCGGCTAATTTTGTATAGCCAAGCATGAAATGGTTTGCCATTTAGATTATATTTGGGTAAATATTGAACCATCCGTACAAAAACCTCACCGGTAATATCTTCGGCTAACTGCTGATTGCCGACGCGCGACCAGACAAATCGGAAAATTTGTTGGTGGTAACGGTCGTATAAATGTCCAATTGCTTGTGCATCACCTTGTTTAGCGGCGAGTATCAAATTGGTCTCATCTGAATCAAGCACGTAATTACCTCTTGATTTAACAATATCAAATTGCCAGTTAACTACACATCTATTAAAGATAACGGTTGAGATGGAAAAAGGTTTCAAATTGGTCTAAATTGATCATATTGGAGAGGGATGATGGGGATTTGAGGCAAAGAACTGCCCTTTTGGCATTTTTGGACTATAATCGAGGCTATCATGATCAAGTAATTATAATGAAGAGTCGGTCATGATTTTAGCCTATCAAATTATCGTTGTATCCGCCAATGACCAGAAGGGGATACAGTCAGTAAAAAAGAGAAGGGTCACATGTTATTAACGATTGAGCGTGTTGCGATTCTCAAAAGCGTTGATATTTTTCGCCATACGCCTGATTACGTCCTCGCTTCGGTGGCGGCTATCATTGAAGAAGTAGAAGTAGAAGAAGATGAGACCTTCATTCAAGAAGGTAGTATTGAAGATTCGTTGTATATCGTGGTTGAGGGGCAGGTGCGCGTCCATACCAATAATAAGACGATTATCGTTTTATCGGGTGGTGATAGTGTGGGGGAGTTGGCGGTGCTGGATCCAGAGCCGCGGTCCGCTAATGTGACGGCCAAGAATCAAGTGTTATTGTTTCGGATTGATAAAGAGCCATTTGATGAAGTGATGGCGGATCGACCGGAGATTGCGCAAGGTGTGATTCGCGCTTTGTGTCGTCGGATTCGGGCGCAAGCGAAAGTGATTGCGACAGGCAACTTGCAAACGGATAGTTAATGGTTGTGTGGATAAACTCGTTATAGGCAACCTGTTAAGAGGAGACATTTATGTCAGTTTTAACCCGTCATCGTTCTCTACTTAAAAATGATTATCGGCAATTCTTGTTTATGATGAGTGGCCAAGCGGTCAGTTTGGGGTTTTTGTTAGCGAGCTATTTTATCATTGCACATGCGTTATTTAT
Organism: Anaerolineae bacterium; assembly: GCA_035459145.1. Classification (GTDB taxonomy): domain Bacteria; phylum Chloroflexota; class Anaerolineae; order Promineifilales; family Promineifilaceae; genus DATHYN01. The sequence continues at coordinate 12,635 of DATHYN010000002.1, read as the reverse complement.
TGCTGAGTTAGGGAGTGATCGTCTAGCGTGGGCGTATATTTTGGGGGCGTTGGTTAGTTTAGGGGGGTCGAATTTCTTTCAGTCGGTGCAAGAGGAGTGGTCGGTTAATCGGTTGACGTATAGTATGTTGGGGTTGATGGGGGTTGTGCCGATATTGGGCTGGGGGTTGATCTGGTTGGGTTTGGGGACGACGGCGTTGTATTTGGTAATGATGTGGGTGCCATTGTTCTTGCAATTGGTTAATCGGTTGATTTATGTGCAGAGTTATCATTTGTTGCGGCCACCCTATCAAGAGAGTTTATATGCGCGGATGTTGTATGGGGTGATGGTGGGCATCATGTTGGGCAGTTTTTTGGCCCCATTTTTACGAGATTATACAGACCAGGCGGCGGATCTATTGTTGCCGATTGTGGCTTTGCCGGCGTTGGCCGGTATTTTTTGGTGGGGGTTAAAGCGGGTACGGCCTGATTTATTAGATAGTATGCAGAAGCCGGCGTATACGATTGGGTCGGTACGGCCGTTGCGGCGTTTGTTAGAAAAGCCATTTATCGGGTTGGTATTTAATTATCAGTTGCTATCGATTGCGACAGGTTATTTATTAGAATTTATCATTTTGAGTGTGGCGGCACAGCAGTATGGGGATGTTAACGACTTTTTGCGCTTTTTGGGGACGTATAATGGGATGCTGTATTTGGCGGTCATCTTATTTTTGATGTTTGGGGCGAGTTATCTGTTACAGCGATTTGGGTTGTTGTACAGTTTGGTGGCGAATGCGATGGGGACAAGCATTTTGTTATTGTTGATTGTATTGAATCGGAACGGGGGGATGACGCAATCGGGGCTGGTGTTGGTTTTGTTTGTGGTGGTCCGGATGGTGAATCAGGGGTTGATGATAGGGAGTACGCAAACGGCCGTTGATGATGCGTATCAGACATTGCCGCCACACGAGCGGAACTCCTTGGAGCAGCATTTTGCGGTGGTGGGGCGGCCGTTGGCGTTATTGATTGTGGGGTTGGTGTTGTGGTTACTGCCGAGTGTGGAGAATGGGTCGGTGACCTTGATTGTGTTATTGACATTGCTAGTGGCGGTAGCCAGTGCGGGGGCGGGATTGCGCGTGTATCAGATGTATAGCCAGAACTTATTGCGAGATATAAGCCATCGGCACCTTTCGCCGACCAACTTGGAGTTACGTGAGGACCAAGCGAGCTTAGATGTGATTGCGCGGTTGGTACGTAGTTCGGAGTTGCGTGAAGTGAAATTGGCGTTAGATGTGTTGGAGTCGGCCAATCATGCATCGTTTGCCAATCATTTAATTCGGCTGGCGGAGCATGAGTTGGTTGAGATTCGGCTGGAGGCGTTGGCGCGGATTGAGAATCATCGGATTATGGGGGCGATTACGGCGGTGCGGGAGAATTTGGCCGAGCCATTGACGCCAGGGATTAAGGGGCGGGCGATTCGGACGTTATGTGCTTTGTTGGAAGCGGATGCGGTGGATACGATGTTGCCGTATTTGGATGACAATAATGAAGAGATTCAGGCGGGGGCGATGATTGGGTTGTTGCGTTATGGGGGGATTATGGGGATTATTGCGGCTGGGGAGCAGGTGCGGTGGTTGGCGCGCTCGGCCGATCCGCATGATCGGCGGTTTGTGGCCGAGGTGATTGCCCAAGTGGGTAACCGCAGTTTTTATCAGCCATTGATCAATTTGTTGCATGATCGGGACGTATCGGTGCGGCAAGCGGCGTTGGCGGCGACGGAAGATATTCAGCATCCGCGGTTGTTACCGATGGTGATTGCGAACTTATCGAATAATCGGACGCGGTCGGCGGCGCTCAATGCGTTGATTGCCAATGATCAAGCGGGGAATACGGTGTTGCCGTTGGTGACGCAAGCGTTGACGGGCAAAACACCGACATCGGAGAAAGATATTATTCGTTTGGTGCGGGTGTGTGGGCAGATTGGTGGGGATGAGGTGATTTCGTTATTGAAGCAGTTTATGGCGCATCAGAATCGGGATATCCGGTATCATATTTTGGCGGCGTTGCATACATGTGGCTATCGGCATCAGGAGCGGGAGTTACCGGAGCCGATGACATTGGTGCAGGGGGAAGTGGCTTACGGGTTGCAGTTGTTGGTGACGATGGCTGATTTAGGGACGCATGAGGCGCTTGATCCGTTATTGAATGCGTTGACCGATGCGATTGATCGGACACGGTTACGTATATTCTTTTTGTTATCGTATGTGTATGGGTCGCGGGCGATGTTGCAAGCGGGGGAGCAGATTGTGTATGGGAACCATACAGCGCAGGAGTTGGCTACGCAAATGTTGGAGATTACGTTGCCAGCTGAAGACAAGGCGATGGTTTTACCATTTGTTGACCCCGATTTGAGCCCATCGGAACGACGGTATCATTTGGGTAAGCTATTTGATGTGCCGCATATGTCACGGGAGGAGCGGCTTCGGGATTTGATTATCAATGATAAAAACAAGTGGAATGATAGCTGGTTACAGGCGTGTGCTATTTATGCGGTGGGGCATGTGCCGATACCTGGTTTGGTTCATTTGGTGTCGTTGGTGGTGGATAGTCCGGATCCGGTGGTGCGGGAGACAGTCGCTTCGGTGTTATTGACCTTAGATCCGAGTCAATATCAGATGGAGATTAACCGCTTGGGTGTTGATAAGAACAAGCAAGTGGCGAAAGTGGTGAAGCGATTGAGTAAAACGGCGGTGTAGGTTATAAAAAAGACATCTTTCCTCCCTTATTAGTCACCCCAGTCCGACCTCCCCAGGTCGGGCCACCCCAGACTAATTAAGATCTTGGGAAAGATGTCTATAACCCAGAGTCATTATACCACATTTTAATTAAAGTCAATAATTCAATTGTTAAGCAACCCTTTACAAACTGTTAACAGGGATATAATTTCGTCTTTACGTAGCGGGTTTATACTGGAGGCATGATACAGAACTCTGAATTTATGCATTTGCGGCAGAAATTAGTGGATAGACCCGTGGTGGCGCATGATTTAGTCGCTATCAAGACGGATTTAGAGCGGCTAACGATTGAATCGACCTTGGCGGATTTGCCGACCCATTCGTATCGGGTGGGGGGGCATGTGTTGGGGCATCGGGTGGCGCAGATGTTTGCTGATGAGCCGCAGTTACCGGGAGTGATTGTGATTCAGAAGGGGGTGGTGCGGGGGGTGTTTTCACGACGGACATTTTTAGAGCAGATTGGACGGCCGTATGGGGTGGAGGTTTATTTGAATCGGCCGATTGAGGTGATGTTGCGCACAGTTGAGCCGAAGGTTTTGCAGTTGCCGAGTTCGTGCAGTGTGTATGAGGCGGCGCAGTTGGTATTGCAACGGCCGTCAGACAAGATGCAAGAGCCGGTATTGATTCTGTTTCCGGAGAAAGAGCCAGCGTTATTAGATGTGTATGTGTTGTTATTGGCACAGTCGCAGTTATTGAATTTGGTGGTAACGGCGGAGCAGAGGCGGCGGCAGTTAGCGGAATCGTTTCAGAAGATAGGGAAGACGTTATCGAGCAGTTTGAGTTTGGGGAAGGTGACGGAGCGGATTTTGAAAGAGCTGTCGAAAGTGATGATGTATGAGCGGGGGATGGTGATGTTGTATGAGCGGGGGATGTTGCGGAGTGTGGCGCAGAGAGGTTTTCCTGAGGATGACCGGGCGGGCGATTTGCGGATTGAAGTTGATGAAGAAGCGGATCCATTGTTTCGTCAGATTATTAGTGCGCAGGTGCCGTTATTGATTGGGGATGTGATGTTTGAGCCGAATTGGCGGCAGTTGCCGTGGTTGCCAGTGGATCGGTCGTGGTTGGGAGTGCCATTAATTATCCAGAAACGGGTTATCGGGCTGATTTCATTAACGCGGCGAGCGACGTATGCGTTTGATGAGGGGGACATTGATGTGGTGTTGACGTTTGCGGGGCAGGCGGCGATCGCTTTGGAGAATGCGAGTTTGTATAATCAGATTATCTCATTTAATGAGCAGTTGGAAGAGATGGTGACGAAGCGGACGGCGGAGTTAAATCAGGCGTACACTATTTTAGAGAAGTTAGATCAGACGAAAAGTGATTTTATTCGGGTATCGGCGCATGAGTTGCGGACGCCGTTGACGGTGATGAAAGGGTATGGGCAGATGTTGAGTTATCATCCGACGATACAGGCGGATGATAGTTTGGGGGAGATGACGGCTAACATTTTAGCGGGGATTGAGCGGTTGTATCGGGTGGTGAATAACATTTTAGATGTGGCCAAGATTGATAGTAATACGTTGGATTTGTTACCGCGGGCGGTGGCAGTTAAGGATGTGATTACGCAGTTGGCGGGGACGTTGGTGGCGGATTTGGCCGAGCGGCGGTTAGATTTGGTGGTTGAGGATTTGAGTAAGTTGCCGTTGGTGGTGGGGGATTTTGATTTATTGACGAAGTTATTTTACAGTTTATTGAGTAATGGGATGAAGTATACGCCGGATGGGGGGCAGATTAGGGTGGGGGGTGAGGTGTGGGTGGGGGCCGAGGGGGAAGGGTATGTGCAGATTATGGTTGAGGATACGGGGATTGGGATTGGGGTTGAGCAGCAGGGGTTGATTTTCGAGAAATTTTATCAGACGGGGCAGTTGGCGTTGCATTCATCGGGGCAGACGAAGTTTAAGGGGGGTGGGCCTGGGTTGGGGTTGGCGATTGCGCGGGGGATTGTGGAAGCGCATCAGGGAGAGATTTGGGTTGAAAGTGAGGGGTATGATGAGGAACGTTGTCCGGGGAGTCGTTTTTATGTGCGTTTGCCGGTGGCGAGTGAGGGGTGAGGTGAATGGTATTATCATTTGCCAAAAATGGGCAAGTGGATAATAATGATAGGTATGAGTATTTTAAATTCAACGATGTTACGGGTGGGGACGGATAAGGATGCGGCGGGGATTGAGGCGGTTTTGACGACGGCGTTTGGGCGGCGGGAGGAGGCGGCGTTGGTGGCTAATTTGCGGGCCGCGGGGGCGTGCGCTTATACGTTGGTGGCGGTGGTGGGGGAGGAGATTGTGGGGTGTTGTATTTTTTCGCCGGTGACGATTGAGCCGGTGCATATGGTGTGGCGGGGATTGGGGTTGGGGCCGATTGGGGTGTTGCCCGCTTATCAGAAGCGGGGGGTTGGAGGGAAATTGATACGGGCTAGTTTACCAGTATTGGCGGATAAGGGGTATCATACGGTGGTGTTATTGGGGCATCCGTCGTATTATCCTCGGTTTGGGTTTGTGCCGGGGCATGAGTTGGGGTTGGCGACGACGTATGATGTGCCGGCGGAGGTGTTTATGGCGCAGAATTTGAGGGTGGGGGTGCCGGCCGTGGTGGGGACGGTGCATTATCATCCGGTGTTTGCGGGGGTTTAGGTTAACTTTTAAGGACCGCTTTTTGCACGGTAGCTAGAAATTCATCGGGGTCGACGCGGTGGATGCGGGCGGCTTGTTCGACAGTGATTGCTTTGGTGATGAAGCGACGGAGGGAGTAGCCACTGACAGCTTTAATGCCAAACATTTCCATGATGGGGGCGATGTCACCATACTCTTCTAAGATAGCAGATACTTTGGTTTTTTTTGTGATTTCCATATGATTGTCTCCTTGTGTTAAGGGGTGAATGAATATGGTGGTATTATAGAGGCTTGGGAGTATGGTGTCGCCGACTTTTGTCGGGTTTGAGAGGAGAAGTTGGAATAGGAGGAACGTATCAGCCATGAAAAAAAATGTTTTTCATTTTTGTTTGATGGTATACATGCTTTTATTAGCAAGTTGCCAAACAGAGTCAATTGTAGATCCAAGCCAAACTTTAGAGACGACTCGCCAAATTAAGCCAACTAGAATTGTTCCCATTGATCCAACAGAAACAATAGAAGTAACTAATGAAATTGTGCTCACCCATCAGTCTAATCCAACATTGCCTGTTATTCCGACCCAAAGAGCAACCCCAGTTTCTTATCCAGATGAATTTTCAGAATCTTGGGATAAACTAATAAATTACTATCCTGATTGTGATGATTATTGTTGGGAAAGTGTTATGTTAGGGCAAACAGAAAAAGAAGCTGTAGCTAATTTGTATAGCTATTTAGGCTCTGATATATCGTTAAATATAATAGAATATCCAACTAAAAAAGTGATTGAATGGCCAAGCCAAACTTGGCGTTTTTCACGTTCAGCTATTATTATTGATAATGATCAAGTTATACGTATTCGTATCGACAATCCGGAAAGAGTGGTTTTAGCAACCGTATTAGAGGAATTAGGGGAGCCTCAATTTGTGAGTCCTGGTTTCGCTATCATACCTGATGGTTATCCAGTATATAATGCAGAATTTATACTTTTTTATCCCGAGCAAAGGGTGGTTATTCGATTTAAGCGAAGTTCTATGTATGATGAGCCCTATTTAGATCTTGGTAGCCCAGTAGCAAGTATCGACTTTGAGCTTAACGAATTACCAACAGAACCTGAATGTTATCCAGAATCTGTGATGATAAAATGGCAGGGCACAGGTGGAGAAGGTGTTTATTATGGCGCCAATGTATTGGAGTTGCCTAAAGAATGTGATAACTAGGTTGGATGGTTTTGCCCAAGGATGAATCCGTTGGGCTAGGTTTGGTGCCCAGTGAACCGGGCTGGGGGCGGGGTGGTGGTGTGCCACCAATTAATTACCCGAAGTGAACGAGTAAGGAGCATAGTGATGACTGTTTCGGTTTCAATTTTTTTCAATGCGCCCCATTCTTTAGCAAAAACAGTTACTGAATTGGGGCAGATTTGGAATTTGAGTTTTGAATTAAAAGATTATGGTTTTAGTTCAATATATGAAACAGAGTGTATGGGGCAATTGGTACAAATTGAAGGGCATGATTATGATAATGATAAAAATGCTGGTATTGCTTTTGAAGATTATCAATATTTAATAAGAGTTAGTACATATAAGTTTAAGGGTTACCGTATATATTTATGCCGAATCGGGTTGTTTTTAGGATTGCAAATGTTTCATCAATTGCAATGGGAATCAATGGTTGTTTATGATGTACAAACGAAAATTGCAGATATAAATTCAAATACAGTTGACGGACTTAGTTTGGAGCAATCTATTTTGTTATAGTGTCACCAGAATATGTTAACCTGTATGGGGCAACAAAATTTATTTATAAGGAATTTATAGTAACTCCTCTTACTAATATCTATCCTAGCGCGATGATGGCTTGGCCCGCACCCGAAAATTTTCGTTCAAGGCAGCCTATTTTCGTTCTTAAAACTCCCGTACTTTATTGAGGTGATTAGCATGAAATTTTTTCATATGCGTCTTGTTTATATTCTTATCATTTTGATTTTGTTTTTGTCATCGTGCCAGACTGAAATCAACAATGATGCAGTTATTGAAACCCCTTACCAACCAACTGAAATTATTACAGAAATTAACTCTATAGGAGCAACGTCTGTTTCTGTATCAGCTACTCCTCCTGCCAGTTTATCTGTAAGTGCAACACAAACAATAACGGAAGAATCAATCGTTTATCCTTCTTTGATAGCATTTAGTTCAACGCGGTCTGGAAACAGTGAGGTATATACTATTTTTTCTGATGGGTCTCAATTAGTAAAGCCGGAATATATCAACTCTTTTGAAACAACAAACCCAATAATTTAAGATAGCAATCCTTTCAGCCAAATAGCGTCATAGACACCTTAATCTTAGCCCTTTGAGAAGAAAGTGATGAAATAGAGTATTATCCTGTAACGGATGTGTGGGCGCATCAAGATATCATCATTGTGCAGTTGATGATATCTTGATGGGGAAATAATTGAGACGACGCCTGAACATCCCTTTTATGTGGGTGAAGGTGAGTGGGTAGCGGCTGGCGAGTTGGTTGTGGGTGATGAGATCAACCGTGCTAATGGTGAAACGGGGGCGGTTGACACCATCCGCTTCATGATTGACCCGCAACCGATGTATAATTTCACGGTTGATGTGGCGCATACGTATTTTGTGGGGGATGGGGAGTGGTTGGTGCATAATAGATTGTGCTAGTAAGTATCTTATTGCAAACATTAGGACAAAATTGGGTATGAAAGAATTTAACTTTTTATTAAATATTTTAAATGCAATTTACAAAAGACCTGGAATGTATGGTTCTTGTGTTACACATACAAAATCTGTCGTTAAACAACTTGTTCATATTTGCTTTGTCATTCTTGATTCAAACTGGACATATGATTTGACAACTCATGAAATTCAAAAATCTGAGGCACAAAATAAATTGTTTGATGATACGTATGATTTTATCGAATCAGTTGAGTTTCGATTATCAAAATGGGGTAATCAAGAAAATGATGTGCGAGAATCAATTTTGGAAATTTATTCTGATATTTGGAAGCAAGTGCACAACATTGCCTGCTTTGCTTATACAAGTAAGTGGATAGATTTTTTATTGTCAAACCCTGCTATTTTACGAAGCCCTAATGAAGTAGACAATACACTTAATGTTCTTTTTAGAGTTTCTTTAGGTAATAAAGCTAATGAATTTGTTACTATATATAACACCAAAGTTACGGAACTTCGTGGTTCAAGCGGTAATGGTTTACATAATTGGAATGTATCTTCCCCCCAAATATATACTACTCATATTCAAGCAAATAATCAACAATCTTTTGAGGATATTAAACAATTGATTGTAAATATGATTTTGACTCTAGAAAATAAGAAACGATTATATAATTCATATGAGTGAGTTCTGTCATTATCATTAGATTGGAATGACCTCTCATCAATTTGATAGGCATCAAGATAAGGGGAATGTTATTAGACTGATGGATTTATTTATGTCCCATGCACGTAACTCCGCTAAATTAAATGGAGCCACTGCCTAAGGCAGTGAGGGGTGACAAGGTTCCACCGTTTAGATAGATCGGGGTCTCATAAGCCACCACCTTGGTGGTGAGTAAGAAAAAGGTTCCACCGTTTAGAGAATTGAAGTACATTATGTACCGCCCTAGAAGGTCGTCTACCAACTAGAGAGGTACATAATGACAAAACGTTTTAGAAAGTTATCGCATACCTTGTATGAATGCAAGTATCACGTAATATTTTGTCCGAAATTTCGGTATCGGGTATTAGAAGGAGAAATAAAAGAATATGTAAAACGTCAACTATAACTATATGTTCTGTGCGAAAGAAAAGATGGAATAGAAATAATGGAAATGAGTATCAGTCCCGATCATGTGCATTTGGTGTTATGGATACCACCAAAGTACAGTGTTTCAAGTGTGATGGGATACTTAAAAGGGAAACTAGCAACAGGGCTATTTAACCGATTTGAAAAGCTAGGGAAGGTGTACTGGGGTAGACATTTTTGGGCGAGGGGATATTGCGTCAGTACAATAGGATTGAAAGAAGAACAGATAAAGAAGTATGTGAGATGGCAAGAAAAGCGTGATCGAGAAATTGAGCAGGCGCAAAAAAGGCTATTTGACTAACTAGAGACTAAAGAGGGCGCGCCTTCTAGGGCAAATATCCAAGCCACCCCCTTTGGGGGTGGTACTTGACTTCGTTTGCCCTTTTTCTGATTGGGAATGTATTCGTAATGAAAAACGGGCAAACTCCGGTCGAAAAGGACGTTTCTAGGTGCCCTTTTTCTGATTGGGAATGTATTCGTAATGAAAAACGAGCAAACTCCGGTCGAAAAGGACGTTTCTAGTGAGAGATTGAATGTAATAAGACGAGTATGTGATTGTCTTGAAATCAATGCCCATCTGTTTGAAAGGGAATGTGATAGTTTAGATTCGTTTCGAGCAGGGGTTATGGTGTTTTGGCATTGAAGCAGGCTGTATTTCTATAGCCTAAGAGGGGGGTTTGGGGTTATAATTGGGGGATCGATTTTTTATGATGAGGAGCAGGTATGCGGATTTTGGTAACGGGTGCGGGGGGGATGTTGGGCTCGGCGGTGGCGCGGCAGTTGGGCGCTGAGCATGAGTTGATTTTGTTGTCGCGGGAGGCGTTGGATGTGACGGATGAGGGGGCTGTACGAGCCTGTTGGGCGCAAACTCGGCCAGAAGGTGTGATTCATTTAGCAGCGATGACGAATGTGGATGCGTGTCAACGTCAGCCGGAGCAGGCGCGGTTGGTGAATACGATAGCGACGGGGTGGTTGGCGGCGTTAGCAGGAGAGGCGGGTGTACCGTTTTTGTTGGTAAGTAGTATTGCGGTGTTTAGTGGGGAGGCAAAGTGGCCGTATCGGGAGACGGATGTGCCTGGACCGATTAATGTATATGGAGAGACGAAGTTGGCGGCGGAGCGGTTAGTACGGCGATATGAACGGCATTATATTGTGCGCAGTGGTTGGTTGTTTGGGGGCGGAGAGCAGGACAAGAAGTTTGTACCGTTGATTTTGCGACTGGCGCGGGAGCGGGAGGAGATTCCGGTGGTGGCCGATTGTGTGGGGTCGCCGACATATGTGGAGGATTTGGCGGTTGGGTTGGGGCGGTTTATGGTGGGGGAGATGCCGTTTGGGACGTATCATTTGGTGAATGAGGGAGAGCGGGTGACGCGGCTGGGGTTGGCCGAGGCGATTAAGGCCGAGGTAGGGTTTGAGGCACGGTTGCGACCAGTATCATCTGATTATTTTCCGCAGTTGGCGCAACGGCCGGCGATGGAAGCGGCTTGTTCGGATTATGTGGGGGGATGGTTGCGGCCGTGGCGGGCAGCGTTGGCTGATTATTTGGGGGCGTTATGATTTTAGTGACAGGGGCCGAGGGGTTTGTGGGTTGGTCATTGTGTCGGGCATTAGGGCGGGAGGAGATACCATTTCGGCCGTATATGAGTCAGTTACATAATGATATTGCGTTGCGAAGGGAGATTGAAGGGATTGAGACAGTGATTCATTTGGCTGGGGCGGAGCGGCGCGGGCGGCGGGGGCCAGTGGAGTATGTGGATGTGGAGGGGACGCGACGGTTGTTAGCGGCGTGTCAGCGGGCGGAGGTCAAGCGGTTTATAACGGTAAGTCGGTTGCATGCGGATGCGCATTCGTTGTACCCGTTGTTGCGGGCGAAGGGGAAGCAGGAGAAGTTGATTGAGCAAAGTGGCATTCCGTATACGATTATTCGCTCGGCCACCCTATTCGGCCGTTTCGATTATTTTTTGAATTTTATTGATTATCGGTTGCGACGGAGCTGGCCGTTGGCGTGGTTGCCGGGTGGGGGGCAGGTAATGATGCAGCCGTTTTGGGTGGAGGATTTGGCCCAATGTTTGGTATTGAGTTTGTCGCGGGATGATTTGATTAATAAGACGGTTGAGGTGGCGGGTGAGGAGCGGTTAAGTTATCGTGAGATTGTGGAGATGGTGGTGGAGGTGACGGGGCGACAGCGGTTATATGTGCCGATTCGGTTGTTGTTGTATCGGTATCTGGCGCGGCTGGCGTATAGTTGGCAGAGGAAGCCGTGGGTGACGCGGTTTATGGTTGATCGGTTTGCGGTGCCGGATATTGCGCCGTTGGATGCGACATTGCGGGTGTATCATTTTCGGCCGCATCGGATAGGGGAGATTATTGCGTTTATGCGACGGATGGGTTAGGCTTGAATGGAGGCTGTGATGGATGATCTGAGCTTGTTGACGGGGTGTGAATTGCATGTGCATTTATCGGGCTGTTTGTATCCGGAGGATATTTGGGAGCTGGGGAAGGATGTGTATCGGGATGTAGATTGGACGATGTTTGAGGATTTACATGTGGAGGCGTTTGGGGAGGAGATTGATACGGTCCAGTTGTTTGCCGAGGCAAAAGAGAGTGAGGCGGGGTGGGCGCGCTTTTGTGAGCAGGTGGTGTTTGGAGATGGGGATGAGGCTGATTTCGGGAAATTTCGGGCTAAGTATCGGTTAGGGGTTTGTTTGGGGATTCATTGGACGGATGTGTTAGGGGATAAGACGCGGGTGTTACGCCAAGTTATCGGCCATCATCGGCAGCAGGGGCTGGATTATGTGGCTTATCGGGTGTTGATGGGTGAGGTAACGGAGCATTCGGAGCGGTTTTTGCGGGTGCATCGGCGTAATGCACGGACGATGCGGGCGATGAGTGGGGATGGGTTTAAGGTTGGTTATTTGATTAGTTTGCCGCGGGATGAGGCGTTGGCGGCGTATGCGTTGGTGCAAGAGATTTTGGCGGCCGAGCCGGAGCTGATTGATACGATTGTTGGTTTGGATTTTTGTTCGGTGGAAGAGGGGCATCCGCCGAAGGATTTGGCGATGTTTTTCGAGCGATTGCATCGGGACAATGAACGGTGGCCGGAGCGGGCGTTGCCGGTAGCGTACCATGTAGGCGAGAGTTTTTTTGATAAGTCGGTGGAGAGTGGGATTCGGTGGTGTCATGAGGCGGCGTTGTTGGGGGCGAAGCGGTTGGGTCATGCGATTGCGTTGGGAATGGATCCGGCGGTGGCGGTAGCGCGGCGGCCGGGGGCGCATGAGGTGGAGTTGGTGAGTGAGCGATTGGATCAGATTGCGTATGATTTGCGGTTGGCGGAAGGGTTGCGAGCGGCGGGGGTGGTGGTTGATGAGGGGGCTTTGCGGGCGGAGGCGGATTTGTTAGGGGGGAAGCGGGGGGATGAGTTGGTGGCGCGGCCG
>DATHYN010000001.1:0-11380 GCA_035459145.1 Anaerolineae bacterium | reverse complement strand
GCGGATACTTCTCCTTAGCCGCTACCACCGATAGCGGCTAAGGAGAAGTATCCGCAGGTGCCAACGTTTATGTATGGGCATAGTATGGGGGGGAATAAGGTATTAAACTATGTGTTGCGTTATCGGCCGCAGATTCAGGCGACGATTGTAACCAGTCCATGGTTACGGCTGGCATTTGCGCCACCTCAATCGCAGTTGATGTTGGGGAAGGTGATGCGGGCAGTTTATCCGGCGTTTACGTTGGATGGGGGATTTGAAGAGAATACGTTGTCGCGGGATCCGGCGGTGGATGCGGCTTATTACAATGACCCCTATGTGCATACGAAGGTGACCTCGCAGTTGTTTTTTGATTGTTACGAGGCAGGTTTTTGGGCCTTAGAGCATGCACATGAGTTTCCAACGCCATTATTGTTGGCGCATGGGGATGGGGATAAGATAACGGATTATACAGCCAGTGTTGAGTTTGCGCAGAAAGCACCTAACTGTACGTTTAAACAGTGGGCTGGTCTGTATCATGAGACCCATAATGAGCCAGAGAAAGATGAAGTGATTGCGTACAACCTTAGTTGGCTTGATTCCCAACTCCCCTAAAAAAACAATTAGTTGCGCCAAAAAAAATAATCGTTTATACTTATGGTCTCTATTGTTGTTTTGGAGCCAACATATTCCCACGTTTTCATAAGTATCATTATTGCTGTCTACCAAAAATATTTTTGGTCATTAACCTCATTTGTGTATTTGTTGTGGTACTGTGTTGCGTTCCATTAAATAAATTAGATAGCTTTTTAGGCTTAGCAAAGTTATTTGGTCGAGAATAAATATGTTTATTACTCGTCATTTGTTGATAAAAGTGTATCTAATTAGGTTGAATTTCTACTAAGGAGGTAGATAAATGGAAAAGAGACAAGCACAAGTTTGGGCCGTGTTGCGGATTTTGTTAGGCTTTATTTTTTTATGGGCAGCGGTAGACAAGATTTTTGGTCTTGGTTTTGATACAGCTGTTGGTGAAGGGTGGTTAGCAGGCAATTCGCCCACGTTTGGATTTTTGAATTTTGGTACGCGTGGTCCGTTTGCTGGTATTATGAAAGCGATGGCGGGAAACGTGGTCGTTGATATTTTGTTTATCGTTGGTCAAATTGGGATTGGTGTTGCTTTATTGTTGGGTGTGGGTTTAACGATTGCTGGTTATGCGGGTGCTTTGCAAATGGCGTTAATTTATTTGGCCGCAATTCCTCCAGTTTATAATCCGATTGTCGATCAACATATTGTGTATATTGTTTTGTTGGTGGCGATCGCTTGGTTTAAGCCGGGTGAAACGTTTGGTTTAGGGAAAACATGGAAGAATATGGATATTGTGAAAAAATATTCATTTTTAGAGTAGGTTAACGTGAGTTCGATAATCAATTAAGCCAATGTAAGCGTTGGTTAGGGTATTGTTAGGGTAGATTTCTCGACGCCATTTTGCCCTTTTACGGTTGATAGGTGTTGCGGAAAGTAAGACGGGCAAAATTCTGCTCGAAATGACGTTGGGCGAGGGGGGGGGAATTATTGAACTCAGTTTAGCATAAAAAAAGAGGTGCATCCGAAAGGGAGCACCTCTTTTTGTTTAGGGGCTAGTTATGTAACTAGCCATCGGTTTCTGCTATTAAGACAGGGCGGGTCATATTGGAGACATCGCCGCCAAGGTCCTCAATGGCATCGTAGAGAATTTGGATGACGTATTGGCCATTGTGGGCATAGGCACCGGGGTCTTTGGCTACATATTGGTAGTTGTAAGCACCACGGAGGAGACGCGGGGTCCAGGTTCCGTAGCGGCCGGTGTCATCGGGGCCAGCAACGCCATCGCCGTCGGCATCGATGAAGAAGTAGGGGTAGCTATGGGAGTTGTAGACGATGCTATCGGTGTTAGCGTTGTTGGTGGCGTAGGCTTGGAGAGCGAGGTAGAGTTGTTCGTACATCGTCTCGATTTCGCCAGCCAACCCTTCAGCGGTGTCACCATCGCCATCGTAGTCTATTTCGGAGACACGGATAAGGGCGAGGTCTTCAGCTGTGTTGAGGTCGACATCTTCATGGCAGTTGGCACAATCTTCGATTTCGACTTCAAGGGTATGGGTGTTGTGACATTCGGTACAAGAGTTAAAGCGGCCGACATGTTCGTTTTCGCCGATATATTCTTTGCCCGGATATTGGGCAGCCCCTTGGACATCACCACCGAAGACGGTAGCACCAGCGGCGAAGTAATGGATGTTTTGGAAGCGGAGGCTGTCAGTGACGGCATCGGGGTCAGCGTCGCCAATGGCGCGGTCAACACCAGTTGAGGAAGCGCGACCTTGGTGACAGTTGATACAGAGATTGCTGTCTAAATCTTCCTCACCAAAGCTAACGGTAGCGCCGGAGGGGAAGGTGACTTCGGTGAACTCATACCGTTCGTAAGTATCGGAATTGGTATGGCAAGTGGCACATTCAAGCCCATTGGATGGGTGTTGGGCGATGGTGACACCTTCTTGAGCCAAGAGGGGGAGCCCATCAGCGGAGTGACATTGGCTACAACGGGCGGGAACCATACCATCTTCATCCCAGTTACGGAACGCTTGTTCGGAGCCAGCGAAATGGCCGTGGTCGATACGGCGCAAGTTGCTGATGTCGATAGGTTCAGCCAGACCCTTATTGAGGTCAGCGATTGAGTCGTAGAGGAGTTGGATGATGTATTTGCCACCATGGGCGAAACGGCCGGGGTCTTTGAGGGAGACTTGATAGTTGTAGGCCGCTTTGGTGAGACGGGCGGTCCAGTTACCATAGCGGGCATCGCCAGCACCATCACCATCTTCATCGGCGAAGAAGTAGGGGTAACTGCTACTATCGTAGACGATCGGCATACCAGCTACTTCGGCGGAGTAGGTACCCATGGTTGTATAGAGGATATCGCGTAGGCCTTCGATTTCATCGTAGACGCCTTCATTCATGTTACCATCGCCGTCGTAGTCGACGAGAGAGCTAATCATGCGAACATCGGTGAAATCTTCGACGGTATCGACATCGGTATGGCAGGCGACACATTCATCCAGTTTAATTTCAAGGGTGTGGGGGTCATGACAACTGGTACAAGTGTTGTACCCTTCGACATGTTCGAATTTAGCGTCATAACTCATGCCATCATATTCATAACCACCTTTGGCCAAGGTACCGAATTGGGTAGCGGCGGCGGCGTAGTAGTGGATATTGGAGAAGCCTAAATCTTCGCTGGTAGTGTCAACAGCCTCAGTGAGGCCAGCTTCTTCGATGTTGGCATTGACGGAGACGGAAGAGGAGCGTCCTTGATGGCATTGTATACAACGGGCTTCGGCGTCTAGGCCAGTGATTTCAATTCCGGAGGGGAACGTGACACTGGTCATATCAACAGTGGCATCATTGTGACAAGCTTCACACGTGACGAGAGAACCGATGGGGGCGGCGGCGTCAACGACACCGGCTTCACTACCATCAGCACCGATAAAGTCCATGTAGCCGACACCACTGTGGCATTTAGCACAGCGGGTGGGGACTTCGGCAGGATCATCTTCATTCCAATGGACGAAGGCTTGGGCCGAGGCGTCCGCATGAGCTGAGGATAGCCATTGGGCAGCAAACGGTATAACGGGGATTTCGGGCTCCATCATTACTTCAACAGTAATAACCTCAGTGACAACCACCTCAGGGCCGGGGACTTCGACTTCACGAGTCACTTCCACTTCGACCTCACGGGTGACGGTAACTGGGTCTTCCTGACCGCAGGCGGCCAGAAAAAGGAGCAAAAATAAACTAAGCAACCATACATATGGCTTATGTCTGATGTTCATTTTGCGCCTCCTTTATGAACAACGTCATCTAAACAATAAAACAAAAGGATTATTTTCCATTATATAGCAAGCTTGTTGTTTGCGCACTTACAAAATCTGCTTTTAAGGAGAGTAACGTACAAATAACCCTATGATATATTTTATAGTAAAAAAGAGATTCAGCTAAGTCATAATTGTACTAAATGGGATTGATAAATGTCATAAATTATATATGATAAATGTCACAAAAGTGACAATCATCAGGCTGTTTTGTATAGGTTTGACAAGAATTTAGTAATGATTACGAAATTTGGGTTGCATAAACAGATAAATGTGGTTTATTTAAAGGCATGGAAATGGTATCAACTTATTGTTTGTAGGGAGATATCAAGTCCATAGTGCAGAATTAAACATCTTTAATAGAAGGAACGGCCATGCAAGTCAATACCACTATTGCCCATGATAAGAATTATGGTTTTGTCATTGATAATCGAAAATGTATCGGTTGTCATGCTTGCTCCACCGCTTGTAAGAGTGAAAACGAAGTCCCTTTGGGCGTCTATCGCACCTGGGTCAAGTATGTGGAGACAGGGAGTTATCCAGACACGCGACGTCATTTTCAAGTGACACGGTGTAACCATTGTGCGAACCCACCCTGTACGCGGATTTGTCCCGTAGAAGCGATGTATCAACGAGATGATGGGATTGTCGAGTTTGACAGTTCCGTTTGTATAGGGTGTAAAGCGTGTATGCAGGCTTGTCCTTATGATGCGATTTATATTGATCCAGATAGTGGTACGGCGGCGAAATGCCATTATTGTGCGCATCGGACAGATATTGGGTTGGAGCCGGCGTGTGTGGTGGTTTGTCCCGAGCAGGCGATTATTGCGGGGGACATGAATGATCCGAGCACGGAGATTAGTCAGTTATTAGCTCGTCAGGATGTGACGGTGCGGAAGCCAGAGCAGGGGACGGCGCCAAAGTTATTCTATATTGAAGGGAATGATGTGGTGATGCAACCGACGGCGACGGAACGGACGCCGGTGAGTTATATGTGGGCGGATGTGATTCCGTTGGAGGGGCGTGATTTGGGGGAGGAGCGGGAGGTGCCGGGGGTGCCGTTGACGCGGCCGAGGAAAGAGAATGGAACGGATACGGGGGCGCCCCGCTTGCGGGCGCAACAGCCGCAAGGTCAGCCGTGGGGCGGGCCGATTCAGATTGGGGAGCGGCGGATGGCGACGCATATGGTGCAAGTGGGGTACAATGCGCAGCATAAAGTGCCGTGGCATTGGCAAGTACCGGCGTACTTAGTGACGAAAGGGATTGGGGCCGGTATTTTTATGATATTAAGTTTGGGTGGTGGGTTTGGTTTATTTCCGGCCACGGGGGCGACGGCGGTGGTGAGTGGCTTTTTGTCATTACTGTTTATCGCGATTACAACGGGGCTATTAGTGGCTGATTTAGAGAGGCCGGAACGATTCTTCTACATATTATTACGGCCACAATGGGGAAGTTGGTTGACACGGGGGGCGGTGGTTTTGATTGGCTTTTCGCTGATTGGTGGGTTGTGGTGGGGGTTAGAGGTTGTCAATTATATTTTGGATGGGAATATTTTGAGCGGATTGCGGACGGCGTTGTTGTGGTTGGGATTACCGTTTGCGTTATTGGCGGCTATTTATACCGCTTTCTTGTTTGCGCAGGCGGAAGGGCGGGATTTGTGGCAAAGCCCGTTACTTCCTTTTCATCTATTGGTGCAAGCGTTTATGGCTGGTGGGGCGGGTTTGTTGGTGATGCATTGGTTGTTGTGGCCGATTGCCGATGTGAGAACGGGTAATTTTGTTTTGTTGGTAGTGGGGATAGCCTTGCTTGTGGATCTGTTTGTGACATTGGTGGGTGAATTCGGTATTCCTCATGCGAGTGAGGTGGCGGCGCGGGCGGCGCATGATATTACCCATGGTCATTATAAGTACCATTTCTGGATTGGTAGCATCGGGTTGGGGCATATTTTGCCGTTAGGGATGATTTGGTTTGGGAGTGGTAGTCGGCCGATGTTGGGGGTGGTGGGGTTGTTGATTGTGGTGGGGTTGTATTTGTTTGAGTATGCGTTTGTGATGGCGCCGCAAGAGGTACCGAATAGTTAGTAGACTGTAACATAAATAACCTGAAATTTTCTGTTGTCATTATGTGTAGGGGTAAGGTTTGGTGGATTTTGACACGGATTTTGGGGATATTTTTGTTGATTTAGAGGTGAGATTAGGTTTTTTTGGTTATTTGTGAATAAGGTGAGTTGTGACGGTGATTTTTTGGATTGCTGGCGTTACAGTCTAGTTAGTAATGTTGTTTTAAATGATTATGATGAGGATTGAGCGATGATTGATGCGAATGGGATAAAAAAGTTATTGCAGACGATGTTAGCGGTACAGGTACCGGAGGCGCCAGCGGTGGTGCGGGGGCAGACGAATGTGGGTGGGGTTGGTTTGCCTGATTTTGGAACAACGGAGATGTTGCCAGTGAAGCAGCCGGATGGGCGGTTGACGAATTATCCGCCGGCGGATCGGTGGGATGATTGGGTGGAGTGGGATAGTAAGGCGTGGCCACAGAAGGTGGCGCGGCGTTATACGTTGGTGCCGACGGTCTGTTTCAATTGTGAGAGTGGGTGTGGGTTGTTGGCTTATGTGGATAAAGAGACGTTGGAAGTGAAGAAGTTTGAGGGGAATCCGGCGCATCCGGGGAGCCGAGGGCGGAATTGTGCTAAGGGGCCGGCGACGCATAATCAGGTTTATGATCCGGAGCGGATTTTGTATCCGTTGAAGCGGGTGGGGAAGCGGGGTAGTGGTCGGTGGGAGCGGATTAGTTGGGAGCAGGCGTTGGATGAGATTGCGGCGAAGATGCGGGCGAGTCGGGAGAAGCGGCGTGATGGGATTATGTATCATGTGGGGCGGCCGGGGGAGGATGGGTATACGAATCGGTGCATTTCGGCGTGGGGGGTTGATGGGCATAATAGTCACACCAATATTTGTTCGAGTGGGGCGCGGGCGGGTTACTTTTTCTGGGGTGGGTTTGATCGGCCGAGTCCGGATCATGCGCAGGCGCGGGTTATTTTGTTGATTTCGGCCCATTTGGAGACGGGGCATTATTTTAATCCACATGCGCAACGGATTATCGAGGCGAAGATGGAGGGGGCGAAGATTATTACGTTTGATCCGCGGTTGAGTAATACGGCGAGTATGAGTGATGTGTGGTTGCCGACGTGGCCGGGGAGTGAGTCGACGTTGTTGTTGTCGATGGCGAATTATTTGTTGCAGACGGGGCAGTATGATCGGGAGTTTGTGCGGAAGTGGGTGAATTGGGAGCAGACGTTGGCGGCAGTGGCTGATGGTAAGTTGGAGGGGCCGGCGGGGTTTGTGGCCGAGGGGCCGTATACGTTTGAGCAGTTTGAAGCGTATTTGAAGGGGACGTATGCAGCGTTTACGTTTGAGCGGGCGGCCGAGGAGGCGCAGGTGCCGGTGGAGCGTATTGAGGAGGCGGCGAAGTATGTGGCTAACTGTGAAGGTAAATTAGCGACGCATACTTGGCGGAGTGCCAGCATCGGAAACTTGGGTGGGTGGCAGGTGGCGCGTTGTCTCTTTTTCTTGAATGTGTTGACGGGAAGTGTGGGGACGCCGGGGGGAACCTCGGCCAACAGTTGGAACAAGTTTGTGCCAACCCCGTTCAAAAAGCCACCCGCATTTGAGGCGTGGAATGAGTTGCATTTGCCGGATGAGTGGCCGTTGGCTTTTTATGAGATGAGTTTCTTGTTGCCCCATTTGTTGGAAGAGGAGCGGGGGGAGATTGATGTGTATTTTACGCGGGTTTATAATCCGATGTGGATTAATCCGGATGGGTTTATGTGGTTGAAGGCGTTGCGTGACGAGGAGAAGATGAAGTGTCATGTGGCGTTGACGCCGACGTGGAATGAGTCGGCGTGGTTTGCGGATTATGTGTTGCCGATGGGTCATGCCGGGGAGCGGCATGATTTGGTGAGTCAGGAGACGCACGCGGGGCAATGGATCGCGTTCCGGCAGCCGGTGCGGCGGGTGGCGATGGAGCAGATGGGCGAGCCGGTGCGGTTTACATATGAAGCGAATCCGGGGGAGGTGTGGGAGGAGAATGAGTGGTGGATTGAGTTATCGGTACGGATGGATCCGGATGGGTCGTTGGGGATTCGGCAATGGTTTGAGAGTCCGTATCGGGAAGGGGAGATTATTACGGTTGATGAGTATTATCAATGGATGTTTGAGAATAGTGTGCCGGGGTTGCCGGAGGCGGCCGAGGCGGAGGGGTTGACGCCGTTAGAATATATGCGGAAGTATGGGGCGTTTGAAGTGACGCGGGCGAATTATACGCCGTATGCGAAGCCGGTGGCGGAGCCATCGGGGGCGCGGGTGGATGACGGGGGGGTGGTGTTGAAGGATGATAAGCCGGTGGGGGTGATGGTTGATGGGCAGGCGTTGGTGGGGTTTGGGACGCCGAGTCGGAAATTGGAGTTTTTTAGTGAGACGTTGCATGATTGGGGGTGGCCGGAGAAGGAGTATACGATTCCGTGGCCGTTAGCGAGTCATGTGAGTCCGGACAATATTGATCGGAGTGTGGGGGAGATGTTGTTATTGCCTAATTTCCGTTTACCGACGTTGATTCATACGCGGAGTGCGAATGCGAAATGGTTGTATGAGATTAGTCATAAGAATCCGATTTGGATGCATCCGCATGATGGGTTCCGGTTGGGGGTGAATACGGGTGATTTGGTGCGGGTGGAGACGGAGATTGGTTATTTTGTGGATCGGGTGTGGTTAACGGAGGGGATTAAGCCGGGGATTGTGGCGATGAGTCATCATTTGGGGCGGTGGCGGTTGCAGGATGATATGGGTGGGAATCCGGGGATGACGAGTTTGGCGCGGTTGGGGGAGAAGGGGAGTGAGCATCGGTTGAATATTTTGGAGGGGGGCCGAGCGTGGAAGACGTTTGATCCGGACACGAGTCGGATTTGGTGGCAGGATGTGGGGGTGCATCAGAATTTGACGCATGGGGTGCATCCGGATCCGATTAGTGGGGCGCATTGTTGGTTGCAGAAGGCGGTGAATGTGCGGCGGGCGGAGCCGGAGGATGCGCATGGGGATGTGTGGGTGGATACGACGAAGTCGATGGCGGTGTATGAGGCGTGGAAGGGGTTGACGCGGCCGGCGTCGCGGGTGAGTCCGGATGGGTTAAGGCGGCCGTATTGGTTGAAACGGCCGTTGAAGCCGACGAAGGCGGCTTATAAGTTGCCGGAGTAGGGTGTGGTGGGGGGGGAGGTTTTGTTAGGGTAAGGTTGTTAAATGGAACTCTGATTTAACGGATTGGACGGATTGGACTGATTTTTTTAGTTGGTGAGGGAGAGGAGGGGTGTTTGGTTGGAAGGTGGCCGAGATGAAGGTGATTTTAGGAGTGGATTCCGGCCTGCGCCGGAATGACAGCCTTAATCGGGCTGTAAATGAGTTGGTAGAACAAAAACAGGCTCCGCACGGAGCCTGTTTTTGTTGATATTGATTTGACTATTTATCACTTTTGGGGTGGGGTAAGGGAATGATTTTAGTTGATGGATGACAAAATTAGTCTAAATCTTCGCGGAAATTGGCGCCAGCTTTAAGGGATGTTTTGGTTTTCATCGTTATCTCCTTTTTGATTATGAATGGTTAATGCTGATGATTATAGTTAATAAAAACAGCTAAAAGTCCACAAAAAGTCCATGATTTTTTGTGCTTGGCGTGTTGTTGGTGGAATTTGGCGTGGGGTGTTTTGTGGTGTCTTAGGTTATAATTGTATCGTTGTTTTTGTGGATGCTGGTTTGTAGGCGTAGGTAGCTTATGGGAATAAGTGGCTAGAAGTAGTTGTTTTCGTGTGATTTGCGGAGAACGAGGCTGAAATGAAGGTGGTTTTAGGCGTGGATTCCGGCCTGCGTAGATGTTGTCTGTTTTTGTTGAGGGGGGTGGATTTGCGGAGAACGAGGCCGAGATGAAGGTGATTTTAGGAGTGGATCCCCGCTTTCGCGAGGATGACAGCCCTGATCGGGCTGTAAATGGTTGTTGACATAAGAAAAACGGACAGTATCTGCGCCGGAATGACATATGCGAGGATTGCGTCGGTAATTGTAAAAGCGGACAGTATCTGCGCCGGAATGACAACCTTTATCGGGTTGTTGGATGGGTTGGGGGTGTAAGAAGTGTGGGGAGTATTGGGGCAAGGATGGTGGGCTTGATCGGGAAAGGTGGGGTAGAGGAATGGTTTTGTTTTTTGGGATTATTTAGGTTAATGAGGAGAGGTAATAATGATTGAGATAGTACAGGGTCGGGCGAATTTGTATCGGTTGTTGGGGCGGGTGTGGGCCGAGGGAGTGACGGCGGAGTTATGGCCGTATATTGGGGTGGTGGATCTGTTGCGGGAGGCGGCGGAAGAGTTGGGTGGGGCGAAGCGGGGGTGGTCGGAGTGGGGGGCGGATCAGCAGGCGGTGTTGGCGTTTGAGTTGTTGCCGTATGAGGGTAGTTTTTTGGACGGGGAAGGGATGTTGGGGCGGGAGGTATCGGATCGGGTGGCGCGGGCGTATGGGGAGGTGGGGTATGGGGTGCCGTTGGCGGCGAGTAGCCCAGATCATATTGGGTATGAGTTGGGGATGATGGCGTATTTGTGTGAGCAGGAGGCGGCGATGTTGTCGCGGGGAGAGGGGGAGGAGGCGGATTTGTGGCGGGAGCGTCAGGAATGGTGGTATCGGAAGCATGTGGGGCGGTGGTGGCCGCCGCTGGCGGCGGCGGTGACGCGGGTGGGGCATCCGTTTTATGGGGCGTTGACGGAGGTGACGGGGGGGACGTTAAGGTTGCATGAGTTGGGGGGTGTGGGGAAGTGGAAATTGGTGGGGCAACGGCCGTTGCTCTCCAACCCCAAAACAAGCCTCAAAGATATCGCTCAGTTTTTGGTGACGCCGGCGCAGGCGGGGGGGATGTTGGCGCGGGAAGAGATTTTGGGGTTGGCGCGGCGGTGGGAGTTGCCACGGGGTTTTGGGGGCCGCGGGTTGATGTTGACGCACGCGTTGCGGGCGGCGGGGCGGTTTGAGGCGTGGGAGGGGTTGTTGAGTGGGTTGGAGGAGATTGTGGCTAGTTGGATTGCGTCGTATGGGGCGTGGGGTGATGAGGGGGTGGTCTGGATTGAGCGGGCGGAGGCGACGTTGGGGATTTTGGCGGAGTTGAAGGAGACGGGGCGGGCGGGGGTGGCCGACGAGGGAGGATAATAGCGGGTAAGTGTCATTTAGTAAAGTGTAAACAAAGCAATCTGAAGTTTGCTATTAGTAATTATGTGTAGGGGTAAGGTTTGGTGGTTTTTGACGCGGATTTTGGGGATTTTGGGGATTGTTTTTATGGGATGGTTCAGAAATCGGTTGACAAATTAGGTCAAAAGAAGAACCATCCAGCACCTTAAAAACAGAAGAATTTGCGAGAGCCAATCCAATTGAGGATGATTGAAGTGACCAAACTGAAATCATAAGCAAAAGGAAAGGC